>JAGBAT010000013.1 GCA_017938835.1 Oscillospiraceae bacterium | reverse complement strand
TCTCGCTCTTCTATGCTAAGGTGTTTGTAATGACTCATAGCCTCCGGCTCCTTTCTTGTTGTCCGCAAACACCATTTTAAGGGCTTTTCGGCTATGGGTCATCTTTTATTTTTTGTTGCACTTAAATTGTAAATCCAGAACTGCATTTTATCTTCTTCTGAACTTTTCCCACAACATGCGCAGAAGCAACCCGGCTACGCCAATGACGAAACAAAAACCGCCCCTCGCTCGGGGCGGTTTTCTTGCTCGTTGTTTTACAGCATTTCACATCAGAGATGCGAATGAAAATTTTTTCATCATGACATGCATGCCTGCTCATCTCTTCTATGGCAGCTTCTACAATGAAGCGCGTGCAGTTCAAGAATTTATTAAAATTCGTCTTCAAATGCCAGATCGATGAAATCCTGAGTAATATGCATGACACGCATGGTATTGGTGTAGGGGGTACGGCCAACAGGCATACCTGCCGTGATGACAATAATATCTTCCATCTGTGCATCCACCGTTTCCACTGCCGCACGGACAGCCTGCAGATACAAGTCAGTGCCGGACTTGGGGCGCTTTACCAGACAGGGCTGCACACCCCAGAACAGTGCCATTTTATGGAAGCTGACAGGGTCTGGCGTTGCGCCAACAATGGTCTTTTCGGGCTTACGGCAGGATACTGCATTTGCGGTAAAGCCAGAGTCGGTAAATGCAACGATGCATTTTGCATCCAGATCCTCGGAGGTCGCACAAACTGCGTGAGCAATCGCATTGGTGATACAGTCACCTTCCAATGCAATATCTTCGTATTCACCGCTGCTGTGATATCTCATAGTGTGTTCCGCATTTTCTGCGATCTTGCTCATTGTGCGAACCGTCTCCACAGGGTATTTGCCCACACCGGTCTCACCGGAGAGCATAATAGCACCTGTTCCGTCAAACACGGCATTGGCTACGTCGGACACTTCCGCACGAGTGGGTCGGGGGTTCTTGGTCATGGAATCCAGCATCTGGGTAGCAGTCACAACGATCTTGCCGCGATGGATGCACTTCTTGATCAGGGACTTCTGGATCATAGGCAGCAGTTCAAAGTCAACTTCCACACCTAGGTCACCGCGGGCGACCATAATGCCTTCCACTTCGTCCAGGATTTCCTCGATGTTCTCAACACCTTCCATGTTTTCGATCTTGGCAATGATCGCAATGTTATCCCCGCCGTTTTCATTCAGCACAGCACGCAGGTCGCGCATATCCTGTGCATTGCGGCAGAAAGACGCCGCCACATAGTCCACCTTTTCCTTGCAGCCGAAAATCAGATCCTCCCGGTCCTTGGGGGAAATGTACTCCATATTCAGCTTGATGCCAGGCACATTCACACTCTTGCGGTTGGACAAGGGACCATCGTTAAGTGCTTTGCAGACAATATCCGTATCGGTAAGAGAAACAACTTCAAAAGCAACCAGACCGTCGTCAATCAAAATTTTGGTGCCAACGGAAACGTCCTGAGGCAGGCCTTTGTAATTGATGGAAACCTGTGTATCATCGCCTTCGATCTCACGGGTGGTCAGAGTAAAGGTCTGGCCTTCCTTGATCTCAATTCTGCCATCCTTATAGACACCGGTGCGGATCTCAGGACCCTTGGTGTCCAGCAGCAGTGCCACAGGCTTGCCCAGCTTTTTTCTGGCCTTGCGCACCATGTCCATCTTCATTTTCTGCTCTTCGTGGGAACCGTGACTGAAATTAAAACGGGCAACATTCATGCCCGCTCTGATCATATCCAGCAGAACCTCTTCATTGTCGGATGCGGGGCCAAGTGTGCAAATAATTTTCGTTTTTCTCATCCGTGAAACCTTCTTTCCAAACCTGGGATTAGTATATCCGGAGCCGTATAAATCATACGAACCCAAATTCTCTCACATATATGATACTAACACAAATTCCGCTAATTTAACAATTGTCAAACAGGCACTAAATCTACCACTGTTTCTGTTACAATTTTTGGTATTGTAATTTGATGCCATCAATTATAGGGTTATACTTAAAATAAGGTTGCTGATTTTATGTTTGATGATGGCCCACAGATTCAGTATTTATAACAAACAGCAAATCCCAAATTCCACAATCTACGGCTGTTTCCTCTGCCTGAGGAAATTTCCGCCCGCAGAGATCACAGAATGGGCGGACACGGACAAAACACCCCTATTCCCTCACCACTGAGGGGCCTCGTTCCATAGAACGAGGCCCCCTTTTATTAAGTTTCCCAGAATTGATTGCTGCCGCATAGAGCCGCCAGTCTTCCATGGATCTCCAGCATGGTGGTGTA
This sequence comes from Oscillospiraceae bacterium, assembly GCA_017938835.1. GTDB lineage: Bacteria > Bacillota > Clostridia > Oscillospirales > Oscillospiraceae > HGM13010. Next base: position 13,138 of record JAGBAT010000013.1, on the reverse strand, counting down.
GTTGGGAACCACATACACATTTCCGCCGTGTGCCACCATCCGTTCCACCAGCTTATCCATATCCTTTTCCACGACCACACCATCAGCATCAAAGCCTGCTGCGATCAGACGCTGTGCCAATGCTTCGGCGCACTTACCCGAAGTCAGTGCCTTACCGCCGTGTGACGCTGCCAGCTTTTCGAAGTTTGCTTCATTGATCCAGCTGATGTCGGTGCCGTCAGCCACATTGTCATTCAGCAGGAATACAGGCAGGAAGTCTTCGTCCACATTGCTGAGATAATCAATGACCTGATCGCAGCCCACCGCATTCTTCACAAGGATCATGCGGAAACTCATATCCTTGTAGGTCAGCTTTTCCATACGTCCAAAACCGCATGCAAAGTGCTCACATGCACCAAAGGAACTGTCCTTATCTACGCCAAATGCGATCGCAGCGGCCGCTGCGCCCATAGCATTATAAATATTGTAGTTTGCAGGCAGATTTACCATCAGTTCTGCTTCGTAGTCGCCCATAGACACCTTAATGGTAGAGCTGTCAGCATCCTGATGACTGATCTCCGTCACAGTAATATCCGCTTCAGGACGCTTATAGCCACACTTGGGGCAGCGGAAGCCGCCCAGATGGCCGTAAATATAGTGGTCATATTCATAAGGTGCACCACAGCGGATGCAGTTGGGTGCCGCAGACACGGCAGGCGCTTCGCCGTTACCCAGAGACTTGTCAAAACCGAAGAACAAGCATTTGTTGGGCACATCCTCTGCCAGAGAAGCAGTCAGAGAACAGTCGGCATTTAGGCATACCACAGTGTCGGGAGAACCGAGAATGCCCTCACGAATACATGCAAGCACATTTTCCATACTGCCATAACGATCCAGCTGGTCGCGGAACAGGTTGGTGACCAGTGCCACTTTGGGTTTGATCATGGGTACGACTTTGCGAAAAGCCGCCTCGTCACATTCAAATACTGCAACAGCCTTCTTCGCCTGACCGCTCAAAGTGCTGTTTTCAATCAGCATGGTCGCCAAACCACTCATAAGGTTGGCCCCGCTGCGGTTGGCGGTACAGTCGATGCCCTCGTCCTGCAACGCCTGTTCCACGATGCGGCAGGTCGTGGTCTTGCCGTTGGTGCCGGTTACAACGATGATCTGCATATCCTTTGCCAAAACGGCGGGCAGTTGGGGACACAGCTTCAGTGCGATCTCTCCGGGTTTTGCCGTACCGCCGCGGTGCAGGATCTTTGCCGCCAGCTTTACACAGCGTCCAACCAGTATTGCTAAAGTCGCTCTAATATTCATAAAGTGATCAACTTCCAATCGTTCGTATTGGTAACAAGTTACCATCGGTTGATAAAGGGTAATACGCCTGTAGATGATTAAAATGAGCGGTGACTGCGTTCTTGCCCTTGGAGATCGACAGATAACGCCGCTGGAAGGACTTTTCACCCCGCAAAACCACGTTTCCTCTTATAACCCGATGGTATTATACTCCACATTGACATAATCCGTCAACCGCACAGATTTTCTTGACATTTCCATGAATTTGTCATACAATGCAGACATCGCAAAGGTGCGTGAGAACGTTCTCACGCACCTTTTTGTATTTTTCCATTCTTTTTCTGTTCCGTCGGAACATTTTGTGTTATGATGGAAAAAAATACCGATATTCTCATATAACGGAGGAATCCTTATGACATTCAACGCAGAAAAAACAACACAGGAAATCATTCAGTGGATCCGCGACTGGTTTGAGGAAAACGGCAAGGGATGCAACGCGGTGCTGGGCATCTCCGGCGGCAAGGACTCCAGCGTCGTCGCTGCGCTGTGCGTAGCGGCACTGGGTAAGGAGCGCGTCATCGGTGTACTTATGCCAGACGGCAAACAGAGCGACATTGACTGCTCTCAGATGCTGGTAGATCATCTGGGCATCACCCACTTTGTCTGCAATATCAAAGCAGCCACCACCGGCGTTCTGGAGTGCTTGGACAAAGCAGGCGTACCTGCCACAGAACAGACCCGCATCAATCTGCCTCCCCGCATCCGCATGGCCACTGTCTATGCAGTCAGCCAGAGTATGAACGGCCGCGTGGCCAATACCTGCAACCTGTCCGAAGACTGGGTAGGCTACTCCACCCGCTATGGTGACTCCGCAGGGGACTTTGCACCTCTGGCACAGATCACTGTGCAGGAAGTCAAGGCAATCGGTCGGTATCTGGGCCTGCCGGAAGCGCTCATCGAAAAGCCCCCTGCAGACGGTCTCAGCGGCAAGACCGATGAGGACAAGCTCGGCTTCACCTACGCTGTACTGGACCGCTACATCCGCACCGGTGAGATCGACGATCTGGAAACGAAGGCACGTATTGACCGTCTGCACAAGCTGAATCTGTTCAAGCTCAAAACCATGCCCTGCTACATGCCGGAGCATCCCGCAGAGGGGCTGGGGGTAGTATAAGACTTCGATTGCCCTCCTTCGGAGCACAATCCAGAAAATCCCGCCTTGCGGCGATAGTAAAGCAGGTTTTATTCGTGCCTCGCAATCATAGATTGCCAGTTGGAGAGGGCGAAAATACTGCTTACATTTTGATACAATAGAAACAGGACGATGGAACATGCTCCATCGTCCTGTTTCTATTCAACGATTCCATTAAATTTCAATCTGTATTCCCGGTCTTCCTGCTCTGAGCCGGACACCGTTACTTTCACTTCGCTGGTACTCCAAACAACATTGAAATTGTCCGCATGAGCCATGGCTCCATCATCATGAATGGAAAAAGGATATTTTATAATGTGTTTTCCATTCTCTAGCAAATCAAAACGGCAATGAGTCTCACCGAATGGCCAGTCCGGCTCACCGATCATATCAATCACAAGCGTATATTGTCCATCCTCTGAGAACGACCTTACGATTTCCGTCTTTGCATAGCTTGTACGGTATTGGATACCGCCAAACAAAATCCCCACTAAAATCAGTATGACTAACACTGCAGTCAAGCAGCCTTTTCTTATCCCCATCGCCTGCCTCACCAGTGTCCTTCGCAGAATACCCGCTCAATGAGCGCCACCAAAGCTGTGGTCACCACATTGGTCAGTACAATGACCTTCAGAAGCCCCATATCCTCCGCAGCCTCCTTATGCAACGCTGCAAGCACTACCGGTGTCTCCACAAGCAGGGTCAATGCCAGATACATCCCACCCACACTGTAATGGGGCCCGGAATCCAGAAACCGCTGAAATCCGGGATGTACCGCTCGATCCGCAAGGAAGCCCAATGCGTAGGGGGCCAAAAAGCTCAGGAGATTGGCCACTGTGACCCAGAAGAACACCTTTCCGAGCTTCCGCACCCCTGCGAAATGATACAGCGCATAGACCTCTCCTGCCAAGGTTATCGCAACAACTGCCGGAAGCAGATCATAGGGCCGTGATTCAGAAATCCATACCCATGAGGAATTGGCACTCACTGTCATGGCCAGTGTTCCTGCCATTAACAGACTCACCAGCACAGCTGAACCAATGTTGTACTTCTTCACAAGCACCCCTCCAATTGGAACTATTTACCAATCAGACGGAATCTATAGAGAAAAGTTTCATTTAATCGTCCGTTTTGACCAGCGTTTCCACCGCCGTCAATACCGCAGAGCCATTATCGGAGGCACTGATAAAATACTGGTGCTCCGTACCTGTATCAGTCTTATACCGGATCATGGCATTGGGCACCGCCTCCGGTGCCAGCTGAATGATAAACTGAGTGCCATCGGTTAGTTCCGGACTGTACAAATGCTGCTCTGTCACGTAAAAATTATTTACACCGTTGGTCTTATAGCTGTTCAGCCCCTCCAGAGAGAAATCATAAACATATCCCCGGACCTGCAGCGCGATCGGCTGACCTTCGGTATCTACAACGAATGTATCGGCACTGCTGCGGTCTGCTGCAGAACTGATGTAGACATCGCCGCTGCCCTGATTGAGCCGGCCGGGCTGCCACTGTTTCTGGAGCAGGTTCGTCAGTTCAGCATAGGGGATGGTAAAGTACAGCGTGCCTGCTGCATAGGCCGCGATCACATAGGGCTGAGCAATAAACTGCAGACCAGTGTCTGTCAGGCACCAGTTTTTCAGCACAGAGTCCAGACTGTTCTGATACCCCGGCAGCAGTGTTTCCCTGTATGCATATCCCTCATCCTCGCAAACTGCAACGATATACTCCCTGCAAAATTCCATCAGCGATGCTTCATCACTTGTCAGATCTCCCAGAGACATCTGGTCTCCGGTAGCTATATTGTAAGTTATACCGTACTCACCGGTGTATCCGTGGACCCCTCCGGTAAAGACATAGTCGGTATAACGAAAGCTGACCACTGCACTGTCGATCCTCGCCGTGCTGACAGTACGCTCCAGAGCGTAGCAGGTGAACCAGTTCTCGTTCCAGTCCATCTTGGCCATTTCCGTCAGTTCCTGCACACCACCGCTGCCATAGACAAATGCAGTGGTGGCATTATCCAGTTTGGTGTTGATTATCTTCGCAGCCTCGGACTGGCCGCTGATGACCGGCTGCTGCCAGCTGTAAATAAAAATATCCTTATTTTTCTCATTCTTGACCTTGCCGCTATCCTCTTCATAGCTGACCCAAACCGTCGCAGCCGTCTGCGCGTTGTCTGCCGAGCCGCCGCATCCTACAGCTGTCAGCAACAGAACTGCGGCCATCAGCAGCGCAATCATTTTCTTCATTCTTCTCACATCCTGTACAAAGCATTTGTTTATATATATGTTACAAAAAAACAGACGATTTGACAATGTCAAATGTGCCTGTTTCAAAAAATTTTAAATTTCCCCAAAAAAGGATAAAAAATCTTATTGCCTCAATTTTTTCGGCTCCACAGAACAAAATCGTTAGTATTTTCTGATATTTTGGCGTATACAGGCTGAGAGAATAGTTTATGATTTGACAATGTAATGGCGTATCATTACATAGGTTCGAAGAGACTACATACGACAAATAAAGAGGTTTGCAAGAATATGGAAAAGAAAATTCCCTTAACCAACGATGTAAAAAACCTGCGTCACTTCAACATTTACAACAAGAGTACCGTTCAGTTTGAACCCACCTTTGTTTCCACCGGACGCCAGATCGAATCCATCGCAAACACCAAACCCAACGAGATCGCAATCATTGAAATCAATAAAGAAGAGACTGCTGTCAAGACCATCACTTGGAAGGAACTGTACATCAAGTCCAATCAGCTGGCATGGCTGTTCAAGGAACAGGGAGTCACCGACAAGAGCACCGTTATGGTCTGCCTGCCCAACACCATCGGAAACATTCTGTGCGCTTACGCAGCATGGAAAAACGGTGCATGCTATATGCCCGTAGCCCCTCGCTCCACCGATGCTGAGATCGATGCCTTTGCTGAACTGGCACATCCTCAGATTATCGTAGGCGATGGCTACCATCCCGTAAACTACACTTGCTTTACCGAAAAGGATCTGCTTGACCGTCTGGGTGCCTACTCCGAAAAGATGCCTCCCGACTGTCTGGCTATCCCCTGCCGTGCGCAGACTACCGGCGGTTCCACCGGCAAGCCCAAACTCATCAAGATCAAGCGCCCTGCCGGCGAGTCCGATGAATCGCTCATGAGCTGGTTCTACATGACCGGCCAGTTCTTTGGCTGCCGCCAGCTGGTGTGCGGCCCCATGTTCCACAGTGCCCCCTGTTCTGCAGCCTTCTCCGGTTTGAACTGCGGCAATCTGGTGGTCATGCCCAACAACTTTAAGCCCGTAGCCATTGAACGCTACATCAAGGAATACGGCATCGAGTGTGTGCAGATGGTTCCCACTCTGATGCATCGCATGCTGAAGCTGGACAGCTTCAATAAGGACGATTTCAAGACTCTGAAGGCCCTCAGCCACACCGGCGGCTACTGCAGCCCTGAACTGAAGGAAGCGTGGATCGAAATTCTGGGTGCAAAGAATGTCTATGAAATTTATTCCATGACCGAAATGATCGGCATGACCGTCATCCGCGGCGATGAATGGCTGAAGCACAGAGGTAGCGTCGGCAAGCCCTATGGCGGCTGCAAGATTGAAGTCCGTGACGAAAACGGTAACGCTCTGCCTGTAGGTGAAGTAGGTGAGATTTTCATGACTCCCTCCGGCGGCTATCTGGAAACTGAATACGTAGGTCGTGAACAGCTGGGCGATTCCGGTCAGGGCTTCCGCTCCGTAGGTGATATGGGTTATGTGGATGAAGACGGTTACATGTACTTTGCCGACCGCCGAAGCGATATGATCGTCACCGGCGGCGAAAATGTACTGGCAGTAGAAGTGGAAAATGCATTCCTGCAGCACCCCGACATCGTAGATATGGTTGTCGTAGGTATCCCTGATCCCGAATGGGGCCGCCGCATCCATGCTGTCATCGAAGCCAAGCGTGAAATGAGCTATGATGAGTTCCGCCGTTACGGTTGGAAGTTCCTGCTGCCCTTCAAGGTTCCCAAGACCATCGAATATGTTGATGCACTGCCCCGCAAGGAATCCGGCAAGATCAACCGTGCAGCACTGGCTGCACGCTGCGAAGAACTGCAGAAAGACATTAAGAACCCCTTCGGTCTTTATGACACCGGACTGCGCCAGCAGCTCCGCGAAGAGGCCGCCGCAACAAATAAGTAATCAATATACAGTATATATTAAGAGAGTGCTTTCTGAGAAAGCACTCTCTTTTCGTTTCTGTTCAAATGGTTCCTTGGTCATTGTCGTACTGCACAGGCAGTGAACTCCCGCTCCTACCCAAAGTATGACGCTTGCCTTTTGTCCCGCCCCACGTTGAGAACTCTTCTTCATGGTATACACCTGCATTTACGCTCTACCTACTTCTTCATGGCTCCCCACTCTACTACTGTAAAGCCCTCTCTTTCGAACGGCTCAAACGTCTGAGGCGCGATCTCCACTTTGGTCAGCACCGGTTTCCATGTCATAAACACGCGCAGCACACTGTCCGGCTCCGGTGTCACATTCAGCTTCGCTGCTTCCTCGTAAGCATCTGTCTGGAAGGAGATCAAATTATAGGCATTGTTCTCCATCTGCGGCAGCCAGTAAATGATAAATTCATTGGCTTCCTTGTCCGTCAGACCGATTTCTTTCAAAGTCTGCTCCAGAAATACCGATGTATCTTCGCCTGCCACGCAGAAGCCCTGTTCAAACCCCATCTCCGCAGAGGGCATCAATCCTTCCCAAAACAGGCAGTAATACTGTCTGCCTGCTGCATCAGTCAGCGTACCGTCCGGCTCCGCTGTCATCGTCCAGCCATCATCGTATTCCGGATATGTAGCGGTGAATACACCGTTTAGCTCTACCTGTACAGTCACTTCCGTGGTCTCTTCCGGATACAGATAGATCACAGGTTTTCCGCCGCAGCCTACACAATTTGCCAGAATCAGTACAATCAGTGCCATAACCGCAATACCGCCAAGCAGCCTCTTTTTCATAACATTTCCTCCTTTTTGAATATATCTTATGCTATTTTTTCAGACGTAAAATCCAGGAGAATGTTGCCTTTGCTCCTCATTTATTTCTTATACACCAGCCACAGACTGCCGCCCTCCATGCCCTTTGCCACGTGAAGATGGTATACATCCGTGCTGCCGCCCTCGAACAGGTTCTTTTCCCCCTCCCCCGCCACAATGGGCGCAAGGATGATGCTCACTTCGTCGATCAGGTCCGCTCGCTGGAAACTGCCGTTCAAAGTTCCTCCACCTTCCAGCAGCAGAGTTTTAATTCCAAACAGGCTTTTCAGCTTCCCCAATACTTTTTTCAAATCCAGTTCCGTGTCCCCTCCAATGATATAGGACACGCCAATGGTGCGCAGATAGGCCAGATATGCCTTATTCGCATCAGCACAAACGATCTCGATGATATGGGCATTGTCATAACCGGGATCTTCGTCATAAATATGGGAATTTCGCCAACCCAGACTGCCCCTTCGGTCAAAAGCCACCGCATAATACTCTGCCTGCTGTGCCACAAAGTCCCCCTCGGGCACCTGTGCATCCGCGAAGGGGGTTAAATCAGGCTGCCACCCATGTGTAAAGCTGCCGATCATGGTCACTCTGCCGCAGGCAAAAGCGTCAGCTTTGTACAGCCGATTCACCTCATAATAGGCGTCCGCAGCAGCAATACCAGCTTCAGTCTCCCAAAAATCGCCGGTCACTTTACCATCCAGCGTCACAGTCATGTGACAGATTACTTTCGGCTTTCCCATGCAGTCCGCTCCTTTCATTTGTCCATATATCTTTTGTTTTATTGTATCATATCATACATTCTATCTGCAATTCATCCAATAGGCTTTCTCATTGCAGGCACGGCTTCTACACCGTTTTTCAAATTTCCTATCATGTTATTAGACAAAATAACGAATTTTACTAAACAGATTCCCAACTCCGTAACCAAATCTTGCTTTTTGGCGGCAGAATTGTTATGATTACTTCACCAAATGGTTCAAAAAGGCAGGTGACCCCCCATGCGTTCCCAGCAGAAAGCCCATCCTCTGTGCGGCAGACCCGTCAGCGGTATATTTACAGGCCCAGATAAATACCTGACCCTCCAGACCGTGACCGTCAGAGATCATATTTCCCCCGTAGCAGAGGACGATTCTCTATTTATATATGTCACAGATGGTACCGGACGACTTACTGTCAATGGTGTTGTGTTTGATCTTACGCCCGGCTGCTTCTGCTGGTTGCAGAGCTACCATGTGTTCTCGCTGGAGCCCGACTGGGGCAACGCACTGGAATTACAGGTGCTTGTCTATGACTACCCCCTTGCAAGCTACATGACCTATCGCCCTAACAATTCCGTCAGCCTCACCGCTTTCTCTGCCGCTCTGCCTGTCTATGCCCTCAGCGGCACAGTCCGCAGACAGGTGGAAGACCTGATAGCAGAATTTCGTCTGTATAACGATGACTGCGGCTCCGGTGCAAACCTGATCAAAAGCGCTATTCTCGGACAGCTGTCTTACATATTCATTGATTTGTGCAATGATTATTCTGCCACTCATATCCACATTCGCCATCAATGGCCGCTGGGCTGGATTTTGAGTCTGTTCATTGCATATTCCTGTGCGGAGGATCTGGATCCTAAAGATGTAGCCGAAAACTTTGGTGTCAGCGTGCCCACCCTGAACCGTGAACTGCGCATCACTACGGGGATGAACTTTGCCCAGTCCGTCAACCGCGCCCGCATCAATCTGGCAGCCAGTGCCATTCTGTTCAGTGAGCTGAGCTTCCATTTCATCTCTACTTACTGCGGATTCCGCAGTGAAGTCGCGTTCTATCGTACCTTCCGGGAACTAAAAGGCATGACTCCCCAAGAATACCGGGAATACGCTATTGCCACCCGCGGTACCCCCCGAAAAATGGTCAGCGAAACCGTGGAGCGTATTCTCTACTATATGCATACCAACTACCGTGAACAGATCAGCTTGAAAACCATGGCACAGGAGCTGTACATTTCTGAAAATATTATCCGCACCCTGCTGGCTGACACACTGGACACTAACTTCAAAGATCTTCTTTCCGCTTACCGTCTGCGTTATGCCGAAGCACTTCTGGTGGTCACAGATATGCCCATTCTGGATGTATCTTTGGCCTCTGGCTTCAACTCCGAACGCACATTCACCAGACTGTTCAAGGAGCGCAACGGCATCACCCCAAGTGCATACCGCACCATGTTTATAGGAGACAGCAAATGAAGAAACGCAAATATTCCAGTCCCTATTACAGTCGGGACTATTTCTCCAAAGCCATTTTGCCTACTGAGGTTTACGCAGGACATAAGACCATCCGTCAGCAGCTTCCCTATCGGCAACAGGATGAGATCAAATTCATGCTGGTCCGCAGCGGTGAAGGCACCGTGACTGTCAACGCACGCAGCTACCCCGTATGCCGTGGCAGTCTGTTCTGCTTCTGCTCCAGCCACTTTCACAAACTGGATATGGGGAAGGGTGATCGTCTGGAAGTCAGCGAATGTCATGTGAACTCCGGGGTCTATTTCTATATTTCCGCTTCCCCCTATTACCGTACCAACACAATGGACCTGCACAGTCCACCGGTCTATGCACAACTGGATGAGGCCCGCACGGTGCAAGTAACCGAGCTGATTGACCAGCTTTCCGTCCTGTGCGAAAAGACACCCATCACAGAAAATCAGCCCGCTTTTTTCCTGTTGATGAAGCTGTTCGGTATTCTGGAAAAATATGCTTCCCCCGCTACATGAACTGTGTTTCACAGAAAGACAGTTTCAATTGGAAAGAGCAAAACCCCGCCGAAAAACAGCGGGGTTTTCGTCATGGTTTGCAAGAATTGTGAAACAGCAGACAAAACATTTGTCCATACGACACACTATTTTGTAAACAAAAACAGTCACATCGCACCGAAGTGGACTTCCAACGCTGTAATTTATTGTTAATTTTCACCTATTTTAGCCACCTGTTTTTTAAAGTTTGACAGAAAATGGGTGATTGGACGGGTCTATGGCGGAATTATTGTTGAAAATTTCGCAATCTTGTGCTAACATGCTAACAGAATATCCTAAATGCTGAAAGGAGAAATTTATTATGGGTATTATGGATGGCAAGGTAGTATTTATCACTGGTGCAACTCGTGGCATCGGTTTCGCTACCGCTACTCGCATGCTGGAAGAAAATGTTGAAGCAATCGCAATCTGCGGCTCCTGCGAAGAAACCGCTACTGCTGCTCTGGCAAAGCTGAAGGAAGCTTTCCCCGAAAAGGCAGAACACATCTACGCTTACTGGCCCTCTCTGCTGGTTGAAGCTGAAGTTGCTCGCGACATGAAGGACTTCCACGACAAGTACGGCCGTCTGGACGCAGTTTGCTCCAACGCAGGTATCACTCACAACGTTACCATTAAGAACATTCCCGAAGGCGAATTCAAGCGTCAGATCGATGTTAACCTGATCGGCACCTACTATGTTGACCGTCAGGCTGGCCTGCTGATGCGTGCAAAGCGCAAGGGCTCCATCGTTAACACCGCTTCTATGACCGGTCTGTACGGCTCCGGCATGGGCTGTGGCTACGGCGCATCCAAGGGCGGCGTTATCGCTCTGACCAAGTCTCTGGGCCGCGAACTGGGCTTCTTCAACATCCGTGTAAACTGTGTTGCTCCCGGCTCCGTTAAGACCGACATGACCGCTGGTCTGAACCCCGCTGCTCTGCAGGCAGTTAACCAGGGCATTGCTCTGAAGCGCATGGGCGAACCCTACGAAATCGCAAACGCAATCATGTTCTTCGCTTCCGACCTGTCCACCTACTGCACCGCAACCTGCCTGTCCGTTGACGGTTTCGCTACCTGATATTGCGACTGGAAAAAGCTACATAGCCAATCTCGAACAGCACCTGCAACAGCAGGTGCTGTTTTTATTTGTTTAAGTGCTTTCTGGACTTAAACGAGAAATCCCTCCCCATCCGGCGATGAGCCGCCCTTTTGTGCAACACACGTCGTAATACACCGAACGTTTGAAAGTGAAGCAGCATTTTGTTTTGCTTCTACGATGCGCAATTCAAGGCATCAGCCAAAGCCACAACCGATAAAAATCAATTTGTAAAAGCAGCATTTTCTGTCGCTTTTTCCATAAATATATGGTACACTGATTATACTTTTTACACTCCGGAGGTAATCATGTTCAGTTCCCTATTTCTGAACCTCGTCGGCAGAGAAACGCTGATTGCTGCTGATGACACCTGGACGCTGCTGACCGTCATGTGTCTCAGTGTCGCGCTTGCCATCTACCTTGAGCAAAAATACACCTGGGCTTCTAAAGTCTCCGGTGCGATCATTGCACTGATCATTGCACTGGTACTGTCCAATCTGGGGATTCTCCCCGTCAATAGTGTCCTGTATGATGAGATCATCTGGGGCTACGCTGTTCCAATGGGTATCCCTTTGCTGCTCCTGCAGTGCAACATGAAAAAGATCTGGCGTGAGACCGGCCGCATGATGGTCATTTTCCTCATCGGCGCACTGGGCACCTGTGTAGGTGCAGTGGTGGCTTTTTCTCTGCTGCATGAGCGCATCCCCGAACTGGCAGGAATTGCCGCCATGATGACCGGTTCTTACATTGGCGGCGGTGTCAACTTTGCAGCACTGGCAGACGAATTTTCCGTCAGTGGTGAAATGATCGGTGCGGCTACCGTGGCAGACAATCTGCTGATGGCACTGTATTTCTTCGCCCTGATTTTCTTTGCAGGCATGAACTTCTTCCGCAAGCACTACACCCATCCCCATATCGACGAAGTGGCTGTGGTCGGCACCGACGGTGCCCAGACACAGGCTGCTGCCTACTGGACCCGCAAGGACATTTCCTTAAAGGACATTGCAATGAACTTCGCCTACTGCGTTACCATAGTGACCGTTGCCAAGCTCATTGCAGGTTTCATTGGCAACCTGATCCCCACTACCAATGCCCTGCTGACCATTCTGAACACCTTCTTCGGCAGCCAATATGTGTGGATCACTACCGTTGCCATGGCATGCGCCACCTTGGGCGAAAAACAGGTGGCAAAATTGAACGGTTCTCAGGAAATCGGTACCTTCCTGATTTATCTGTTCCTATTCGTTATCGGTGTTCCCGCATCCATTGTCAAGATCATCACCGAGACCCCTCTGCTGCTGGCCTTCACCGGTCTGATCGTCGTGATCAACATGCTGTTCTGCTTTGTCGGCGGCAAGCTGCTGCACTATGATCTGGAGGACATCATTCTGGCCTCCAACGCCAACATCGGCGGCCCCACCACTGCAGCAGGCATGGCTATCTCTCAGGGATGGAGCAAGCTGGTCGGCCCTGTCATGCTGGTAGGCACCTTCGGCTACGTCATCGGCACCTACGCTGGCGTCATCATCGGCAGCCTGCTCGGCGCATAATGTGAATAGAGATGAAAAAATGCACCTCACAAGAGGTGCATTTTTTAAATCGTCGACAAAGTCAATATGACTTTGCCGACGAGACTGCCCCGCCTTCGGCGATGGCACAGCAGCCCTCTGCAGCGCACAAATTGTCTGCTATAGACAGACAATTCCCACGTTTGAGGGCTGAAACGTATTTTTCGTCACGCACATGTCGCGACGAAAAATGAATTTG
>JAGBAT010000107.1 GCA_017938835.1 Oscillospiraceae bacterium | reverse complement strand
TGGTTCTTGGGTACCAGTGCATCTATGTCGACTACAACTGCATCGTGTCTTGCATCCTTTTTCCATTTCTCCATAAAAACACCCCCTGTTTCTTCTATTATACCAGAAACAGAGGGCGTGTGCACTTTTTTGACAAGCTGAAAAATGAGCCCTTTTAAAAGGGCTCATTTTTATATGATGTCTTATAACACTGTGATCAGAATCACCAGTGCTCCCAGAATGATGCGATACCAGCCAAAAACCTTGAAGTCGTGGCGGCGGACATAGCTCATTAGGAAGCGGATGGATCCGATGCTGACGACAAAGGCCACTGCCATGCCCACGATCAGTGTAATGAGCTCGGGAGCGGTAAAGGCAAAGCCGAACTTCAGCAGCTTGATTAAACTGGCACCCAGCATGGTGGGAATGGCCAGAAAGAAGGTGAATTCGGAAGCGGCAGTGCGGGAAACCCCAAGCAGAAGGCCGCCGATAATAGTGGCACCGGAGCGGGAGGTACCGGGGATCATGGCCAGTGCCTGAAAAAAGCCGATGGCCAGAGCAGTCTTATAGCTCAGCTGACTGATGTCGCTGACTGCGGGGGTACGGTTCTTGTTGCGGTTTTCAATGATGATAAACAGGATACCGTACAAAATCAGCATGACGGAAATGGTCAGGGGCGTGCCAAAGTGCTCTTCCAGAAAATCGTCGAACAGCAGCCCCAGCACACCGGCGGGAATGACGCCGGCCACGACCTTGAACCACATGGAGAAGATGTCTTTCTGAATGACGTTTTTTTCCTGAAAACGGAAGGGCCACAGCTTCTCCCAGAAGACAACGACAACGGCCAGAATGGCACCCAGCTGAATGACCACGAAGAACATTTCCTTAAATGCCTCGGTCATCTGCAGTGTAATAAACTCATCCACCAGCAGCATGTGACCGGTGCTGCTAATGGGCAGCCATTCGGTGATGCCTTCTACGATGCCAATCAGGATGACTTTCAGTAATTCTATGAATTCCATGGTGAAATACCCTTTCTATCAGATCAATAACGGCTCATTATAACAAAAGCGGACGCTGAAAACAAGAAAGAACCGGTAAATTATATGATTTGAGATTCGGAAATAGAAAAAGATCCTCCGGCTGTGTAGTCGAAGGATCTCAAATTGTATGGTTTGATTACTTTCCAACAAAGAATAGGGCCAGTGTGCCGGGGCCGGCGTGAGCGCCGATGACGGGGCCTACATCAGTGATGATCGTGGTATCATGACCGGTTGCCTGACGGATCTGTTCTGCCAGTGCTTTTGCATCTGTTTCACAGTCGGCGTGGGAGATGAAAATGGTGGTATCTTCGGCAGCATACTGCTTGACCTTATCCACCAGAGCGCGGATGGATGCCTTGCGGCCGCGCACTTTGGACATGCTTGCCAGCCTGCCTTCCTCATCTACACGCAGGATGGGGCGCAGATCCAGCATATTGCCCAGTGTGGCAGTCGTGGCACTGATACGGCCGCCCTTGCGCAGATAGGTCAGCGTGTCTACGGTGAACCACTGCTGCAGATGGGCGCTGGTGTCCTTGGCAAACTGTGCGGCCTCTTCAATGGTGGCGCCGTTGTTCTTCTGCTGCAGGGTCAGATATACCAGCAGACCATGGCCTGCGGAAGCAGCCAGTGAGTCTACGGTGAGGATTTTGCGGTCAGGGTATTTTTCCAGCAGTTCTTCTGCAGCGATGCAGCCGGCGTTGTATGTAGTGCTCAGTCCAGAGGAGAAGCCAATGTACAGAACATCTCTGCCCTGCTGCAGCTCCTGCTCGAAGCCGTGGTAAAAGGCGTCGGGATTGACGGCAGAGGTCTTTGCAGTCTTGCCGCCGCGCATCTGCCGGTAGAACTCTGCGGCAGACAGTTCATTGTTGGAATATTGCGTCTCTTCGCCGTCAAACATGAAGGACAGGCTGCGGAAGGGAACGCCCCAGTCTGCCAGAACGGCAGGAGCGATGTCGCAGGCGGAGTCGGCGAAGATGGTATATTGATTCATGAGATTTGCCTCCTGAAAATTTCGATGCTCTCAGTTTACTGCGTCATGCTGGAAAAATGCAATCTACATTTGTCGCAAGATGGGTAAACCGTCAGGAGCGGGGCAAAAATACACTCTCCCACGGGTAGAATCAACTGGTAGAGCGGATTGAAATTCATACAAATTCCATTGAATTCCCCTGTTTCCTGTGTTAAACTGTATTGTACTATTGAACTGGAGAGTGCCATGGAACCGATTAAATTCACCATTGCCAAGAATATTGTCCGTCTGCGTCAGGCCAGCGGCATGACACAGGCAGAGTTGGCCGCAAAACTGAATTACTCGGACAAAGCCGTCAGTAAGTGGGAGCGTGGAGAGTCTTTGCCGGATGTGGCGGTGTTGGCGCAGATCGCCGATCTGTTTCAGGTGTCTATGGACTGGCTGGTGCGGGGGGACTCCATCGGCGCTGAGCCTGCGGTAAAGCAGCGCAGCCGCATTAACCGTACTCTGGTCACGCTGATGAGTATTCTTATGGTGTGGCTCATTGCGGCACTGATTTTTACGGTCATTCATCTGGTGACGGGCGGGAATGTGGTGAATACCTTGGTGTTCATCTACGCAGTGCCCGTTACCTTTATCGTATGGCTGGTGTTCAATTCCATCTGGTTTGATCAGCGGCGGAATTATCTGATCATCTCTCTGCTCATGTGGTCATTGCTTGTGACCCTGCAGCTGTCGATCCTGCCCTTCGGTCACAATGTGTGGCCCATTTATATTCTGGGCATTCCTGCCCAGCTCATTATTTTTGTCTGGTCAAAGCTGAAACCGTAAATAGAAAAACCTCTCAACCGACTGTATTCAATCTTTGTACTGCCCCAGATTGTACGGACAGTACAAAAAGCCCCGGTAGGAAAATATTGAATTTTAAGTGGAGTAGCGCAGCGACAGCGGTGCTGCTCCGGTTTTATGAGCAGCAATACTGTTAACATACTCATAATATCCGTTGCGTGAAACTTTAAAGAAGCGACACATAGCAGAGATTGAATAACGTCTCTTACTCATAGCAAATCCCCCTTCATGTAGTACTTTCATTTTCCTACATTAGGGGGAGTTTTGTCTATTGTCCGTTTTTACTGGACCTGTTCAGAGAGATGGGGGTTGCTTCGCAGAATTTTGCATCCAAGAT
>JAGBAT010000106.1 GCA_017938835.1 Oscillospiraceae bacterium | reverse complement strand
GTGCCTGCCAACGGCGTACAGGGTCTGGCCGGTCTGGTGCTGGGCGTATTGCTGGTGAAGGTCCTAGAGAAAAACAAGCTCGGTGTAATCTAAATTTCCTTATTTTCCCCCCCCGTTGACATCAAGAAATGTCCACACTATCATAAAAATACATTGGTATTTGAAAAACTCGTATAATCACATCCAGCAAAAAACACCGCTCCCGGTTAGGAGCGGTGTTTTGATTTTGCAGGGGATCTCGATTGAGCCGCAGAGCGGGTCAATCGAAGGTTTTACATTTTTTCCGGTGCGGTGACGCCGATGATGCCCAGGCAGATGGCAATGACCTGTCTTGCGGTGTCAGCCAGCTTCAGGCGGGCCTTCAGCACGCCTTCCTCCTCGCCCTTGATGCGGCAGGCGTTATAGAAGCGGTGGAATCTTGCTGCCAGCTCGATGACATAGCGGTTGATGCGGCTGGGGTCGTAGTCACGGGCTGCCAGACGAATTTCTTCCGGCAGAGTGGAAATCTGCTTGATCAGGTCGATCTCCTGTTCGCTGCTCAGCAGGCTTGCGTCGATCTCGCTCATCTTGGGCACGGTGCGGCCTTCGGCTGCCAGTGCTGCCACCAGAGAGCAGATACGGGCATGTGCGTACTGCACATAGTAAACGGGGTTCTCGCTGTCCTGACGGACGGCCAGATCCAGATCGAATTCCAGATGGGTATCGGGCTTTGCGTTGTAGAAGAAGCGGCAGGGATCCACACCGATCTCGTCCATCAGGTCTGCCAGCGTCAGTGCCTTGCCGGTACGCTTGGACACCTTAACGACCTCGTCGCCGCGAACCAGACGCACCATCTGCATGATCAGGAAGTCCAGATTGCGTCCGTTGAGCCCCAGACAGGGTGCTTTCATGGTGGTGCCAAAACGGATGGCGTGGCCATGGTGGTCAGCGCCCCAGACGTCGATGACGCGGTCAAAACCACGTTCCACGAACTTGTTGCGGTGATATGCGATGTCTACGGCGTAGTAGGTATAGAAGCCGTTGGAGCGGCGCATGACTTCGTCCTTGTCGGCGCCCAGCTCGGTGTTCTTCAGCCACACTGCGCCGTCCTTTTCATAGGTCAGGCCTGCCTCGGTCAGCAGGTCAATGGTTTCCTTCACGTAGCCGGACTCATGCAGAGAGCTTTCCAGGAACCAGTTGTCAAAGTTGACGCGGTAGCGGGCCAAATCCCGCTTCATGCGTTCGATGTTGCGGGGCAGACCGAACTGTACAAATGCCTGCTGACGCTCTGCGGGGTCAGCGTTGACCCACTTGTCGCCGTCCTGCTCCACAATCAGCTTTGCCATTTCCTTGATGTCATCGCCGTGGTAGCCGTTGTCGGGGAATTCCACTGCGTCTTCACCCAGCACAGCCTGCAGATAGCGGGCTTCAATGGACTTGCCGAACAGATCCACCTGATTGCCTGCATCGTTGACATAGAATTCGCGGTACACATCGTAGCCCGCTCTGTCCAGAACGGACGCCAGTGTATCGCCCAGAACGCCGCCGCGGGCGTTGCCGATGGTCATAGGGCCGGTGGGGTTGGCAGAAACGAATTCCACCATGACCTTTTCACCGTTGCCGACGTTGATGCGGCCGTAGTCCATACCTTCTGCCTCTGCGGATTCCAGCACGTCTGCGTACCACTTCTTCCCAAGACGGAAATTGATGAAGCCGGGGCCTGCGATCTCCACTGCGTCGAACCAGGTGCCTTCGGTATTGACTTCTGCCACCAGTGCTTCCGCGATCTTACGGGGGTTAGACTTCAGTGCCTTTGCATTGACCATGGCGTGGTTTGCCGCATAGTCACCATTTTTGGTATCTTTGGGGATGTCTACATTGCCCCTGAGCTCTGCCCCCTCGGGGAGGATGCCCTTTGCCGCTGCACTTTCGTATGCTGCGCGCAGCAGTTCGTCTGCTTTCAGTTTTGCCTGTTCAATCAAATTTGCCATTGATCTGCTCTCCTGCCTGTTCCTTTATTTTTACGATAAACCGATTCTTCGTCGTCATGGCGTGGTCAAAGGTCAGACTATACCGAATGTCCAATACTCCGCCATGCGCTTTCAGCGTGTTTTTGATCTTATGGGTGTCGATGCCCATGGTCATAGCGCCCCATGGGGTATGATATAAGAAGACGTTCTTCTTGCCCTCCACGAACACCATGCGGCTGGATACGGTGCCGCTGCGGGAGATGACGACCTCGCCGGGGGTCACATCGAAACGAGTGGTGGTGCCTTCCATGCCGGTCAGGGCTGTCTCCTCATAAGTGAAGCTGCCGCAGCCGTCAGCGAACCGGTATTCGCCCTCGGTGGTCAGCTCTGTATTTTCCGCAGGGGCATCGGCCGAGACCTGGATCCCCTTGACGGTGATGATCACTTTTTTCATAGGCCTTTCCTTACTTACATAGTCATTCAGTCTATTTTAGCCCAACAACGGGAGAATAGCAAGAGACAAGCACTATTTTTTTGTGGAATTATGGATTGTCTCTTGCTATAATGGTTTGAAGTAATGATAACTGCCCATCAAGCCTTCCCCTTGAGGGGAAGGCGGCTACCCCATATCAGTCAGCCAAAGGCTGACAGCTTCTCCCCAAGGAGAAGCCATATTTCTTGCTTCGACGCGGAGGTGGTATAGAATGAAACTTGAACTGACGGATCTGGAATACCGCAGACTGCTGGATCTGGTGTATGTGGGCAACTGGGTGCTGAACTCCTGCCGTGGGAATGACCGCTTTGCCGACTACGACTATATGCAGTCCAAACTGTTTTCCTATGCCCCCAAGCAGGGCATGAAGAGTCTGACCGAATTCCGCTACGGCATCCCCGTGCCCAGTCAGGCCTTTGTGGACGGCGGCATCCATGAGGCCATCTGCGACTATGAAGACGCGGTCTTTTTTGAAATTCTTGCAGAGGAACTGGCCCGCCGTGACCTGAACATCTACGGCCCGCTGGAAGAAGAAAACGAGGCACTGAACGATTGCATCCGGGAGTACCTGAAAGAATTTGAAGCCCACGGTGTGGATCATATCGTGATTGAATCGTAGGGGGCTCTCTATGACCTACATCCGAAACCATACGCTGCCCTTCGGTACAGTGCATATTGTCTCCGACGGCAGCGCTATCACCCGGCTTTACACCGGTGCGGCGGAAGAGACTGTCAGCTGCGCTGTCATCGACACATGTATTCGGCAGCTGGACGAATATGTTGCAGGCTCCCGCAGAGAGTTTGATCTGCCCGCCGCCCCCAAAGGCACAGACTTTCAGCGATCTGTCTGGGCTGCCCTGCGCACCATCCCTTGTGGCCAGACCCGCACCTACGGCGAGATCGCTGCACAGCTCGGCAGACCCAAGGCCGCAAGGGCTGTGGGCGGCGCCTGCAACAAAAATCCCATCCTGCTGCTCATCCCCTGCCACCGTGTAGTGGGCAGTGACGGCAGCCTCACAGGCTTCGCTGCCGGGCTGGAGGTCAAGCAGCAGCTGCTGGAACTGGAGAGAGAATGACAGCCAACGGGAGGCCGCAAGGGCCTCCCTGCAAGCCATACCATAGGAACAGGCCTTGCCCCTGTCCGCCTGCCATTACGAAGAAAGAGAACGACGATGAACAATTACCTCACCGAACTGGATAGCCTGCCCATGGACTTTGTGATGTCCGTAGGGCCCGCCTGCCGTCCTGCGCAGCAGATCAAGCACGCGGGGCTGCGCTTCACTGCCGCACCCATGGACTGGATGCAGCTGTACCCACTGAAAGCGGTTTCCCATATTTTTGCAACAGAATTCCAAGATTTTTTCACCGAAGTGGAGGATATCACATCGGAATCAGGCAAAAAGAACCGCAGAGTGGTGGATAAGCGAAATGACATCTGTTCCATTCACCACTTCCCTTCCTCCAAAACATTGGAGCAGGGTCAGGCGGAAGTACGCAAGACCATGCTGAAGCGCTACAAGCGCATCCACGGGCATCTCCGTCGGGCACAGCGCATCTGCTTTGTGTGCAACCGGGAGGACAGCATCGGTGGGCTGCTGGCCTTTATGGCGGACTTTGGCAGCATCTATCCGCAGGCAGAGCTGGTGATGGTGAACATGCGCCACGGGGATGTGGATGGCCTGACGGTAGAGAAATACACCGCGCCCCGCTGTACTGTCTACGAAGCCACCTTCCGGGATGAGCATCCCATGGGCACAGACATCGCTGTGAATACGGATGCATGGCACGGCAACACTCCACGCTGGCAGGAAGTGCTGCAGCATGTGCATCTGTCGGAAGCCACAAAAAAACGGGCGAATAGCAAAATACGAAAGCTGCTGGGTCTGAATTGATTGCGCGTTTCAACACAGCGCAATACAAGACAATGCAATGAATATTGAAAACCACCGCTGCACACAATAACGCAGAGGTGGTTTTTTATGAACAACATGACAAACGAAGAATACAGCCAATACATCGACTCCATCTCCCCGAAATCCGAGATGGGCACCCACATGTTCCGCGCCTTTGTGGTAGGCGGACTGATCTGTGTGGTGGGACAGGCGATCCTGAACGCTTATACGAGCTGCGGCCTGTCCACAGAGAACGCAGGCACCGCCACCAGTATCACCATGGTGCTGTTGGGGGCACTGCTGACCGGGCTGGGGCTGTATGACAAAATGGCAAACTACGCCGGAGCCGGCACACTGGTGCCCATCACAGGCTTCGCCAACTCCGTGGCCTCCCCGGCTCTGGAATTCAAAACCGAAGGCTTCGTGACCGGGACTGCGGCGAAGATGTTTATCATCGCCGGCCCTGTGATCGTGTTTGGCACAGTTGCAAGCACGGTGTACGGGCTGATCCTGTGTCTCATCCAATAACAAGACGGCCCTCAAAATGAGGGCCGTCTTGTTATTGGATATTCGTCAGTCGTTCATACTCCGCAAAATAGCGCAGTCCGAATTCATAAAGCGCGCCAGCATTGAAATGCAGATGGAAAAATGTAAATTCATACGATTTGTTTGCAATTCCTCTAATATCTGGTATACTATCCCCAGAAAAGGAGCGATAACATGAGAGAAATCCGTATTTTTGACCTGGACAACACTTTGGTAGACTCTGCCCGTCAGATCGAGGTAGGCATCCTGACCGTGCTGGACGAGGCCGGTGTCAGCTACCCCGACAATTTCATCAAAATTCTCACCCCGCTGGGCTACACCAAAAGTGCAGAGCTGTTCGTGGAAATGGGTGTGCCCGGTACAGCACAGGAGATCTATGACCGCATGATGGGCTATCTGGTCAGCGAATACGCCCACAATGTTCAGCTGCGGCCCGGTGTCCGCGAATTCCTGCATAAAAAGCACGCTGAGGGCGCCGAACTGTATGTGCTGACCGCCAGCCCCCATGAACTGACGGATGTGTGCCTGCAGAACAACGGTGTTTATGACCTGTTCCGTAAGGTCTGGTCCGTAGAGGATTTCGGCATCGTTAAGAGCGATGTGCGCATTTATCAGGAAGTGGCAAAGCTGCTGGGCTGCGAAACAAAGGACATCCATTTCTACGACGATAATATCACCGCTGTGTCCACCGCCAAGGCTGCCGGCTGCCATGCCATTGCAGTCCGCGACCGCCACACCGATGCAGAATTTGCCGAGTTCTGTGCCGCTGCAGATGCACACATCAGCAGCTTTGAAGAACTGGTATAAACTCTCCTAAAAGGAGCACAGATATGAGAAGTATTTATGTATTCGATCTTGACGGCACACTGGTAGACTCCATGGCGCGCTATGCCCAGGGAATTCTGCGGGTTCTGGACGAGGAAGGCATCGCCTATGATGATGACCTGATCAAAGTACTGACCCCGCTGGGCTACACCAGAAGTGCGGAGCTGTATCAGACCATGGGCGTCCCCGGCACTGTGGAGGACATCGTCCGCCGCATCGAAAACAATCTGGTGACTGAGTATGCAAACAATATCCCCCTGAAAGCCGGTGTGGGTGACTATCTGCGCAAGCGCAAAGCGGAGGGTGCGGAGCTGTATGTGCTCACCGCCAGCCCACACATCGTCACGGATATCTGCCTGCAGAACAACGGCGTCTATGACCTGTTCGACCGGGTCTGGTCCGTAGAGGACTTCGGCATTGACAAAGGCAGCGTAAAAGTCTACGAGGCAGTTGCCGACCTGCTGCACTGCAAGACTGCAGACATCCATTTCTACGATGACAACCTCACCGCTGTGTCCACCGCCAAGGCTGCCGGCTGCCACACCATTGCAGTCCGAGACCGCCACACCGATGCAGAGTTCGCCGCTGTGTGTGCTGCTGCCGACGCACATATCAGCAGCTTTGAAGAGCTGCTGTAAGAAAAACTGTATAATCCTACAGTTCCCGGCCATACTAAGCACATCCCATCAAAAGGAGTAACAGTTATGGCTAAGAATAAGAACAAGAAGTCCGCACAGACCAAGGACATGTACGAACCTGCCATTGAAGATGTCAAGCCCCCCGTCGTCACCGGACACGATGAACGCTATGAAAACAAAAACGGCGGCCGTTCCACCCCCAACAAGGCTGACGCCCCCGACGGCATCTCCGGAAACTGGCAATAAGCAATTTTGGCAAGCCTCATAGAGGCTTGCCAAAATTATTTTCAGTCTGTTGTTTTTATCATTTATTCGGAAACAGGTCGATCACATTATCGGGAGGTGTCTCACGGGTCATCTGTACGAAAAATGCTGTACCATCACCGACGATCACACGGAACCCGTTTTCCACTGTGACCATGTCGTACACATCCAGCAGATCACTTTCGTTGATCAGGTCAAAGATATGGTCGCTGAAGTAATTGAGAGTCATAAAATACCACCTCGTGTCAAGTTTTGTTGCTGGGGACATTATATCGTATTTTGCTGCGGAAATTCGTCATATTTTGTCGGACAAAGTTTTTTTACAATTATGCAGGTTTCTCCTCTTACCCCCAAGATTAGTTGCTCATTCAAGCAACATAATACCACACCCTGAACATATAATAAAGAAAAAATTGCTTATTCGAGCAAAAGATTCAGGAGGTGCCATCATTGGATACCTATATCAAAAACGATCGTTCGATTCAAATCGGTTCCAATATCAAGCGTCTTCGGACAGAGAGGAACATGAAAGGCAGCGAGTTGATCCGTCAGGTTAATCTCCTAGGCGCGGAATTGAACACGTTCAGTCTGAGTAAGATTGAAGCCAACACACAGCACATCAAGGCATCTCAGTTCAAAGCAATTATGACGGTGCTTGGGTGTGATGCCGATGAACTGTTAAAAGAAGGCGAATGACAGGTGAAATGTGAGAGGTGCATTTCACCTGTTTTTATTTGTCCGCTATATATAGAATGCACTATATCCGGAAAATATGCAAGTGTCCTTTGATTCGATTGGTTTTACGTGTAATTCAGTGCCATCTTCTCATCTTCACACGCTCTCAGTCACGGCTCTCACCGTGCACAGGAGAGTCTATCCGCTATATGCAAAACGACCGGAGTGCTTTCGCACCCCGGTCATCCTCATCTTCTCTTTTATACTTCATCCATTACAATGGGAACATTCATCTGTAGGGAGAACTTGGCCAGCTGCCACAGCATGCTGTAGGCATACTTTGCCAGAGAATCGGTGGAGAAACGCTTGGCACCCGCTTCCATCTTCCCTTCCGTTGCAGCCCAACGCAGGACTTCCGCCTCGTCGGCACGCCAGACCAGTTCGTTGATGCGCAGCAGCTCCATCATCAGTGCACCGCAGGATGCAATGGTGACAACTTCACCGGTAGGCACTTCCCCTTTCAGCATGACAGGCGTCTGTACCGGGAGCCACCAGCTGGCCCCCTTCATCAGAGACCATGGCATGTTCGGGTCTGCATGAGCACTCTGAACCGCAGCTTCTGCTTCGCAGTCCCAGTCGGGATAAACCGTCTCACGGGGCTTTCTGCCATAAGCGGCAGACGCAGCCACGGACAGCAGCGCACCCAAATGCAGCTTGTCCAGCTCCACTGCCAGATACTCCTTGTCTGCGTTCTCTTCCCAAGCGGCTGCCTCGGGAGCAGCAGACTTTACGGCACCGATCACAGTGTCGCGCCAGTGGGTCACAATGTCAGATACTTTCGCGGCTTCCTCCGGGGAATCCACATCACTGTAATACCGGGTCAATGTGCCGGCGTAAAATTCCAAAGCCATATCAGGGCTCTCCTTCGACTCTGTTGTTCATAAAGGTATAGGTATTATCCTGTCCGTCATAGCTGATGGCCCGTTCCGGACAGTTATTGATGCAGCGCAGGCAGTAGTAGCACTTGTCTTTGACCCACTGTGCCTTGCCGCCCCCAACGGCGATCGCATCTGCGGGGCACTGTTCGGCGCAGATGCCGCAGCCAATGCAGCTGTCACGCAGGACAAAGTGGCGGGTACCGCGGCCGTTCTTGTAGCGGCCGTAGTGCTGTTGGGTGATGAAGTCCGCGCCCATGCCGGCGCAGTCATCAAAATTACCCATGCGGCGTTCCCTGATGTAGGCAGCGATGTTGGCCGAGCGCTTCTGGGCTCTGTCCAGCAGAGCATCCACATTGCGCACCGGCATCTGTCCGCCCATGACCACAGCATTGTTCACCACAGGGCAGGAAAAACGGGCGCTGGGTATGTAGCCATTCTGGCGCAGGATCTGATCCAGCATGCCGCCCGCACCGGCAGTCAGGCCGTCGCAGGTCAGGCAGGTCCAGATGTATCTCGGCGTATGGTCAAAGTGCAGCTTTTCGATGAATTCAGGAATGTGCACGGGAATGCCGTAGTAATAGGTAGGCATAACGAAGCCCACAGGCTCGTCGATCCCAAGCGCATAGTCATACGCACCGCGCTTCATCGCACCAGTGATGCTGTATGCACGGTCATCAATATATTTGGCAATGGTTTCAGCCACCATCTGGCTGTTGCCTGTGCCAGTAAAATAAAAAATCATGTCAATTGTTCCTCATGGCATGGTTTGTTGCTGTCAATGTTATGGGATGCTTACTTTGCTTCCCAAAATTTCACATCATAGATGTGAAACATATTTTAATCCGTTTTTCACGCCGGCATGTACGAGGCGAAAAACATGGTTCATTCATTTTCGTATGCGAGCAAAGCGAGTGCACGCAAAATGTTTGTTTGCTCATCGCCTTCTGGCGGGAGCCTCTCGAGAAAATAGACCGCAGCGCAGAGGCTGCGGTCTATTTTTTCGATATAAATTCTACCAGTTCGATGACTGCCATTTCAGCAGCGTCACCGCGACGGGGTCCGATGCGGGTGATACGGGTATAACCGCCGTTGCGACCTTCGTACTTGGGAGCGAGCTCCTTGAATACCTTGTGTGCAACTTCTTCACGGGTGATGAAAGCCAGAGCCTGACGGTATGCTGCCAGGTCGCCCTTCTTACCCAGGGTGATCATCTTTTCAGCAAGAGGAGCGATCTCCTTAGCGCGGGTAACGGTGGTTTCCATGCGGCCATTGTCCAGGAAATCGGTTACCTGCTGGCGGTGCATAGCCTTGCGCTGATCGGTAGTCTTGCCGAGCTTTCTAGTACCGGGCATATTACTAACCTCCTAAGGTTTTACGAAATTACTGATTGTCGTCGCTTGCCAGAGACAGTCCCAGCTGAGCCAGCTTGTGCTCAACTTCTTCCAGAGACTTTCTGCCAAGGTTGCGGACCTTGATCATCTCGTCCTGAGTCTTGCTGATCAGATCCTCAACGGTGTTGATGTTTGCTCTCTTCAAGCAGTTGAAAGAACGTACGGAGAGATCCAGCTCTTCGATGGTCATATCAAGCAGCTTGTCCTTCTGTTCGGGAGCCTTTTCCACCACAGTGCTTGTACCGCCTACGGTTTCGGACAGGTCGGTAAAGATGGTGAAGTGGTCTACCAGAATCTTCGCACCCAGAGAAAGAGCGTTTCTCGCGGTGATGGTCTTATCGGTCCATACTTCCATGGCCAGCTTGTCGAAGTCGGTCTGGTTGCCTACACGGGTGTTTTCCACAGTGTAGTTGACCTTCAGGACAGGAGTGTAGATGGAGTCAACGGGAATGGTGCCGATGGGCATCTGAGCGGTCTTGTTCTTTGCAGCAACAACATAGCCACGGCCATGACCGATGGTCAGTTCCATGGACAGGCTTGCGCCTGCGCCCAGAGTTGCGATGTGCAGATCGGGATTCAGGATCTCTACTTCTGCATCAGCCTTGATATCGCCTGCGGTAACTTCGCCTTCGCCTGCTGCATCAATGTACACGGTCTTGGTGCCGGTGCAGTGCAGCTTGGCAATAATGCTCTTTACGTTCAGAACGATTTCGGTAACATCTTCCTTCACACCGGGAATGGAGCTGAACTCGTGCTGCACGCCGGCGATCTTGATGCTGGTGACAGCAGTGCCAGGCAGAGAGGACAGCAGCACACGTCTCAGGGAGTTGCCCAGAGTGGTGCCGTAGCCGCGTTCTAGGGGTTCAATGATGTACTTGCCGTAAGAATCATCAGTGGGTGTTTCGAGACATACGATACGAGGCTTCTCGATTTCGATCATTATTAGTTAACCCTCCTTAAGAATTTTGTGTATCTACGCAGATACGTGGTTGTCAGCTTACCAATTGTGAGGGTTTTGGAATTACTTGGAGTACAATTCGACGATCAGGTGTTCAGCAACCTCGAAGTCGATATCGTCTCTAGCGGGCATTGCAACAACGGTGCCTTCACCCTTCTTTGCATCGTAGGTCAGCCACTTGGGCAGGCCGCGGAATGCGTCTTCTTCCATGAAGCCCTTGATGCGTTCAATGCTTCTGCTGGTTTCCTTAACGCCGATAACCATACCGGGCTTAACCAGGAAGGAAGGAATGTTAACGACCTTACCATTGATGGTGTAGTGACCGTGAGATACCAGCTCACGAGCTTCTCTTCTGGTCTTTGCCAGACCCAGACGGAAGATAACGTTGTCGAGACGACGTTCGATGGTCTGCAGCAGAACTTCACCGGTGATGCCGGGAGCCTTAGCAGCCTTTTCGTAGTATGCACGGAACTGCTTTTCCTGGATGCCGTAGATGAACTTAACCTTCTGCTTTTCGTTCAGCTGGCTTGCGTATTCGCTCTTCTTAGTTCTCTTCTTAGCACCGGGATTACGCTTGGTGGAGCCAAGCTTGGATTTGTCGGTATAGCCCATAACCGCAGGGGAGATGCCCAGCGCTCTGCAACGCTTGACAATGGGCTGCATATTTTTTGCCATAGTCTATTTCCTCCTTCCCAAAATCAGACGCGGCGACGCTTGGGAGGACGGCAACCATTGTGAGGAATGGGAGTTACGTCCTTGATCATAGTGACTTCCAGACCAGCGGTCTGCAGTGCGCGGATCGCTGCTTCGCGACCCTGGCCGGGGCCCTT
The DNA here is from genome assembly GCA_017938835.1 of Oscillospiraceae bacterium. Lineage (GTDB taxonomy): Bacteria > Bacillota > Clostridia > Oscillospirales > Oscillospiraceae > HGM13010. The sequence goes on along the minus strand of JAGBAT010000106.1, from coordinate 697 downwards.
AACGAATACTTCGACGGACTTCAGGCCATGTTCCATAGCTGCCTTTGCTGCAGTTTCAGCAGCAGTCTGAGCTGCAAAGGGGGTGGACTTTCTGCTGCCACGGAAGCCCATTTCACCTGCGGATGCCCAGGAAATTGCATTGCCGTGGGTATCGGTGATGGTTACCATGGTGTTGTTGAAGGAAGAGCTGATATGAACCTGACCCTTCTCAATGTTCTTACGTTCTCTGCGGCGAGTACGTACAACCTTTTTCTTAGGACTTGCCATAATTCAGTTACCTCCTTACTTCTTCTTATTTGCGACGGTACGCTTGGGACCCTTGCGGGTACGAGCGTTGGTCTTGGATCTCTGGCCACGAACGGGCAGGCCCTTTCTGTGGCGCAGGCCGCGGTAGCAGCCGATTTCGGTCAGACGCTTGATGTCCAGTGCGGTCTGGCGACGCAGGTCGCCTTCTACCAGGTACTTAGCGTCAATAACGTCACGGATCTTTGCTTCGTCTTCGTCGGTCAGATCCTTAACTCTGATGTCGGGGTTGATTCCGGTTTCTTCCAGAATCTTGGTTGCGGTGGTCCTGCCAATACCGTAGACGTAGGTGAGAGCGATTTCGATTCTCTTGTCTTTAGGCAGGTCGACGCCGGCTATACGTGCCATACTAATAATTCATCCTTTCAAAAGTGATGTTGTTGTTTCACACCTT
>JAGBAT010000105.1 GCA_017938835.1 Oscillospiraceae bacterium | reverse complement strand
GTAATCTGTCAGCGCACTGATCATGCCGGTGTACTGCTCACTGTGGCAATACCAGTGGATCCAGCGGCTGAAGAATACGCCCAGCCCCACAGCCACAGGGAGCATCAGCCACATAGCCGCTTTCTTTCCGCCGTTGGCGGTATACAATGCGTAAGCGTAAGTGAAGCAAACCGCAACCCCCAGGAAGATCACAATGGAACTCCAGTAAATGACAATATTGCCGATACAAATTGCTACATCATTCATTCCGCGGTGCCTCCTTCCGGAACTGCAGTTGCAAAGTAGATAATATCACTCATGGTTCGTTCGTTGTTCCAGTCAACACGGTTGACCAGTTCCCCGTTAAAGACCATGGAAGAAGTCTGACCGCCATCCAAAGCGTATGCCTTTTCAACACCCTTGTCATAAATATACTGGGATGCCTGTGCCAGCGTACAGGTGTACTGGCAGGGGCCTTCGTAGTTGACGGTCATGAGGATGTAGTGCAGCTCATCCTTCTGACCAATGGCGGTGCGAGAGTATTTCTTTTCGATTTCGCCAATGGGATACTGAGTGGTGGTGACCAGCTGGCCGTCTTCCACCAGAATGGGGCCAAAGGCCACAGAGAAGATCACATCGTTGTCCGCGATGAACTGTTCAGCTTCGGCCTTATCCATCAATTCCCCTTTCTTGGAGAAGATCATTTCACCGGAGCCGGTAAAGTAACAGGTGTCCACAGATTTGGGTGCATGACGGTACAGCTGGCGCTGATAGACGGTGATGCCTAGGTCACGGAAGTTGTAGAAGTCACCACTGATGGCCAGAACCGCATTGACATTGGAAGCCATGTTGGTAGGATATTCTTCCACAGAAGAGCCGTAGGCATTGCCTGCCAGCGCACGGCGCAGCTGACTGCCATGTGCAACCTTCACTTCTGCAAAGGAAACCATGTTGTTATTGATGATTTCCTTCCATGTAATAGCAAGGATGGTTTCATCATAGTAGTACTGAATGGGCTCCTGATCCCAGAAATTCAGGTTGGGATTCCAGGACAAAGTCTGACCATCCAGCAATTCTTCTGCCTGCGCAATGACAGCTTCCACCTCAGCAGTGTCAAAAGTGCTGCCAAACTGTGCCTGAGGCTTGGGTGCCACCAAGGCACTTTCATCAATGGTGTACAGCTTCTTAATATAGGTCAGGCTGCTCAATGCATCACTGGCAGCGTTGTTCATATATACATTCAGGGTGTCCGCCAGATTCAGCTTCTTTGCGGTCGCTGCGGAAGTGGCGGTCTCAGTATCGGGATGGACACTGACACTGACCCAGAACATGCAGAGCATGGAAACCACTACCAACAGTGCAACGACTGCCTTGGGTAGTTCACGCACAGGCTTGGGTTCTTTGGGTGCTTTTGCCTGCTTGGGTGCCTTTTCCTTCTTTTCCGGTTTGGGCAGCTTAATACCTTTGGATTTCTTTTCTGCTGCAGGCTGGGCTTCTGTCTGTTCAGCAGCCGGCGCAGTAGGCTTAGCCTTTGCCACGGTCTGCTTCACAATCGTCTTCTTCACTGCTGCAGGCTTCTGCACAGATTCAGTCTCCCGCACAGGAGTCAGGCCGTTTGCATCCAGCGCAAGCTGCTGTGCATCAATGGCCTGCTGCGTCTCCATGGCGCGCTTTTCTTCGGCCTTTTTTTCCTTGTTGGCCTTCATGCCTGCCAGAATCTTCTTTTCCACAGGTACCCCCCGGTCAGGCTTTGCAGTCTTGGGAGCAGCCTTCTTTGCCGCGGGTTTCTTTTCCTCCACAGGAGTGGCTGCAGGCGTTTCAGCAACAGGGTTATCAAAGGAGGAGATTTCCTTCAGGATGCTGTCCAGCTCGGCGTCTTTCTTATTCACGTCCATTGAAGTTCCTCCTTTCTTTAGTATGCGGTGCCGCCGCACAGAGCGTGCAGCAGCGCATCATTGGCCTGAATCTTCCAGCCATTGCTGGTATAAACCAGATCCAGTTCCATACCGGTAGTGGTCTGATAATACTGGGACATCTCCAGCAGCTGTGCCACAGCGGTCTGGTAAGCCTTTTCCGTTACTTCAGGACGGAACTGGTCATTTTCGTCGTAAATCACACTGTTGGCACTGGTCTGTACCATTTCTTCCAAAACGTCCTGTGTGATGCCGCCCAGCTTGGTCTGCATACGCTGGATATCCAGATGATCCAGCAGCACCTGCTGCTTGGCAGTCAGTCCGTCACGGACACAATCGCCGTACAAGCGGTAGGAATAGCTGCCGCGCAGTGCTTCATAAATCTGTTTTGCGGCCTCACCATTCGGTTCGTTTTCCAGCCCCAGACTGCTGTAATAGTCCAGATAAGAGTAGGCAGTCTCATAATCTCCGGTCTGCAAAGCTTCGAAGAAGGAAACAACCACTTCCTGAGGCTCGCCGGTGGGCGCTGCAATAATATTGCCTGCATTGGGGCCAATGATGCACACCAGCATAGCCAGTGCAAACAGCCAGACGGAAACAATGCCGGTCAAGGCCTTGATCTTCTTGCGGATGGCCGCGATGGCCACAACAAGTGTCAGCACAACTGCAATGATCACAACGGCTGCGCACAGATACAGTGCAAAGCGGAGGGTCTCATCTGCCATAATAGATTCCAGAGTCCAGTTGGCTGCCTCCTGCTGGCGGGCCAGAGTCAGCAGATCCAGATTGGCAATGGCTTCCTGTTCCGCCTTCTGACGGGCTTCTTCCGCTTCTCTGCGTGCCTCTTCTTCCAGACGGATGGCAGTATTATATTCGGTGTAGTCGATCATCAGTGCACAGTATTCACTGAGCACTGTATAGGGCTTCTGGACACCGAGGGTAAACATGACAATCGCGATAGGGTCTGTGGTGTAGCAGATGCCGCAGTCATTGATCTCCAATCTGTTGCCCACTTCCAGATAACCGTACTTATGTGCGACCGTTACCTTCTGGTTCTTGGCATTAAAATAGTTGTTGGGCTCTGCCTGCTTCATGTACTCAATGACCTTGGGGAAGCGGTCCTCGCCGCCTTCATGCAGGGTATGCAGGCAGGTGATCATCTGACGGGCAGTAAAGTAATTGTTCTCATAAAACTTCTGGCTGACAGTATCGGGATCTTCTCCCATGTATTCGCAGAAGTATCTGCGATATGTAGGATAGCCGCCCAGACCAGCACGCAGGTAATCGGAGAACTCGTTGTTGGATTCTACAATAGATCCCTGCATCAGCTTGGAATACGCAACGCCGCTGACCTTGTCATCAAAGGTCATCTCGCCCTTGGAAATGCGTTCTGTATAAACCATGTTCAAGGGTACCTTGTACATGCTGGCAGCCACCATGTAGGTATCACCGGCAATGTAGTGCTCCTCACCGGTGACCAGATTCATGTAGCCAACGGCAATGTTGTTCTCAGACAGCCCGTACTGCGTCATGAATTCATCCATGACTTCTTCCCAGGTTTTGTCCTTAAAGCGAGCATCATCCTGGGTTTCCGTTTCATCCGCGGCATGTACACCAACCACCAGCGAGGCTGCCGTACACAGTGCCAGAGCAAAGCTCAATACTCTTTTTAAATATTTCATAGTCAATCCGTCCTATAAAAATGTAACATTTTTATTCTATCATAATATGACACAATTTCAAGGTAAACAGTTCCCTTTTTCTGCAGATTTCTCGCAATTTTCTTGTGTTTCCCCTGATTTCTGCATCAACTCTGCATCACTTGCCCGGAATTTTCCGTTTCCGGTTTTGCCAGTAGGAACACCGTAGCAATGATGCAGGCAAATCCCACCAGATCAATGGCTGCAAACTCACTGCCCAGCCACACTACGCTGATCACTGCAGCACTGACCGGTTCAATGCTGGCCAGCATGCTGGCTTTCACCGGGCCAATATCATTGACCCCCTGCAGATACAGCGGGTAGGCCACCAGAGTGCCCAACACAACCATACCTGCCACGGCCAGCCAGCCGGTTACAGGCAGGTCAATGAGCAGGGGCCACGGACGCACCAGAATAAAGAACGTAACGCCGCCGATCAGCGTGCCAAGTCCGGTGGTCATAAACGCCCCATACTTGGGTGCAATGGACTTGGGCAGCAGGGTATACAGCACCAGTGTGCACGCCGCAAACAGCCCCCAGAACAAACCTTCGGGGTTAATGACCATAGTGTGAACATTACCATGGGTCGCCAGCAAAAACGTCCCCGCCACTACCAGCACAATGGACACCAGCTCGTATGGCTTGGGCAGCCGTCGGCCGGTAAAACAGACCAGCACCATCAGAAGCACAGGCCCCACATACTGCAGCACGGTAGCGGTACCTGCATTGGTGGCTTCAATGGCCTCCAGATAGGTGTACTGGCTCAGGAGCAGTCCAAACACGCCGTACAGCAGCATAACAATGCGGTCATGCTTGTCTGTAAAACAGGCCTTCAGCGCCTGACGATTCCGAACCGCCACAATCGCTGTGGCGATTGCACCGGCAGACATCATGCGCACCGCTGTCAGCCAGACAGGATCTACCCCGTGATAATGAAATAAGTATTGCCCGCAGTTGCCGGAGAATCCCCAGCAGCAGCCTCCCAGCAGTGTGCACAGTACCCCGCGGAGTGCATTGGGTTTATATGTTTCGTTGGTCATGGTTTTCTCTTTTCCTGTTAAGGGGCTTGGCCCCAACAAAAATTTGATTTACGGCCATGTTATTCTATCACGCTATCGTCATATTTCAACTGTTTTCAAACACAAAGCATGAGAGAATCGTATGATCCTTTCCAAGACCAACCTCATTAAATTTTTATTTTCCCTCTTTACAAACAGTTGTGCGTGTGGTATAAATAAATTGTAACTAATAATCGTTATCATTACTAAAGGGGGCGCGTAAATGGCCATCACAAGAAGATACAGCAAAAAGCGCGAAGCAATTTACAATGCCCTGGCAGCCACTTGCGAGCACCCTAGTGCCGAGTGTCTGTACCAGAAGCTGAAGCCGGAGTATCCGGATCTGAGTCTGGCAACCGTATACCGAAACCTGAAGGAAATGGTGGCTATGGGCGATGCAATTTGCGTCGGCACCATAGACGGCAAGGAACGATTCGATGCCTGTTCCCATCCCCACGCACATCTGATGTGCCGTGGCTGCGGAACGGTACTGGATATGGAGCTTGGTTCTGCGTGGTTGGCGCACTGCAGAGAAACCGAAGACAAGCATACCTTTGCCATTGATCCTTACGGACTCCATTTTACCGGACTGTGCAGACAGTGTATGGAAGCAGCACAGGCAAACTAATTCAAAAAACTTATTATGTGAAATCAAAACAGGAGGAATTTATTATGAAGAAATGGAAATGCACCGTATGCGGCTACATCCACGAAGGCGACACTCCCCCCGAAAAGTGCCCTACCTGCAAGGTACCCGCAAGCAAGTTCGAAGAAGTCGTCGGCCCCATGACTCTGGCTGCTGAGCACGAATATGGCGTATACGCTCTGACCGTCAAGAACAACCCCGACATCTCCGACGAAGACAAGGCATATATCCGCGAACAGCTGTTTGCAAACTTCAATGGCGAATGCTCCGAAGTTGGTATGTACCTGTGCATGGCACGTATCGCACACCGCGAAGGCTACCCTGAAATCGGCCTGTACTGGGAGAAGGCTGCTTACGAAGAAGCAGAACATGCAGCAAAGTTCGCTGAACTGCTGGGCGAAGAACTGGAACCCATGATGAAAGCTGACACCAAGGCAAACCTGGCATGGCGTGTTGACTGCGAATACGGCGCAACCGACGGTAAGGTCGCTCTGGCAATGTGTGCAAAGAAGAACGGTCTGGATGCAATTCACGACACCGTTCATGAAATGGCAAGAGACGAAGCTCGCCACGGCCGCGCTCTGGAAGGCCTGCTGAAGCGTTACTTCAAGTAATTGATACTAATATAACTTCACAATAGAAAGGAATATTGTCATGGAAAAATATGTTTGCCCCTGCACTTACGAATACGATCCCGCTGTTGGTGATCCTGAACACGGTGTTCCCGCAGGTACTGCCTGGGAAGATGTCCCCGAAACCTGGGTCTGCCCCTGGTGTGGTCTGGGCAAAGATGCTTTTGAAAAGCAGTGATCCGAACAAACAGTACTTGAGATTTTAATAAAAACACTTTCCAAACGAAATTGAATCGGGGGGCAGCTTGCACCTGTCCCCATTTTACCATATGGTTGAAAAAGGAGAATTTAACATGTCCAAATATGCTGGCACTAAGACCGAAAAGAACCTGATGGAAGCCTTTGCAGGCGAATCCATGGCACGCAACAAGTACACCTTCTTCGCATCCGTTGCAAAGAAAGCAGGTTACGAACAGATCGCAGCGATTTTTGAAGAAACCGCAGCACAGGAGAAGGAACACGCAAAGATGTGGTTCAAGGAATTCCACGGTCTGGGTGACACCGCTCAGAATCTGCAGTGGGCTGCCGAAGGCGAAAACGAGGAATGGACCGATATGTACGTCCGCATGGCTAAGGAAGCTGAAGAAGAAGGCTTCACTGCTCTGGCTGCAAAGTTCCGTCTGGTTGCTGCAGTTGAAAAGTCTCACGAAGCTCGCTACAACAGAATGCTGAAGAACCTGCAGGAAGGCAAGACCTTCAACGGCGAAGCTCCCAAGGGCTGGAAGTGCCGCAACTGTGGTTATATCTACGAAGGCGAAAAAGCTCCCGCAGTATGCCCCGTATGCGCACATCCTCAGGCATACTTCGAAAGAATGGTAGAAAACTACTAATGATTTCAATCAAACTCTTGCAGAGTTTGATTGAGCTCGCTCCCGCCACAGGCGATGAGCATACAGCTTTCTGCAGCGCATTTGCTGCGCCCACACGTTTGAAAGCTGAGAAGTATTTTTCGTGTGATACATGCTCCCACGAAAAATGAATTTGGAATTTATTCTGTCCGAAGGGCAAAATTTTGCGAAGCTAAATACAATTTCCGACGATACCAACACTACCGCCGGGCTTCCGGCAACGGAAGTCCGGCGGTTTTCAATAACTCTTTTTCAATTTGAATGTAAATCGAATGAATTTCGAATCACATAACTGCATATAATAACAGCATCAATCCATACGACAGATTCAAAGGAGAAGATTATGCACAACAAATACAAAGGCTGTACTCTGGTTCTTGCTGTTCTGCTGCTGATGACCTTGCTGCCCGGATGCTCTGCCAACCGGCAGACCTCCAACGCAGGAAACAATCAGACCGTTACAACGACCACTCCCGATCAGGGAATGACCCCCACAGCTATCCCCAATGCCACCACAACCACAACTCCCGCAGCAAACGACACCGCAGCCGTAACCCCCGATGCAAATGCGCTTACCAAGGAGCAGGCACAGGAGATCGCACTCAAGCATGCAGGCTTTACCGCCGATCAGGTAGAGCGGCTGCGCACAGAATATGAAATTGATGACCGCGTCCCTCAGTATGATGTAGAATTTTATGTGGATCAGTGGGAATACGAATATGAGATCCACGCAGAATCCGGCGACATCATCTCCTTCGACAAGGACAATAAAAACGATTGATCCCACCATTTCTTTTCTTAATTTCTTCTTTCCCCCAAACGCACGAAAGGGCATCACCGAACCGGTGATGCCCTTTCGTTATTGGTTATTGTCGTCTGCTTCGTCGCCCTCCGTCAGACAGCGCCGATGGAGCTTTTCCCCGAAGAATGAACGGAGGCGGATCTCTTCGCCGTTTTTGATTTTGCGGAAGTTTTCCCTGTGCTTCATAATGATGAGCAGACCAATCATAGCCGTCAGGATCGTCATAAATACGTTTCGCGTCTGCATGGCCACAAACACCGGGAACAGAACAGCCGCTGTAACAGGCCCGGCTGCACCATAATCCACCACGATCATCATGGTCACAGCCATGGCCAGCAGGACAAAAAACACCCCGATATTGTAGGTCAACAGCAATCCTGCAAAGCAGGCCACGCCTTTGCCGCCATGAAACTTTAGATAGAACGGAAAAATGTGCCCTATGACGGCGCCACATGCAGCCAGCATTCCCGCAAGATACAACTGCGGAAACAGCATTCGTGCCAGACGTGATGCAAAAATCGCCTTAAACACATCAAAAACCATAACCAGTATGCCATAACTCCAACCAAACACCAGCATAGTGTTTGTAGCACCCAGATTGCCGGAGCCATGCTCCCTAAGATTTTTATTTTTAAGTTTCGAAATCAGGGCCGAAGGACTGAGTGAGCCCAGCAGATAGCCCAAAGTCAAGCAGGTACAAGTGCCCATAAGAACCCCTCTCTTGAATATCTATCCAGTTCATAGTATAGCACATTGAGATGATTCCAGCAAGCCATTAAGATTTTGTTAAAACGCAGCAAATTTGACTTATTGGAAAATGGGCGTATAATAAATTGATAAGTACCTAAAAAGGAGTTTCTGAAATGAGAATTGCAGTTACATACGAAGATGGTCAGATCTTCCAGCATTTTGGTCATACCCAGCATTTCAAGCTGTATGTTGTAGAAAACGGCAAAGTGGTAACCACAGAGGTTCTTCCCACCCTGGGTTCCGGTCATGGTGCTCTGGCGAACTTCCTGCAGATGATGCACGCAGATGTGCTGATCTGCGGCGGCATTGGCAGCGGTGCGCAAAATGCGCTGGCACAGGTGGGCATCAAACTGTACGGCGGCGTCTCCGGTGACGCGGATGAAGCAGTGGAAGCTCTGCTGAATGGCGAGCTGGACTACAACCCCGATGTACAGTGCAGC
>JAGBAT010000104.1 GCA_017938835.1 Oscillospiraceae bacterium | reverse complement strand
GGTATCGTAAAGATCCGGAGGACAAAACCAAGTGGATCATCGACGAAGAAGCGGCACAGGTGGTCAAAAAGATTTTCACGCTCTGCATGAACGGACGAGGACCGAGCCAAATCGCAGAACAGCTTGAACGGGAAAAGATACTCACGCCCACCGCATACAAAACCAAGCAGGGCGTAAAGACACCGCACACCGAGTCGGAGAATCCCTACCGCTGGCACGAAAGCACCATCGTCAATATTCTTGAACGCAAAGAATATATCGGTGCTACTGTCAATTTCAAAACCTATACCAATTCCATTTGGGATAAGAAGCAGAGGGAGAATCCCGAAGAAAATCAAAAGATTTTCTACAACACCCATCCTGCGATTATCAAGCAGGAAGTCTTTGACAAGGTGCAGGAAATCAGACAGCAGCGACACAGGAGAACGGCAACGGGCAAGAGCAGTCCGTTTTCGGGTTTGGTGTTCTGCGCCGATTGCAGACAGAAGCTCTACTACTCCACTACCAACTACTTTGAAAAGCGGCAGGACTTTTTCATCTGCTCTACGCACAGAGCCAACAAGGACAAGTGTAGCGGACACTATATTCGTGCCGTCGTTTTGGAGGATATGGTCTGGAAACACATGAAAGAAGTTATCTCTTTCGTGAGCCAATACGAAGCGCATTTTAGGGTGGAAATGGAGCAAAAGCTCCGTCTGCAAAGCGAGGAAACCATAAAGGTATACAAGAAGCGTCTGGCACAGGCAGAAAAGCGTATAGGGGAGCTTGACCGCCTGTTTATCAAAATCTATGAGGACAACGCCAAGGGCAATCTGAGCGACGAACGCTTTGCCATGATGAGCAAGACCTACGAGGACGAACAGGCGCAGCTTAAAGTTGAAATCACAAATCTGCAAAAAGAAGTCGAAGTACAGGAACGACAGATAGAAAACCTTGAACAGTTTATTCAGCGGGTACGCAGATACACCACACTCACAGAACTCACGCCATACGCTCTCAGAGAGCTTGTAAAGGCGGTTTATGTGGAGGCACCCGACAAGTCCAGCGGAAAGCGCAAGCAGAAGGTACATATCGAATATGACCTCGTTGGCTACATTCCCGTGGATGAACTGATAAAAGCGGAACAGGCATGACCGAAATCATGCCTGTTCCAAGAAATTCGCATATTACTGTTTTACGACCACCGAGCATTTAGACGGGACTTGTTATTCCGCGGAGGTCCGGCGCAACATGGTGAATCTGAAGAAGGGGACGGAAGTCTCGATGCTGCTGCATCCCAACTCCAATGAGATTCTCCGGATGGACGCAAGCGGAAAGGGGATCGTGATCCTTGACGATGCCATTCAGGCACTCTCACGCAGCACCACGGCGTTTTTGTATCTCGGGGTGAGAGACTGCTCCTGCAAGGGCGGATTGTGGTTCTACGGATTCCCCAGCTGCCAGAAGGCCACAGCGCTGGCGGCTGCCACGTTCAGGGAGTCTACACCGTGGGACATGGGGATCATGACGGTGTAGTCGCAGCCCTCAATGGTGCTGTCAGCCAATCCGTCACCCTCGGTGCCGAGGATGACGGCCAGCTTTTCTTCCGCGTTGAGGGCGGGATCTTTGATGGAAACAGAATCCTCCTTCAACGCCATGGCGGCGCATTTGAAGCCCAATTCGTGCAGCTGACCAATATCCTGTAAGTATGTCCAGGGAACCTGAAACACCGTTCCCATGCTGACGCGGATGGCTCTGCGGTACAGGGGATTGCTGCAGGCAGGTGTGAGAAGCACCGCGTCCATACCCAATGCCGCCGCCGAACGGAAGATCGCGCCAACGTTGGTGGGATTCATCACGTTTTCCAGTACCGCGATCCGTTTTGCCGTGGCGCATACCACTTCCACCGTGGGAAGAGCAGGCCGCCGCATGGCACAGAGCATGCCTCTTGTCAGCTGAAACCCTGTCAGCTGGGTCAGAACATCAAATTCCGCCGTATAGACCGGCACGTCACACCGCTCCAGAATCCCTTTTGCCTGTGTTTCCACATGCCTGCGTTCCATAAGAAAGGAGACGGGGATATATCCCGCGTCCAGTGCCCGTTCAATGACCTTGGGACTTTCCGCGATGAACAGGCCATCCTCCGGATACTCCCGGTTGAGCAGCTGTCCCTCTGTCAGTCTGGCGTAGATGTCCAGCTCCGGTGCCTGAAAATCGGTGATTTCGATCAAGTTCGCCATAATGTACCTCACAAATCTGTTTGCACCATTATACCACAGTTTCATGCCAACGGCGATAGGAAACTGCGGTTTCTTTTTTTGTCATACTGTGATAAGATAAAGAAAAATCGGAGGATCGATCCATTATGCTCTATTTGCTTCTCGCCATTGCCAGCAGCGCCATGGTATCGGTTGTCATGCGTCTGAGTACCAATAAGGTGCAGGGCAATGTCAGCATGCTGGCCATGAATTATCTCATGTGCATGTGCGTGGCTGCCGCCTATACAGGCTTCGGCAATTTACTGCCCGTCCATGAAAACCTTCCCCGGACCATCGGAATGGGTGCTGTCCATGGCATTCTCTATCTGGTCAGCTTTGTGCTGCTGCAGGTCAATGTGAAGAAAAACGGCGTGGTGCTGTCCGCCACGTTTATGAAGCTGGGACTGCTAGTGCCCATGGTGCTGTCCGT
>JAGBAT010000103.1 GCA_017938835.1 Oscillospiraceae bacterium | reverse complement strand
ATGCCAAGGAACTGGCAGAAAAACAGCATGCCCACCAGACCGTAAATAATGGAGGGAATACCGGACAACGTCTCAGCCGCATATTCAATGATGCCGACTACCTTTTTGTTGGAAGCATACTCCGTCAGATAAACTGCAGCGCCAACACCAAGAGGGATGACCCAAAGCAGGGTATACAGCACAATCGCAATGGTATTCAGGATATCCGGCAGAATGCCAATGTGATCCTCCAGATAACTGGGCTTGGTACTCAGCAGCTCCCACGTAATATTGGGGAGGCCTTTCACCAGAACATAGCACATGAGGAACAATGTTAATGCAGCTGTCAGGATCGTTGCTGCTCCCAGAAGAATTCTCACCGCTATAATATAGGCTCTTCTTTGTCCGGAAAGTCGCTCAGTCATTAGGAATCCCCCTTTTCACCTTTCAGGAAGTAGTTCAGAACCGCGTTCAGCAGCATGATAAACAGGAACAGTACCAGTGCAATGGAGAACAATGCCTGCTGCTGAAGACCGCTGGAATACGACATTTCGCTGGCCACAGCAGTGGTCAGGAAGCGAACGCTCTGAAACAGTTCCGGCATATTCGGTACGTTGCCAGAGACCATCATAACCGCCATAGCTTCGCCGATCGCACGGCCAACACCCAACACCACCGCAGCAGCGATACCGCTCTTGGCTGCCGGAACAGACACTCGGAAGTAGGTCTCTTCGGGGGTTGCCCCCAGTGCCAGAGAAGCATCCTCATATTCCTTGGGAACCGCTTCCAGCGCAGTAACGGACATCTTGATAATGGAGGGCAGGATCATGATTGCCAGAACGATAATAGCAGCAAATAGACTGGCTCCATCAGGAATATTGAACAGCTTCCGAATACCGGGCACCAGCACCATCATACCCACCAGACCATAGACGACCGAGGGAATCCCCGCCAGCATGCTGACCGCCATGTTCATAATTTCTTTAACTTTCTTGGACGCAAACTTAGCCAGATAGACAGCCGTCAAAAAACCAACAGGTACACCGAGAACGATGGCTCCCGCCGTACCGTACACGCTGGTCAGAATGAACGGCAGGATGCCAAATTTCGGTTCTGCCGCCGTGGATGCCCATTCTTTTCCGAATAGAAAGTCGATCAGACCGATCTCGCGGATGGCAGGGATACCGGATACCACCAGATAAACCGTGATCAGCAGTACGCAGGCAATGGCCACCAAACCCAGAACCAGAAAAATTCCATGTACCAGCGGCTCAATGACCTTGCTCGTAAAGTACGCAATTTTGTTGTGTAAATTTGAATTCTTTTTCATACAACCTACCAAATAACAGGCTCAAGGGTTGACCGCGATGCAGTCAACCCCAAGTATTCAATGTTTTAATCTTAATTTGCAGGAACAACGCCGGCACCGGTAATAACTTCTTTAGCAGCATCGGAAGTGATATAGTCGAAGAACAGCTGAGCAGCTTCGGTCAGTTCGGTGCCTTCCTTAGTGACCAGAACGAAGGGACGCTGCACAACATAGCTGCCATCCTTAACGGTATCTTCGGAGGGAACCACACCATCAACGGACAGAGCCTTTACGGTATCCTTTACAGACGCCAGAGAAGCATAACCGATGGCCGCAGGGTTCTGGGCAACGGTAGTGATGACATCACCAGTAGAAGTCAATTCCTGACGATACTTGCAGGCATCAGTGGTGCCGGTGATGGATTCAAAGCCGTCACGAGTACCGGAGCCGGCTTCACGGCCAATCAGAACGATCTCTGCATCTGCGCCGCCAACTTCGCTCCAGTTGGTGATTTCGCCGGTGTAGATCTTTGCGATGGTTTCCACATCCAGATCAGTTACAGTGTTTTCGGGATTGACGACAATTGCAATTCCGTCATAAGCCAGAACAGTAGCTTCCAGACCGCTTTCCTTTTCTTCATCCTTCAGGTCACGGCTGGACAGACCAATGTCACAGCGGCCTTCCTGAACAGCCTTGATGCCGGAGCCGGAGCCGGTGGGGTTGTAGGTGAAGGTGATACCGGAATTGTCATTCATGAACGCTTCACCCAGAGAGCCAATGACCTTTTCCATAGAGGTGGAGCCGTCGGTAGCAACGGTGCCGGTCACCTGCTGAGTATCCGCTGCATCGTCGTCCTGATTCTGATTGCTATTGCTGCAGCCAGTCATAACGCCCAGAACAAGAACAGCTGCCAGAACAAAACTGAGAACTTTTTTCATTTTTCATAATCTCCTTTTTTCATAGGACTTTATGTCCTGTATGCTTTTATCTTACTCAGGTTTTGTAAAATCAAAAATCCGGGAACCGTAAAATCAAAATCAACGATTTGAACAAGCATTTTAAATTTGCTTTACAAATGCCAAAAGGGACACTGCGCTGCAGTGCCCCTTCTCTTTGTATCGGCCGGATATCAAGCATCCCAACCGTACCGGTGCGTACCTGAACAGCATCGGCACCCGGCGGTGTGAAACGCAAGCGCCGTGCACGGCAATTCATTCATCAATTCCGGGATTTTCGCTGTCTGAAACTAGTATGGCAAAAAATTAAGAATTTATTTATTGCATTTTTCTGGAATCTTGTTTATTTTAATAGAACAGTGAATAAACTATACGGGAAAGCCAATGGAGGTTTTTCCTATGTCCGCAACCCGCAAAGAGCAGCGAGCCAAAAAGCAGGAATTTGCGCGTCTGCAAAATGAAGTGTTTAATCTGAAATGCACACTGGACGAGCTTTATTCACGCTTCGACATGGTCACAGACAGTGTACAGGTGGATGCATGCATTTATGAAATGAACGCTGTTATGGCCCGGTACGATTACGCCTTAAAATGCCTGAAGGCATTTGATATGTCATGAAAGGAAGGTTACATACTTGGAACTCATAGGAATCATACTCATTGCAGTTTTGGCAGTCGTTTTGATTCTCAAACTTCTGACCGCTCCCATCAAACTGGCCGGGAAACTGCTGATCAACGCTTTGGTTGGTTTTGTGGCATTGTTCTTCCTGAACTTTGCAGGCAATCTTGTAGGCCTGTCTCTTGGGATCAACTGGTTCAACGCCATCGTGGTTGGCCTCTTCGGCGCCCCTGGCGTGGTTCTGTTGTTGCTGCTGAAATATCTTTTGTAATACATAAATGCCCTGACGGTACATCCCTCGTCAGGGTATTTTTCTTTCTGATCAACTTCTCTCTTTAATAAGTTTTTCTTATGATGCCATTCATAACTTGTATTACTCTGAATCAGATACATACTTGTGCGCATTTCAACAATATGTTAAAATCTTAACCAGAAAGATCTTTACAGTGAAAGCTTTGCAATAACGGGTGGAGGAAGAAATGATCGATTTATTGGAAGGTATGCGCGTTGTTGAACTGGCAAGCTATATCATGGGTCCCATTGCAGGCAAAGTTCTTGCGGAATGGGGCGCAGAAGTGATCAAGGTAGAACCCATGCTTAGAGATACTTGGAACCCCGCAGACGGTGACGGCGATATGATCCGCGGTGCCGGTATGGCCCGGGCCATCGTTAATGGTGATCCTTGTGTTTGGGAATTCGTCAATGGCAGCAAAAAAAGTGTTTGTATCGATACCAGAAGTCGTGACGGATACAAAGCCATGATCGATCTTTGCCTGAGTGCTGACGTTGTCATTTTGCATATTCGCCCTTCAGATGCAAAGAAACTAAAAGTAGACTATGAAAGTCTGTCAAAAAAGAAACCCGACATCATCGTGGCCAGTGCCAGCGGTTACGGCAACGTTGGCCCCGATGCCGAACGCGGCGGATTTGATGCAGTCGCATTTGCCGCCCGATCCGGCATGATCAATGCGCTCTCCCCTGTCGGACAGCCCTGCATCCCTTATTACGGAATGGGGGATGTGACATCCGGTACATATCTTGCCTCTGCAATTATTGCTGCATATGTCAAAAAGTTGCGGACGGGACGTGGTGAGGAGATCTCCGTTTCCTTGTACGGCTCTGCAATCTGGACTGCTGGTATCCCCATTATGACCAGTTACTATGGTGACCCCTACCCCACT
>JAGBAT010000102.1 GCA_017938835.1 Oscillospiraceae bacterium | reverse complement strand
CACCGGCTCCGCTTTCGGTGTCTCCTGCGGTCCCATAAGAGATTTTGCCATGGAAGTGATCATCTCCATCTGCGCAGGATCGTTCAGAATGCTGTTCAGACGGTCTTCAAAGTCACTCATGGCATCACCTCCCGATTACTTTTCACGCATCGTCTGCTCCAGCTGTTTCGCCAGACGCTGCCCCTCTCCTGTCCGCAGCACATCCATCAGTACACTGCGCAGGGCATCAGAGTCTCCGGACTGTACAGCCCGCTCGATTTTCCCCGCATCCAGCTTCTGCATCAGCTTCTGCCCGTCGGGAGAATCCGCAATGGCCTTCACCTTGTCAGCCTTCCCGCTCCGGAGCAGCTCCTGTTCCATTTCATTGAAATTTTTCATGTGGAAATTCCCTCCCAAACAGGTTACAATACACTATATGCTCTCCCCGTCAAGAATTGACACAGAAAGAAGGCCTGCCATGAAAATCGCTGTTTTTTCCGATACCCACCGCAATATTGACGGTGCCGCTGCCGCCATCAACCGGTACCGCCCTGATCTCATCATCCATCTGGGCGACCACTACCGGGATGCGCAGGCCCTCCACATGGAGTTCCCCTATATTCCTATGGAATGTGTCCCCGGCAACTGTGACTATGTACCTGAGGAGGATGTGGTAAAATTCATCGAGCCTATGGGCGTGAAGATCATGCTCACCCACGGCCACACCTTTCGGGTGAAGTACGAGACCATGCCGCTGCTGAACGCAGCCTTTTTTCAGGGAGCCGACATCGTGCTGTACGGACATACCCACACGCCCACCTATACACTGGTGCAGGGCCTGCACGTACTGAACCCCGGCTCTGCCGGACAGGGCCGACATCCCACATGGGCAAAAATCGAGTTGGAAGACGGAAAAATTAAAGACATTCGATTGATGGATATATAAAATGACGCCCTGACCGAAAGGTCAGGGCGTCATGCTGTGTTATTCTACAGGTTGGGGAATGCTTTGTCCTTCCGATTCATTCGTCATTCCCAGCACAGGTGTGGGTGTAACTTCAGGCGTCGGGGTAGGTGCAAACAGGGTTCTGGCAAAGGAAATATACACTGTATGGTTGGATGTGACGTTCTCCAGCGTGTAAACCTCCATAGCGCCTACGTTCACGCCATCAACGATCATGCTCTCCACAGCGTAGCCGTCATCGGGAACAGCCTCAATGGTCATCAAGCCGTTTTCCACAACCGAGTTCATCCCATACGGGATCGCTGAACCGCCCTTACTGTATGTGACAGTGATGGTATAGGTTGGCAGCTCTTCGTCCAGAATGGAGCCATTGGGTGTGGTCGTCACCGCAGGGGGGGGTGTCAGTTCCCCACCGGCTTCAGGTGTCGGTGCAGGCGAGGGGGTGGGCGTGGGCGTCGGGGACGGAGTAACCAGATCCTCCGCCATCATATTATGGGTCGGCGGCTGGCTGTCTGCACTGTCACGCCAGGGCAACACACCTGTCATGATGCACACCACCAGAAATAAAACGAACAACAGCACACCGATACCGACTACATAGCCCACGGTTCTGGCTGTCGAATTTTGTTCCATAGGGGAAATCCTTTCTGCAAAAGAATAAATGTTATTATATAACATTTTCATCTGTTTGACAATTGTTGCGTGAAAAAGGTTCCTGTGGTACAATCATTGCATTCGTAATTTTGGAGGCAATCATGAAAAAGAGAGCACTTGTCACCGGCTCCTCCAGAGGCATCGGCGCAGCAACTGCCCGGGCCTTGGCAGCCGACGGCTGGGAAGTAAATATCAACTACTTCCGGTCTGAAAAAGAAGCACTGGCACTGGGCCAAGAACTGGGCGCACGGGTATTCCGCGCTGACGTCGCCGATCCTGCGCAGGTGCAGGCCATGTTTGACGAAATGGGCCCCGTAGAGCTGCTGGTCAACAACGCCGGTATCGCCCACGAAGGGCTGATTACCGATATCACCGACGAGGAATGGCAGCGCATTTTTGCTGTCAATGTGGGCGGCGTATTCAATTGCATCCGCGCAGCGCTTCCCCACATGATCCACGAAAAGCACGGTATCATCATCAACACCTCTTCCGTATTGATGAAGGCCGGCGGCTCCTGCGAGGCTTCCTACACCGCCACCAAGGGTGCCATCGAAGGTCTGACCAAGTCTCTGGCAAGGGAGCTTGGCCCTTCCGGTATCCGTGTCAACGCCGTGGCCCCCGGTGTCATTGAGACCGATATGCTCAACTGCTTCACCCGTGAAGAACTGGATGCAGTGGCAGAGAACGCAGCCATGGGCCGCAACGGTCTGCCAGAGGACGTAGCAAAGGTCACCGCTATGCTGGCCTCGGACGCCTGTCAGTTTGTTACCGGTGCGATCATCAACGTAGACGGCGGGAATATTCTGTAAGGCTTCGAGGAATCTCCTTGTGGAGTTTCCTCAAGAATTGCCCCTGCAAGACATGCAGGGTTTATTCACATCTTCGATGCGAATAAAAAGTGAGCCGGATCATCTGCAAATAAAGGCAAGGTATTCAATCATACCTTGCCTTTTGTTATTCACCTCAAATCCAATTCTTCCGCGGGATAGTCGTCCGTGTCAGTATAGTGCCACCATTCGTTCCAGTATCCCTTGAAACCGTGCTTGGTCATCGTATCCTCAAGCAGCTTTGCATTCTGTGCCGCTTCTACAGACACATCACTGTAATCACGGTCGGCAATAGCAGTAAACTCATCAAATCCCGATGGCATCTCCACGGTGCTTCCATCCAGCTTCAAAAGGGTCAAATCAACCGTATTTCCACGGCTGTGAGACGAATATCCGTTGTAGGGGTTGCTGACATAGTTGCCGTCCGGCACGATTTCCCACAGCTTGAATTGTGCTGCAGGGGGACGGTAGGCATCCCAGATCAACAGCCCATACCCCTGTTCATTCAGCTCCTGCTGCACTGCCATCAATTTCTTCACGGTGCCGTAGCGCAGCCACGGTTCTTCAAAATCATAAATGACCTGTCCGGTGAAGTTGTTGGTAGTGGCATACCGCAGGTCCACCTGAATATTGGGGATATAGTCCTGTATCCTAACTGCCTCGCTGTCACCGGCAGGCACAGGCACCGGTGTGGGTGACGGTGTGACCACAGGTGTGGGCTCGATGGTCGGTGTAGGCGTTGGCTCCGCCTGCTCATTACCGCAGGCACACAGCAGCAGACACAATCCGATCAGATATGGTATCAGTTTTTGTCTCATGGTCATTCTCCAAAATTTGCCTCGCAGAGTTCGCCGCCATAGTGGTGATCAAGATCAAATCCATATTCGGTCGCGACATGTGCATGGCAGAAAATTCTTCTCAGGCTATAAGTGTAAATTTGTCCGCTTCAGCAGATTGCATTTTTTGACAAAGCACATAGGCTTTGTCAAATTCAAAAACAAGCTCCGTTGGGAGCTTGTTTTTGAATTTTATTCGTTATTTGCGGGCTTCTTGTCACTTCTGGGTCGGTGAGACCGACGGCGGCGGTTATTATTGCCGCTCTTCTTTTCAGTCATCTCGCCCTCAGCCTTTGCCTGAGGTTTTTCCACTGCAGACTTCGCTTGCTGCTTTTCGGCAGTCTGTTTAGGCTGCTGTGCCTTCTGGTTATTTCCCTGCTTATTGCGACTGCGTTGGGGTCTCTTTTCACCCTGCTGCTTTTCGACATTCTGCTTGGGCTGCTGTACAGCTTTCTTTTCAGGCTGCTCGGGCTGCTTTGCTTCCTGCTGAGCACCGCTGCCGGTACCCTTACGGTTTCTGCCCCGTCCTCCTCTGCTGCGGCGATTGCGTACCTTTTCATAGCTCGCACGGGCATCTTCTTCTGCCTTTTCCGCTGCTGCCAGTTTCTCGCGGCGCTCCCGCTTCTTGTCCTGATCCTCGTAATCTTCCAGAGAGATGTTCCATTCGTCGATCACCTCTTCCTCGACGACCTCCTCTTCCTCTGGAACATACTTCAGCACACTGGCAGGTGCTTCCCCGTCCTTAGGTCTGCCACCGGGCACCGCTGCCACCTGCTTGGCCGTGTAGCTGCGCTGTTCAGTATCGCCGTCCAGCTTGACCTTCACAGTCTGGCGCAGCAAATTCACCTGTGTGATATTGCCATAGCCATCGGGAGTCTCTACGAATGCGCCGTTCTTGGGTACTGTCTTCACCAAATCCTCGTATGCCTCCTGCTCGTAGCGCAGGCAGCACATCAGTCTGCCGCAGCAGCCAGAGATTTTTTTGGGATTCAGCGACATGTTCTGCACCTTTGCCATCTTGGTGGACACAGGATAGAACTCGCTGAGGAACTGGCTGCAGCAGAAGGGTCTGCCACAAATGCCCAGACCACCCAGCATCTTTGCTTCGTCACGAACACCGATCTGGCGTAATTCAATACGGCTGCGGAACACGCTGGCCAGATCCTTAACCAGCTCACGGAAGTCCACACGGCCGTCGGAGGTGAAGAAGAATGTGATCTTGTTGCCCTCAAAGTTGCACTCCACGTCCACAAGCTTCATGTCCAGACCGTGCTCTGCGATCTTCTTTTTGCAGATATCAAAGGCCTCTGCTTCGCGCTTTTTGTTCTGTTCTGCAACACGCAGGTCTGCCGCGGTTGCCACACGCAGCACCGGTTGCAAAGGCTGCACCACGCGGTCATCCGCTACCGCATGTACACCCTGGGAGCAGATTGCTAGCTCTCTGCCGTTGGCGGTCTCCACCACCACACGGTCCCCCTCTTTGGGGGTGGTGCCATTGGGTTCAAAGTAATACACTTTACCGCAGGATTTAAATTTGATGCTTACTACATCGATCAATTGGTTTTCCTCATTTCCCAGAGCCCTATGCTCCGATACTCTTAACCGCAATCATGCCGAACACATGCTTTACACCGGTATTTACCGACAGATATTCCACACATGTGTCCATCAGCGCTATAAGCGCCCAGCACTTATTTTTTGTCAGTCCGTGACCCTTTTCCCGACCGCACAAAATATCCGTTATAACCGTTTTCACAGCCTCAACAAACTCGTTTGCACCTGCTGTGTCGGTGCTGCCGGCTTTCTGATTGCACCATGCCAGCAGATAGGACTTCTTCCCCTTTGCCACTAGCTCCAAATACTTGAGCACTTCCTTTTTCAGTTCATAGTCCAGTGCCGGAGCATCGTCGTTTTCTGTCAATTCTACACAGCGGGAGCGCACAGTCTCCAGCAGCATGGTGGGGGTCGCGGTAGACAGGATCAGTACAACGCCTCTGGGCGGTTCCTCCAGAAGCTTCAGCAGCGCATTCTGCGCCTGCGTGTTCATCAGCTCCGCCTCGTGGATCACAAAGGCTTTGCCGTTTGCTTCGTTTGGCATGATCTGCGCCTGACCGATCATTTCACGGATCTGGTCGACGCGGATCTCCTTTTTCTGTTTGCCCTTGTCATCCGATTCTCTTCGAATATGGATGATGTCAGGATGCACCCCCGCCGCTGCCTTCCGGCAGTCGCGGCAGGTGCCGCAGGGCTTCCCGTTATCCGCGGAGCACACAGCAGCGGAAGCAAGGATCGCCTCCGTACGGCTGCGGGTGTCTTCAGACAAAGACGCAGCAATATATGCGTGGGAAAGTCCCCTGCTTTGTCCAAACTTCAGCTCGCTCACAGTACGCCTCCAAACAATAACTCATAATATTGTACCCTGTTTTCGCTGTATAGTCAACGAAATTTGAAAATTGTAATAACAAAATTCTCTGTTTTCATGAAAATATCGTCGTCAGTATAGATGCCAATTGTATTTTCCGCGACTTTACTATTATCTTTATTAACTATCTCGATGAAAAAGGAAGTCTGTTATTAGGACTTCCTTCTTGGTTTACTGCAAATGCTCTACAAACGCAGCAAGTTCAGCAAAGCTGCCTTTGGGATATGCAGAAATGTCTATATTTTCAGAGTTGATCAGACAATCGGTCAACAGGAACACTTTGATACCAAGGCTTTCAGCGATCATATCTTCTTTTGCGTCGTTACCGATCATGACACATTCTTCAGGCAAAGCACCGATTTTATCCAGAATCTCCTGATAATAGGCAAGGTTTGGCTTGCAAAAACGAGAATTCGTATAAACCGTGATGAGCTTGAAATCATCAGGATTCATCCCTGCCCAGCGAACACGGCTCTCGGTCGCTTCCTTCGGAAACAGAGGGTTAGTCGCCAGTATCACTTCATATCCCATTGCTTTGATTTTCCGAATTGTCTCATTGGCTGCAGGCGCAAACCCGCAGACATCCTTTATTTTTTGGAACTCATTGGCATAGAAGTCGTCCACTACATCCAAATATTCCAGCGCTCTTTCTCCAGTAAAGCTGCAGAATACATCCCAGAACACATCATAATTCATACGGCTGCCATCATTTTTCACCATAGCACCAGTACCCGCCCACAGGCCATCGGACACTGCCTTGGGATCAAAACCATAAGGTACCAGCTTTGTCACAAGGCCTTTCAGATATTCCTTTACAAAAACCTCCTGATCCATAGGCAGCAACGTACCATCCAAATCAAACATAATATACTTGATTGCCATTTATCCTGTCTCCTTTGTTTACATTGGAAGTATTATACAGTAAAATCAAACAGAAAGATATGGATGATTTATAAATTTTGGATAAAAGAAAAAACCACTTCGCGAAGAAGTGGTTTTTTCTGGCAGGGGAAGAAGGTTTCGAACCCTCGGCCTACGGTTTTGGAGACCGTCGCTCTGCCGGCTGAGCTATTCCCCTATGTAATTTTATCACCTGCACCCTTCAAAAGCTCCGAACAAACGGAACGCAACGCGCTGCTTTTGGCGTGATGGTGGGCCTTCGGGGATTCGAACCCAGGACCGACCGGTTATGAGCCGGCTGCTCTGACCAACTGAGCTAAAGGCCCATAATTTAAGTTTAGCCCCCACAATATGTGAGGGCTAACTCTTTTTCTGGCGCCTCTTGTAGGACTCGAACCTACGACACCGCGGTTAACAGCCGCGTGCTCTACCGACTGAGCTAAAGAGGCATATACCAAGAGGTTAGATTTCCATCTAACCTCTTGTGTTGGCATCGACCTATCTTCCCAAGCCGTCGCCAGCTAAGTATTTTCGGCACTGATGAGCTTAACTTCCGTGTTCGGAATGGGAACGGGTGGACCCTCACCGTCATTGACACCAACTTTTGGTACACCATCAGGGACTCGAACCCTGGACACCCTGATTAAGAGTCAGGTGCTCTACCAACTGAGCTAATGGTGCATAT
>JAGBAT010000101.1 GCA_017938835.1 Oscillospiraceae bacterium | reverse complement strand
TCTTCAGACCCATTGCGTCCCCTGCTGCCACCAGCTCGTCCACCAGTGTGCTGAAGGGTACGGTGCATTTGCTGATGTCCACCAGCATGATCATGGCAAACAGCTCCTGCATGATGGACTGGGTGACTTCCAGTACATTGACATTCTTATCGGCACAAATCGCGGTGACCTTTGCCAGAATACCGACCATATCCTTGCCGATTACGGTAACAACAGCTTTCATATCAAAAACCTCTTTTCGGGGAATTTTTCTTTGGGATAATATGTTCATTATATGATATTCCAAAAATAAGTCAAGAATCAATAAACGCAAAAAATCCCGATGAAATTCATCGGGATTTTTCAGACTGTCAAAGAAAGCACCCCGTAGGGTGCTTTCTTTGTTGATATTGATTTTTGTCCCATCGTTCAGCGGGATGTAGTCCGCTTTCTCGTTATGCAGTCCCCAGCAAATAGGTATTGCGGCGCAGCAATGCAGTATCGCACTTCGGGCATGTATAGGAATCCCCAATCAACTGAACCGTTTTTATACTCGGATCCCCACAACGCACACAGGCGTCATTCTGTGTGACCTTTTTGCCAAACACTAAATATACCGCCGCCTGACCCGTAATTTTATCCCAATCGAATGCATCCACCGCATGACCTTCCAGCTTACCAAAATTCAAAAGGCTGGAATCTCTGACGACTACCTGTCCATTTTCGGTGAGCTTTTCCAAAGTGATGTAGTGCCCACAGCCATTCGTCCAGTAACCGCCTCTTTCCCTCACGATTATGCAGAAGCCATCCTCTAATGCCTGCCATGCTTCATCGTCTTTGTATACATACCCCTTAAAGTAATAATCTACTTCGGAAAGGGCCTGCCAGAACAAGCAGACGTCTGTTCCCATAAAGCTGCAGTAATCCCCAAACATATCGCTCAGCTCGGTAGGCGTCCACTCTGTATCTGTTACATAGGTCGCAACCATTGCCAGTGAGCAGATCCCACAGCCGTGAGTCGTCAGCGGATAGCCCCCGTATGTAAAGCTGCCATAGTCATTCTGCAAGTACAGGGGCATTTCCGGGTAGCGTTCATGAGCAATGTCCCCATACAGGAAGTCGTCATAGGAAACAGATGCGTTTCCGGGCTGAAGGGAAATTGCTGCATAGTCCACTTCCATAGGATATTGCGCCTTTGCTGTTTCGATGAGCTCCAGCAGCTTTTCCATCGTGGCTTCATCTATTCTGGCCTTCTGCTCTACGGTCGTTCCGTTGCTGAAATACAGAATATGAACCCCATAGTCCGAGCGAATCACCGTTGTGTCTCCAACTTCTCGCTGAGGATCAAATAACCACTCTTCCAGAGAGGCGGGAACCTGCCCCCGCACTACATCGCCGTAATACCCGCCATTAGGCTGTGAAGCAGCGTCTTCAGATTCGGTATATGCCAATTGCCCAAAGGTTCCTTCCGTGCACAGGAAATATTCTTCCCAGCTTTTCAGGAGGGTTCTCGCTTTTTTCTCGCACTTGGTCCAGCCGCTTTCTGCACAACTGACTGTACCATCCTCCGCAATTTGATAGGGTACCCCTGTTTCTGCCGCATTGAAAGGCTTCTCAGGGATCAGAAGCACCTGTCGGAAGCTGACACACGGTTCCTCATGCTGTCCCGGCTCCACGTTCATCTGACTTTCATCAGATTCAATCAGGTAGCCCAGCGCTGTGTAGTAAGAATAACCTTGATTGAACAGGCCTGCCGCCTGACACAATGCTTCCTCAGTGGTACCAAACTCCATCCGGGCCAGTTCCTCACCATCATAGTAATCCAGCTCCTCAGCCAATGTATCAAACAAGTCCGGCAGCTGTTCAATGTACTCACGATGAAGGGTGTTGAGCTGATATCCGTCGCTGTAGCCATACAAATAGGCTGTAGCAGGTTTGTCAGTCAAATATTGTTCATGAAGCTTCTCACTCGGTGCGTATCTTTCGTCCAAAAGTAAGCCTTGATCGTCCCCTTGCAATGTGAGTGCCTGAGCCGCATGCCATGTATCCAGTGCCTGATTCAGAAAATACTGCTCCCAGCTATCCACATTTTCATCCAGAGGACATTTTTGCCAGCTAAGAGGCAAACGCAAATCCGGCTGCATCATATCCTTCCGCTGGTGCGAAGCTATCTGGGCACAGTAATACACCTGTAGCTGCGCATTCGTTAGAGCCATATCCCCAATTTCCGCCACAATCTGATCCGGATTGGCTTCACCGGAATATTCCCCAATCGATGCAACTCCCTCACCGGCCCCATCATAAGGGATGATGAATTCCACTGTGGGAAATTCTGTTTGTTTCACTGCATATAGGCCAAGTCCAAGCGCAGCGATTGCGCAAAGGACAAAAATGCCGCATCGCAACTTACCCTTCATGTTTCTTCCTCTTTTCAATCTCTTCTGGATGATTAGAACCACAGATCAATTGATTCTATCACGAACTTGTTCATTACTCAAGGCAATCCCCCACAGTGCAGCTCCTCGAATCACTCGTCAAGAATCTAATCCAGACGCAAAAAATCCCGATGAATTTCATCGGGATTTTTGATTCAGTTGATAGGAATCTTTGTTCCATCCTCAAATTCCAGATAATCTGCTTTACTCAAATCAACGGGGGCTAAAAAATCATAGAACCATTCTTCATAATACTCTTCGCTGGACTTGCTGGCACCTAGTGTCCTTACATCGACAATCGTGCCATCATCCATAACGACTCTCGCATAATTTCCATAGCCATACCACAAGCCCCGCTCGTTTGCGTCCGGACGCTCACAAATCGCGTACATCCCCATCGGTGTAATTTGTATCGACTGCAATGTTGCCATCCACGTTTTTCCATACTTTTGAGGGTCGCTATATTCCTTGCTATTCCATTCACAGTCAACATCACCCATCATAATGCTTATGGGTTCATCCAGCAGCTCCTTTGCTGACTGTATGTACTTCGGTTGGAAGCAAAAATTCCATTCTCCTTCCAATGTCCATGTTTTTTCCGGTTCCAAGATAGAAGCGAAGTTTAAATTCCCAACCAACAGTTCATAGGTGATGCTCCCCGGATCCTTTGCATACACTTCTTCCGGCAGTTTAATAAACTGTTCGATCATCATGGTCAAAACATTTGACTCACCCATACGATCTGTATACATTTCATCAATCGACCCGCCTCTACCAATATAGTATTTTTCTCCCTTCACCTCAACATACAAGGCATAATACATATCGCAACGGGCAGTCTTCAAATCAACATCTTCCGGGGCTTGAATCACCACTTTTGCATAAAGCCGCTGGCTGTCCATAATCACAGATTCCAGCGTAAGCGTATATCCCTCACAAGTAATACTTTCCCCAATTTCCACTGCACTGTCATCAATAAACTGCTGCTGTCCCTGTGTCAAATTGCTGTTCAAGTGGGTGAAAAACGCTTTAAACCAATCCCCCGCTCCTACATAGGCAACCACTGTCACACTCATGGCCAGAAGCAGTGCTGCCGCAAGTGCAATGGTCACTGCTCTCCGCAGACCGCGGCCATGCCGCACAGGCTCGCCAAAGCGGGCGTCATTGACGGCTTCGTCATTCACTTCCCCGACTGCATAAAGCAGATCCTCAGGTTTCATCATACATGCCCTCCTTTTCCAAATACAGTTTCAGCTTCTTTCGGGTGCGGTGCAGCATGGACTTCACCTTACTCTGAGAGAAGCCAGAGCTTTTGACAATGTCGGAAATGGAATCTAGATACCAGTAGCGGCACAGAAACACCCGTCGTTCGGTAAGCGGCAGGCTCATAACAAACCGATCAATGGCTGAGGAAAGCTCTGCTTGTTCCAGTTCCCGCTCCACGCTCTGCCCCGCTGAGATACAGCCGGACAGTTCCTCTAAGACCAGCGACACTTCTCCGCCGCCCCGCTTGTCGGCCTCACGGGCTTCCAGCCGCTTGATAGCAAGGCGGCGGGTGATCTTCCCCAGATAGGAGGACAGCACCGTGGGCCGATTCTCCGGCATACTATTCCATGCCCCCAGGTATGTATCATTGACTATCTCATTGGCATCCTCGGAACTGCCAAGAATATTGTTGGCGATGGTAAAGAAGTATTTACCGTACTTCTTCGCCGTTTCCTCTAGAGCGTGCTCACTGCGCTGCCAGTATAATTCCACAATATCTCTGTCTTCCATTTTTTCGCCTCCTTGTTCGATAGATGGGCCCTTCACTTATCTACTCCGAATATTTTAGAATTGGTTGCATGTTGTTATAGATTATTTTGACATCCCCTCTTATTGAAAGGAGAGACATCACTTCCAATAAAGCAAAAACGCTGAGAATTGTAATCTCAGCGTTTTTTAATTCATTTATTTTCCGCCCTTGAGCGCCTTCATGCGCAGGCTGTGGTCCAGAATGCGTTTTCTCAGACGCAGATTCTTGGGGGTAACTTCCAGCAGTTCGTCATCTGCCAAAAATTCCAGACACTGTTCCAGACTCATATTTCTGGGGGTGACCAGACGCAGGGCTTCATCACTGCCGGCTGCACGCATGTTGGTCAGCTGCTTGCGCTTGCAAACATTGACGGACATATCCTCTGCCTTGGGATTCATACCGACGATCATGCCTGCATAAACGGGCACACCGGGGCCAACAAACAGCACGCCGCGTTCCTGCGCATTGAACAGACCGTAGGTGACAGTCTCACCGGTTTCAAATGCAACCAGAGAGCCGGTGCTGCGGCGGGCAATTTCGCCCTTGAAGGGTTCATATTTTTCAAATACACTTGCCAAAATGCCTTCACCCTTAGTGGCAGTCAGGAATTCGTTGCGGTAGCCGAACAGACCGCGGGAGGGAACCAAAAAGGTTGCCTTGGTACGGTCGCCCACGGGCAGCATTTCCAGAAATTCACCACGGCGGCGGCCCAGCGCTTCAATGACGGAGCCGATATAATCGGAGGGAACGTCAACAACTACGCGTTCAATCGGTTCGCACTTCACACCGTCGATTTCCGCAAACAGAACACGGGGAGGAGAAACCTGGAATTCATAGCCCTCGCGGCGCATGGTCTCAATCAGGATAGACATGTGCATTTCGCCACGGCCTGCTACAATGAAGCTGTCCATCGCATCGGGGTCATCGGTAACACGCAGCGCTACGTCCTTCAGGGTCTCACGGTACAGACGATCACGGAGCTGACGGGAAGTGACAAACTTTCCTTCCTTCCCTGCGAAGGGAGAATCGTTGATGGTGAAGGTCATTTCCATGGTAGGTGCGGAAATCTGCACGAATTCAATGGGTTCCACCGCACCGACAGCACAGATCGTGTCGCCGATGGAAATCTCGCCCAGACCGCTCATCGCAATGATGCTGCCTGCGGCAGCAGTGGTCACGGGTACACGGGCCAGACCTTCGTATTCGTACATGGAAACCGCCTTTGCTTTGCGGGACATGGAGGGGTCATGATAGTTGCAGACAGTCAGTTCCTGATTCTGCTTGATGGTGCCGCGCTCAATGCGGCCGATGGCAATACGGCCCACGAATTCGTTGTAGTCCACGGAGGACACCAGCATCTGGAAGGGGGCCTCCACATCAATTTCAGGAGAGGGGATGTAATCCAGAATGGTATCGAACAGAGGCTGCAGGTCGGTGCCTTCCACATCGGGAGAGTAAGAGGCAGTGCCCTTTCTGCCGGAACAGAACAACATGGGAGAGTCCAGCTGCTCATCGGTGGCATCCAAATCCATCAGCAGCTCCAGTACTTCGTCAATGACTTCGTGGATGCGCTGGTCGGGGCGGTCGATCTTGTTCAGGACAACAATAACGCGGTGCCCCATGGACAGAGCCTTGCTCAGGACAAAACGAGTTTGAGGCATGGGACCTTCTGCAGCGTCAACCAGCAGAATAACGCCGTTTACCATTTTCAGGACACGTTCCACTTCGCCGCCGAAGTCTGCGTGACCCGGGGTATCAACGATATTGATCTTAGTGCCCTTGTAGCGGACAGCGGTGTTCTTCGCCAGAATGGTGATGCCGCGTTCCCGTTCCAAGTCGCCGGAGTCCATAACACGCTCTACCACTTCCTGGTTTTCGTGGTAAACACCAGACTGCTTCAGCATTTCGTCGACCAGTGTAGTCTTGCCGTGGTCAACGTGGGCAATGATCGCAATATTTCTCAAGTTTTCCAAAATGAACACTTCCTTCAGACAGTGTAAAATTCATTATTCTAATAAAAACAATTGATTATACTCCGCCCTCCCGTAAATTGCAACGTTTCTTCCCGCATTTCTACGAAAACATCGACAATCGACCGCTCAAAGTGTATAATCTTAGGTAAGATAACAAACAAGGAGGAATCTGTATGGGTTGTTTGGGCACATTTATGATCAGTCTGATCCTTTTGAGCATTGCGCTCCTAGTTCTCAGCATGTTTCTGGAGGGCTGGTCCATCCTGATCGTCGCCGCCGCAGTGATTGCTGCCGGTATCACCGCCTATATGGAGCTCGACAAGCGTGTAGAAGCCATTGAGAAGCAGCTTGGTTTGCATACAGAAAATGAGCCATCCCTTGTGGAACAGCCCAAAGCGGATGAAGAAAACGCACCCTGACGGGTGCGTTTTGCTGTTTATTTCATGGTCGCCAGCATGACTGCCTTGATGGTGTGCATAC
>JAGBAT010000100.1 GCA_017938835.1 Oscillospiraceae bacterium | reverse complement strand
GGAAGCAGAAGCTCACAAGGGCGTTTCCATCATCATTGCATACGCACCCTGCATCAACCACGGTCTGTCCAACGGCATGGGCCTGTCTCAGGAAGAAGAAAAGCTGGCAACCGAATGCGGCTACTGGCCCCTGTGGCGCTACGTTCCCGAAAACGTAGAAAAGGGCGAAAATCCCTTCATCCTGACCAGCAAGGAACCCAACGGCAAGCTGCGTGAATTCATGATGGGTGAAACTCGTTTCGCATCTCTGACCCGCACCTTCCCTGAAACCGCTGAAAGACTGTTTGCAGAAGCAGAAGTTCAGTGCGACAAGCGTTATGCTAAGTACAAGAAGCTGGCTGACGGCTGATACAAATTATAACGAAAGATCCTCCCCAGATGGGGAGGATCTTTCGTTTCATGAAATGCAATTGTAGGGACAGCCCTTGCGACTGTCCGGAGAAAAGAAGATTACTTCTTCTCTTCCTCGATCTTCTTTATCGTATCTGACTTGATTTCATCGCGCAAAGCGGTGAGATAAGGGGAGAAGCCCACCTTGTCATAGGCATAGACCATATTCAGGTCATATTCGTGGGGAGCCCATGTGCTAATATCAGACTCATTATGAGAGATCAGGGCTTCCAGACTGTCCATGGCCTTATAGATTTTTGATTCCAGCGTTTTGCGCTCTTCCATTTCTGCAAACAGAGCCGCCCACTCGCTGCGAATAGGCTCCGGCAAAGTGATGACCCATGCGTTCAGCAGCTGGTCTTCCGTGACCCGGTCAGCGTCGGTCTTGTCAAAGGTGGGGATGTCACCGGTGAAACATTCTCCCAGATCGTGAATGAGACACATTTTGATGACCTTATTCATATCCGCCTCTGGAAAATTCTCTGCAACCAGATAGGCCATCAGGGAGATACGCCAGCTATGCTCGGCCACGCTCTCGTGGCGGCCGCCGGAGGTATAACAATGGCGGGTCGTGTCCTTCAGCCGTTCAGCTACATGTAAAATGTCCAGTAATGTACGGGGATCCATAGTTGTGCCTCCTTGAGCTGATCCTTATACAATGATTTGTACAGCGTTGTGGATGTTGTGGAATTCGATTTCCTGGTATTCGCCGCCGCCTTCACCGTCACGGGTCCATGCTACGGGATTGTCAAAGGTAAACTTTGCGTAGCTGGTGGACACGAATTTGAAGTAAGGGCCAGTGTAGTCCTGATTGATCAGGTCTTTGATCAGCTGGCTGAACTCAGTAATCGTCTTTGGCAGACGAACCAGAGACAGCTCGAACAGCCCGTCGTTCAGAATGATCTTGGTGGGATCCAAATGGATCAGTCCGGCCACAGATGTGGAATTGACTAAACCGCCAAGAATAAAATCATCTTCTACCATGCCGCCGTCATATTCCACTTTTGCATGGACACTGGCGATTTTTGGCAGACGCAGCATACCTTCCAGTACATAAGCGAAATAGCCCAGAGCCTGCTTTTCCTGCTGAGGCGTCTCATAGCTAATATCGGTGAACGCACCAAATGCGGCCACATAGGTAAAGTTGCCGTCATTGCCAAAGGTACCGATGTCAAAGTCCATGGGGGTACCGTTGACGATGCGCTCAGCAGCCTGCGGGACATTGTTCTTAGGGATCTTCAGTGTAGTGGCCACATCGTTTGCGGTGCCCAGCGGGAAGTAGCCGATCAAAGGCTGTTTTTCCAAACCGACAGCCCCCTCCAGTACCTCGCTGAGGGTACCGTCGCCGCCCATGCAGGCAACCACATCATACTGTTCACCCAGCTCATGAGTCAGCTGAATGGCGTGACCTGGTTTTTCAGTAAAGCGGATCGTGGTCACATAGCCGCCTTTGGCAAGGATCGCCAGCGCATCGGCAAGGCCTTCTTTGTACATGCCTTTGCCGGCCATGGGGTTGACAATTAACAATAAATTCTTCATTTGATTTCCTCCGTGGAGATGAATCTGCGGGAAAGCCACACAGGTGCTTGCAATTCGGGTTGGATATAGGTATAATAAATCATCTGAGCAAAAATTACAAGGTAGTTCCTACTACCCAAACATAGAAGGAAGGTCAATATCCAATGAAACGCCAGAAAATCGCAGGCATTTTTGCCGACAGCGCAGCCTTTGATGGTAAGAGCATCACCGTAATGGGCTGGGCAAGAACCATTCGTGACATGAAGAACTTCGGCTTCGTCGAACTCAATGACGGCAGCTGCCACAAGAATCTGCAGGTCGTGTTTGAGCGCAATGTTTTGGCAAACTATGATGAGATCGCAAAGCAGAACGTCGGTGCCGCATTGATCGTGGAAGGCACTCTGGTCTGCACGCCCAATGCAAAGCAGCCCTTTGAACTGAAGGCACAGAGCATCACCGTGGAAGGGGTTTCCGCTCCCGAATATCCTCTGCAGAAGAAGCGCCACAGCGTAGAATACCTGCGCACCATCCAGCACCTGCGCCCCAGAACCAACCTGTTCTCTGCAGTGTTCCGTGTCCGCTCCGTGGCGGCACAGGCTGTCCATGAATTTTTCCAGAATCGCGGCTTCGTTTATGTCCATACCCCCATCATCACCGGTTCTGACTGTGAAGGGGCAGGCGAAATGTTCCGCGTCACTACCATCGACCCTGCAAATCCCCCTCTGAAAGAAGACGGCACCATCGACTACTCTCAGGACTTCTTCGGCAAGGCTACCAACCTGACTGTTTCCGGCCAGCTGAACTGCGAGAACTTTGCAATGGCTTTCGGTGATGTTTACACCTTCGGCCCCACTTTCCGTGCAGAGAACTCCAATACCCAGCGCCATGCTGCGGAATTCTGGATGATCGAGCCTGAAATGGCATTTGCCGATCTGGACGACGATCTGGAATGCATGGAAGCCATGGTCAAGTATATTATCAACACCGTTTTGGAACGCTGCCCTCAGGAAATGGAATTCTTCAACAGCTTCGTTGACAAGGGTCTGCTGGAACGACTGCACAACGTTGTCTCCAATGACTTTGCCCGTGTGACCTACACTGAAGCAGTGGAGATTTTGCAGAACTGCGGTCAGAAGTTCGATTACCCTGTCAAGTGGGGCATCGACCTGCAGACCGAGCATGAACGCTATCTGACCGAACAGGTGTACAAGAAGCCCCTGTTCGTTACTGATTATCCCAAGGACATCAAGGCATTCTACATGCGTCTCAACGACGATGGCAAGACCGTTGCAGCAGCGGACTGTCTGGTTCCCGGCATCGGTGAGATCATTGGCGGCAGCCAGCGTGAAGAACGTCTGGACTTGCTGCTCAAACGCATGGATGAACTGGGCCTGAACCCCGACGATTACTGGTGGTATCTGGACCTGCGCCGCTATGGCTCCTGCCGCCATGCGGGCTTCGGTCTGGGCTTTGAACGTATGGTCATGTACCTGACCGGCGTGAACAACATCCGCGACGTGGAACTGCATCCCCGTACCGTCGGCAACGCAGAATTTTAATGAATATGACATAAAAACAGCCCGATGCACTGCATCGGGCTGTTTTTATGTCGTGGTGATTTTTATGATACCAACAAAGGTTCTTTCTTTTCTTCAGCTTCCTTGGCAGCCAGTTCTGCTTCCAGATTGGCTCGCGCGTTGGAGAGCATCAGCTTCAGGCGGTTTTCCTGATTGACCTTGGAGGAACTTGCGTCATAGTCGATGGCTACGATGTTGACATCGGGATTCTTCTCCTTGATGGGCTTCATCATACCCTTGCCGCAGATGTGGTTGGGCAGGCAGCCAAAGGGCTGTGTACACACGATGTTCCTGCAGCCGGACTCGATCAGCTCGATCATTTCACTGGTCAGCAGCCAGCCTTCGCCCATTTTGGTGCCCAGACCCAGATAGCCGTCTGCCAGTGTGGCAGTGTGCTCAAAGGGAGTGGGGGCTTCGAAACGACCGTCGGCCTTCAACATTTTGATCTGGTCGTTCTTCTTGCCGTTCAGGTATTTGAACGCGATCTTTCCTGCCAGATACATCTTAAAGTTTCTGCCGTAGAGCTTATAGTCCAGAATAAAGTTGTACACACAGTACAGGATAAAGTCCATCAGACCGGGGACGACCACTTCCGCGCCTTCATCCGTGAGGAACTGTTCCAGATTGTTGTTGCCCAGAGGGGAGTATTTGACGAAAATTTCGCCGACCACGCCCACCTTAACGGCGGGGCGTTTGACAACGGGAATCTGTGCAAAAGAATCGATGATACGCTGGTAGTTGGCCTTGACGTCTTTATAGCTGACCTTGCCGGCGCCCAGTTCAGTGCCCAGCTTTTCGGTCCATTCGTCTGCCAGCTTCTGGGCAGCGCCCTTTTCCACCTCATAGGTGCGGGTCTGGTTCACCAGCGTCATCAGCAGGTCGCCGTACAGCACACCATACATCATGCCGCGGAATTTTTTAATATCCAGCTTGAAGCCGGGGTGCTTTTCCACCCCCTGCAGGGAGATGGAGATGACGGGCACATGACCGTAGCCGGCCTTCTTCAGGGCCTTGCGCAGTAGGGAGATGTAGTTGGAGGCACGGCAGCCGCCGCCGGTCTGGAACTGTACCAGAGCCAGCTTGTCGGTATCGTACTTGCCGGAACTGATGGCGTCCATGAACTGACCGATGACCAGAATGGCGGGGTAGCAGGTGTCATTGTGGACGTATTTCAGACCTGTCTCGGCGATGTTGGGACCGTTGGTCTCCAGCAGTTCCAGATTGTAGCCATAGGTGCGCAGGTATGCAAGGATCATTTTAAAGTGCATGGGCAGCATGGTGGGCACCAGAATGGTATGGGTCTTGATCATATCCTCCGTAAAGGGGACATAGTTCAGTTCTTCATTTGCCATTTATTTGCCCTCCTTTTCTTCCAATGCACCCAGCAGGCTGCGCAGACGAATCTTGACAGCGCCGAGGTTGGTGATTTCGTCGATCTTGATCTGTGTATAGAACTTGCCGGAGCGCTCGAGGATCTCGCGGACTTCGTCGGTGGTAATCGCGTCTACGCCGCAGCCGAAGCTGACCAGCTGTACCAGCTCGGTGTCGGCGTGCTCCGCTGCATACTGCGCTGCGCGGTACAGACGGGCGTGGTAGGTCCACTGGTTCAGAACCTTTACCTTGGGAGACTTTGCCAGATGGGCTACACTGTCTTCACTGACTACCACAAAGCCCAGCTGATTTGCCAGCTTGTCGATGCCGTGACCGATCTCGGGGTCGATGTGGTAGGGGCGGCCGGCAAGAATCATAATGCGCTTACCGTTTTCGCGTGCATAAGCCAGTGCCTGTTCGCCCTCGGCACGAATGCGTGCCATGTGGCTTTCGTAAGCGGCAAAGCCAGCCTTGACGGCCTTGCGGACTTCACGGAGCTTGATGGTGGGGTCCAAATTAGACATGTAGCGGAACAAGGTACGGCTCAGTTCCTTTTCGTTGTCAACGCTCAGATAGGGGTACAGGAATCGGGTTTGGTCCAGATTCTCCATGTTGCCGTTCAGCAGTTCTGCGTAGTAGGCCACGACGGGGCAGTTATAGTGGTTGTCGCTCTGCTTTTCGTCGATGTTGTAACTCAGGCAGGGATAGAAAATGTAGTCACAGCCGGCTTCCAGCAGCTCTTCCATGTGTCCGTGCATGATCTTTGCGGGATAGCATGCAGTGTCGGAGGGGATGGAGAACTGGCCCTTTTCGTAGGTCTGACGGGTGGACAGCTTGGAGACCACCACTTCATAACCCAGCTGAGTGAAGATGGTGTGCCAAAGGGGCAGCAGTTCAAACATGCCCAGCGCCAGAGGCAGACCCAGCTTGCCGCGTTTGCCGGGGGCAGTGGGGTAGGAGCTGACAATGTCGCGCTTAATCTGGTGCAGGTTGGGCAGGTCTTCCTTCTTGCCGGTGACCATCTTCTGGCACTGGTTGCCGGAGATGAAGCGTCTGCCGCTGGAGAAGGTATTGATGGTCAGGCGGCAGTGGTTGGTGCAGCCCTGACAGGTGGATGCGGTGGATTTATGGACGAAGTTTTGCAGCTCTTCATAGGAGATGAGCTTGCTTTCTTCAAAATGCATTGCATGGAGAGCTGCACCGTAAGCACCCATGAGGCCTGCAATGGCAGGGCGGATGACGGGAGCACCCAGTTCCATTTCAAAGGCGCGGAGCACAGCGTCGTTTAGGAAAGTGCCGCCCTGTACTACGATGTGTTCGCCCAGCTCTTTGGGGGAGTTGGCGCGGATGACCTTATACAGTGCGTTCTTGACTACGGATACGGACAGACCCGCGGAAATATCTTCCACGGTTGCGCCGTCCTTCTGACTCTGCTTAACAGAGGAGTTCATGAACACGGTGCAGCGGGAGCCCAGATTCACCGGTGCCTGTGCGTGCAGACCCTTTTCTGCAAAGGTCTGTACATCGTAACCCATGCTCTTGGCAAAGGTCTCGATAAAGCTGCCGCAGCCGGAGGAGCATGCTTCGTTGAGCATAATGGAGTCGATGGCTCCGTTGCGGATCTTGAAGCACTTGATGTCCTGCCCGCCGATGTCCAGAATGAAGTCAACGTTGGGCTGGAAGTGCTTTGCAGCGGTGTAGTGGGCGATGGTCTCAACCAGACCTTCGTCAACATTGAAGGCATGGCAGATCAGCTCTTCTCCGTAGCCGGTGGCGGCACTGCCGCAGATCTTGATGCGGTCGCCGCACAGGGGCAGCAGGATCTCCAGCTGTTCTCTGATGATCTGCACAGGGTTGCCCTTGTTGGAGCTGTAATAGCTGTACAGCAGCTTGCAGTCCTCACTGATGAGCACCAGTTTGGTGGTGGTGGAGCCGCTGTCGATGCCCAGATAGGCCTTGCCGGAGTAGCTCTCAATGGGAGTGGTCTCCACAAGAGTCTTGCTGTGGCGTTCCACGAATTCTGCGTATTCTGCCTCGCTGCGGAACAGAGGCTGCATGCGCTCGCTGGTGGGAACCACTGTTGCGGCACTGATGACCAGCGCGCTGATCAAGGTCTCGTATGTAAAGGTGATGCTGCTGTCGGCACCGTACAGGGCTGCGCCCATGGCAACGGCGAAGCGACCGTATTCGGGGAACAGCGCGGTTTCGTCGGTAAGCTTCAGTGTCTCGCGGAAGCGGTCACGCAGACCCTGGCAGTAATACAGGGGACCGCCAAGGAACATGACCTTGCCCTCGATCTTTCTGCCCTGTGCCAGACCGGCAATGGTCTGGTTGACCACAGCCTGATAAATGCTGGCCGCTACGTCGGCCTTGTTGGCACCCTGATTCAGAAGGGGCTGAATGTCGGTCTTTGCGAACACGCCGCAGCGGGATGCAATGGGATACAGTCTGGTGTGCTGCAGGCTGGCGGCGTCCATCTCTTCCACAGTCATGTCCAGCAGGACAGCCATCTGGTCGATGAATGCGCCGGTGCCGCCTGCGCAGGTGCCGTTCATGCGTTCATCGGTGCCGCCCTTGAAGAAGATGACCTTTGCATCTTCGCCGCCCAGTTCAATGACTGCGCTGGTGTCAGGCTCCAGAACACGGATGACTTCGCCGGTGGCGTACACTTCCTGCACAAAGGGGATGCCAGCCGCATCAGCCAAACCCAGACCCGCGGAGCCGGAAATGGAGACACGGAAGGTGCGGCTGCGGAGCAGGGGTTCGATCTCCTGCACCATTTCGATGGTCTTTTGACGGACCTGAGAGAAGTGGCGGCTGTATTTTTCGTAGATCACATTGCCGTCGTCAATGAGTACGACCTTGGCAGTGGTGGAGCCAATGTCAATACCCAGAGTCAAGCGGTTTTTTAGTTTAGGTGCGTTGTTGATAATCATAAGTTCATCAATTTCCCGTTCTATATGTATGCATTAAACCACGATTTCATCGGTTATTCAAAAACTTATTATACCACCACTTGCAGCAAATTCAATTCTCATTTTGTGAACTCTGCGTTAAGATGGCGTTAAGATAGATGGAATTGCACCAAAATCCGACATTATAAATCAAAATGATGAACAAAATTTGTGCGATTGTTGGGAATTTACGTTGGGGGCGACTGGAGAAAATTGGCGGATTTGTTTATTACTGTCTGATGAAAAACATGATAAAATATCAGTGTTGTGTTGCGAAAGCGTAAGTCCAAACCAGCCGGACTTGCGCTTTCTTTATTTTTATATAAGCAAAGGAGAAGAATATGCCGCAAACAAAAACGGAGAGACTCGTGTTTGGAACCATCATGTCCATGCTTATGGCACTGTGTATGGAGATTTATAATGTCGCCTGGCAGATGGGTTATGCCACGCAGCCCGGTGGCTTGGGCACTATGGATTACGACGTGCTGCCTGTGGCGCTGCAGGAATGGTCCTTTATGTGGATCATTGTGCTGGTGATCTCGGAACTGTGGGGAAATCCTATGGCGCGAAAGCTGGCTGGGCGCATCATTCGTCCGGAACAGGATAACCCGTTTTTCGTCACTCTGATGGTCTCTGGCTGTACCGTACTGGTTATGTGTCCTACCATGAGCTTGGTGGGCAGCTTGATCTTCAATATTGGCATGGGCGGAACGCCCATTTCCAAGCTGCCAATTGTTTGGTTTGGCACGCTGTTGAAGAATTTCCCCATCGCTCTGTGCTGGCAGTTATTTGCCGCCGGGCCGATCACCAGAACCTTGTTTAAGAGAATATTCCGCAGACAGGAAACCCGCAGCGCCCATTGATGGACACTGCGGGTTTTGCTTATTTATTTCGCAAATATTTGATGAGCGCAGCAATTCCTGCAATGGCAGCAAAAGCCACAGCGGCGATCATGAAATTGCTGATCATTCCCATTACGGACAAAGTGCTCACTCCTTGTTTTTACGGGTCTTGTACTCACCGTAGTCCCCCCAGCGCGATCAGGCACAGGCAGGCTGCGATGAGGATGTATTTGGTAATGGTGTAGAGGGCCATGTCCTCGAATCACACGCCGCTCAATATTTCATAATGGGCAGATCTTCGTCATCGGTGCCCTTTTCGATCTTGATGATTTTTGCATCATAGCCGAAATTCTCATTGACCTTCACATGGACGGTCTCGCCCACTTTGCGGCCCATGAGGCAGCTGCCGATGGGGGACTCCTTGCTGATGAGCCCCTTCAGAGGATTTTGTCGCAAGGTGGTGACGATGCGGAAGACCTCTTCCTCCTGCTCGTCAGTGAGGAACACCGTAACGGTGTCGAACAGGCCCACTTCGTCCTCTGCGGAGTTGTCCTCAATCACCACGGCAGTCTTGATCATGCGTTCCAGATAGCGGATGCGGCTGTCGTTGCGGTTCTTTTCTCGCTTAGCGGCCTTGTATTCAAAGTTTTCGGACAGATCGCCGAAGCTGCGGGCAATCTGTACTTCCTCGATCAGTTTGGGTCGCAGCTCCAGCCGGCGGTAATCCAGCTCCTGCTGCATTTTTTCAATATCTACTTTTGTCAGTTCGTCATGCATGACAGTATCTCCAATTATTTGTAATAGAGTGCGGACATTGGCGTGACATCGTATGTGTCACGAAGCAGCTGTTTCAGCTGATTGGAAGAAACAGCGTAGTTCAGATTTTGCCCTCCGTCCCAACCGCCAGAGGTTACGCCAATAACCTTGCCTTTCTCGTTGAGCAATACCCCACCGCTGCTGCCGTGGGAAATCGGGGCAGATATCTGAATGATCTCAATGCCGTTATCCAGATAGAGGGAGCTGACCAGACCGTCGGACAGGGTATGGGAAAGTCCCAGCGGATAACCTACGGTATAGATCTTGTCCCCTTGTCTGACGTAATCGGAATTGGCAAGTTCCAGCGGAGGCAGACCGATTTCTTCCTCACACAGCAAAACAGCCAGATCCGCCTCTTCGTCGTAGGCCAACACGTTGTTGATTTCTACACTTCGCCCAGAGTACGGGTCCAATGCGACCATTTGATAGGTGCCGTCTACAACGTGGTAATTGGTGATAACAATCTTTCGATCATTCAGAATAAAACCACTGCCGCTGCGGAAAGCGTACCCAGTATGGTCGTAACATTCCAGATAGAGTACGGATTTTGCGGCTGTGTTGATTGGTGCCATGGGGTCGCGAAGTGCAAATGCCATAGCGCCGAGGATGACCACTGCAAGAACGGCGGCTATAATGATGAACGGACGTTTGCTTTTTTTCTTCGGACGCTCAGCCGCGGCTGCCTGCGTATAGATGGGCGGAGCGTATGTTTGTACAGGTTGTTGGATAGTAACGAGCTCGGGCTGTGGGGGAACATTGCCCTGAGGCTGTTCGTCTGCTTGAACAGAGGCGGGGTGGAAGGATACTTCCTCGTCGTCATCTGTCTGGCGGAAGACGACTGCGGAGGGGTGCTGTGCCGCGGCGGGACGGAACGACACTCCTGCGTTCTTCGATGCGGACTGCAAAACCACGGGTTCCGGCTGTTGTGTCACGGGGATGGATGCGGGTTCCAGAGCTTTGCCGCACTTGTAGCAGAACTTCATGGGAGTTTCCAGTTTTGCGCCGCAGAATCGGCAGAACTTCATGGCTTCACATCCTTTCTTATGATACACATTATAGCTGTAAAAAAGGGAAGAATCAAGGCGGTTGTGGAATGAGAATTGGTATTGTATTATAATAGAAAAAGGAAACAAACGAACGGAGGATCGGAATGAAACAGGAAGAGATCATGCAGACTTTGGACAAGCTCTATTCACTGGTGCTGGATGGGATCCCACACGTGTCAGCCCCTGTTGTGGAGCTTGCGGAGAAATACCGCCGTAAAAGCGACAATGTGGACGATGCAGCCATGAAGCTCATCAATGCCCAGCTACGCAGCTGCACCGCTGCCGGATTCATCACGGGGCTGGGCGGCATCGTGACCCTGCCGGTGGCGCTGCCCGCCAACCTTGTCACGGTGCTGTATTTCCAGCTGCGCATGATCGCCGGGGTAGCATATATGGGCGGCTACGATGTGTTCAGTCCTCAGGTGCGGTCCCTGAGCTATATGTGTCTGGCGGGACTGTCGGTGGAGCAGCTTTTGAAAAATACAGGCATCAAGGTCGGTACCCGACTGACCAAATCTGTAGCAGCGAAGCTGCCTGCAAAATTGACGACGCTGATCAATCAGAAGGTGGGCTACCGCCTGTTCACCAAGTTCGGGGGCAGAAGCGCACTGAGTATCGGCAAGGCCGTGCCCATCATGGGCGGCATCATCAGCGGCGGCATTGACCGCATGGAGACGCAGGTGATCGCGGAGCGAGCCTATAATATGTTCATCGGCGGAGAGCTGGACCACACTGCCGACTACGCAGATTTCGAGATCATGGATGAAGAGTAAACAGCAAATGGGGAACGGTTATCCGTTCCCCATTTGCTGAGTCTGTCAAAATGCTCCTACGGAGCATTTTGACAGAGACGTCCCCGCGAACGCGATGGACTTGCAGCAGGCTGCAGCGCACCTTTCGTCCTCGCGAACTCCATATCGCTTTTGCCTTGCAAGCAAGCCAAGAGCGCTCATTTCGTTGCTCGTCCTCTCCACATCGAGC
>JAGBAT010000099.1 GCA_017938835.1 Oscillospiraceae bacterium | reverse complement strand
GTAATTTCCATATAGTTCTTACGAAATACATATCGGGATGCCGGGAATGGCATTCCACGTTCCTTGATTTGTTTAGCAAGTTTATGAGCCGTATGATTGGGCTGTGCGTATGTGCTGGTAATCAGATAGCATCCATAACCAACCAATGCGATCCCCCACCATGCCTCGAAATTCATCATACCAATCACAACGCATACACCACAGATCAAAGTACGGATAATGCGGTTGCTCTGGCAAAACAAATCATACTGTTTCCGTGACAGCAATTCAAAAGTTTCCTCCGTAT
Organism: Oscillospiraceae bacterium; assembly: GCA_017938835.1. Taxonomy (GTDB): domain Bacteria; phylum Bacillota; class Clostridia; order Oscillospirales; family Oscillospiraceae; genus HGM13010. The sequence continues at coordinate 25,541 of JAGBAT010000099.1, read as the reverse complement.
GCTGCATCGTAATCTGGTAAGTTGCCATGGGATTCTCCTATGTAAAGACTTTGTAAAGTAAATGTCAAGTCCATATAAAGACTATATCAGATTGCATAAGAAATGCAATAGTAAATTTAAAAAGACTGAGAGGTTCGACGAACCTCTCAGTCTTCATTTGTAAACGTTACAAGCTAAGCGTACATTAGCCAACGGTGCCGTAAATCAGGTCAGGTACGATGGTAATCAGTACCGGGCAGAAAGTAATCAGCAGCAGAACCGCCAGCAGGCACAGTATGAACGGCCAGACTTCTTTCAGGAATTCACCAATTGTACAGCCTGTGATACCGCAGGTGGTGAACATCATAGAGCCAAAGGGAGGAGTCAAGCCGCCAACCATAATATTGACGATTGCAACCAGACCGAAGTGGATTACGTCGACACCCAACTGCTTTGCTACAGGCAGCAGAAGAGGAGTGATGATCATCAGAGCTGCGCCGCCTTCCAGGAACATGCCCATAATCAGCAGAACAACATTGCAGATCATCAGGAATACCCACTTGTTGGAAGTCATATTCAGAACTGCGGTAGCAACAATCTTAGGCAGGTTGATCCAAGTCATATAGTAACCGAATACGTTTGCGGCGACCATGATCAGAACAACGGAAGAAGTACCTGCAACAGAGTCCATCAGAATGGGAATCAGGTCACGCTTGAAAGACAGCTTCTTGTAAACAAACTTGCCGATGACCAAGCAGTATACAACAGCAAATGCGCCGCCTTCAGATGCAGTGAACAAGCCAAAGCGCATACCCAGAATGATGCCGAAGGGGAAGAACAGGCCCCAGAAAGAGGTAATTGCCTGCTTGCCAATTTCCTTCAGAGGAGGCAGCTTTTCGCGAGTGCGGGGATAGTTACGCTTCTTGGCAATGATGGCAACCACGATCATCATGGACAGAGACATCAGAAGGCCGGGAACGTAACCAGCTGCGAATACACGAGCCAGAGAACACTGTGCAATAACAGCGTAAACGATCAGGTTAACCCCGGGAGGAATAACAGGGGTCGCAGCAGAGGATGCTGCGGTGATAGCTGCGGAGAATGCCTTGGAGTAACCGCGCTTTTCCATTTCGGGAACCAGCATCTTGGACTGCATAGCACAGTCAGCATTCGCAGAACCGGAGCAGCCGCCCATCAGCATGGACAGAACAACGTTTACCTGTGCCAGACCGCCACGCATATGGCCTGTTATAATTTCCGCAAAGTCCATCAGCTTATCCGCTATGCCACCGTAGTTCATAATAGAACCGGACATGACGAAGAACGGAATTGCCAGCAGAGAATAAGAGGCGGTAGAGTTCATGACCTTCATCATGACCATGTAGGGCTGAGTAGTCGTGTCAATGAACAGGAAGTAGAAGAATGCGCCACCGAACAGAGAGTAAACGATGGGCAGGCCTGCGAAGTAAAGAACGAAGACCAGAATAATAGGAACGAGATCAATAAACTCCAGTGTCATTAGATTCTTCCTCCTTTCCCTTACCTCTCAAATCCTGAACAAAGAAATAAATTGCATACAGCAGAGACCAGCCAAAACCGATGGGCACCGCAATGGAGAAGTACCAGCGAGGCATCATCAAAACATCGGTGACGCGGGTCCAAGAATTTGCAACATACTGAGCACTGACATAAGTCAGCATCAACAGAACAGCGATTTCAATGATGTCGATCACAATGTTGACACCCTTCTTTGCCTTTTCAGGCAAAGCCTTAACCAGAATGTCAACGCCCAAATGTGCATGTGTGCGGTAAGCATAAGCACTACCAACAAATACGGTCCAGATGAACAGAGAAGTTGCAACTTCTTCCGCCCACAGGATCGGAGAATTGAACAGATAACGACTAAAAATATTTGCGTTAACGAGGATGGTACACAAGCTCAGAGTAACGCAAGTAATAATCGCATCGAGGTTCAATACAATACCTTTTAAAGTAATCTTTTTTTTCATAAAAAACCTCAATATACTATGTCTTTTACCAGGTTCACTTTTTGCAGCAGACAAGGGAAATCATAGATTTCCCGACGGGAGGCCTCTATAAGCTCCCTTGTCTGCTGTAAAAAGCAGGAAATTAACACCGCATTAACAGTGCCTGATAATTCAATGCGGACTACCCGGTAAACCGGGTAGTCCGTCAATTGACTTAAAACAGGCTAATCAGTGAAATGATGTATTTCTTAGATTATGCGTTTGCTTCGCGGTATTCCTGAACCAGAGCAACCAGCTTGCCGCGCAGTTCGGGGTCAGCGCCGTATTCATCAACGATCCAGTCATATACGGGTTCGCAAGCTGCGGTGAACGCATCCAGATCAACATCGTTGTAAGTAGTGCCATGTTCTTCCAGGAAAGCGATCATTTCAGCTTCGGAGTCAGCAACAGCCTGCTGTTCCCACAGACCGCATTCCAGAGCACATTCTTCAATGATAGTCTGATATTCTTCGGGGATCTGCTGCCATACATTTTCAGAGATGAACAGCCAGCGAGTAGCAATCAGATGGTTGGTCAGAGCAACGTTGTGAATGAATTCGTAAACGCCGGTATCCTTGTGGGTGGAAACGGAGCCTTCATAACCCTGAACAACGCCGTTAGACATTGCGGAGATAGCTTCGGTGAAGCCCATAGCCTGAGGAGTTGCACCCAGACATTCCAGAGTCTTAGCAAACAGAGCGGAAGAGGTTGCACGCAGAACCATGCCGTTCAGGTCTTCGGGCTTAGTGACAACCTTGTTGGTGCAAACAGAGCGGAAGCCGAAGCTGTAGTGGGTATCCAGAATATGGATGTTGTGTTCGGTAGCCAGACGGTCGCAGATTTCTGCAACGATGTCGGATTCCATAACGTAGTTGTATTCTTCGTTGGATGCATACAGCATGGGACCGATCAGAACTGCGCAGTCGCCAACATAGTCAGCAAACAGGGAAGGTTCTTCCAGACCCATCCAGTTAGCACCTGCAACTGCCTGTGCAACGGAGTCGCCGTAGCAGTCCAGCTGGTTCTGACCGTAGTAGGTAACGCTAACAGCGCCGCCGGTGCGTTCAGTAATCATTGCTGCCAACTTTTCGGAAGCCTGACCATTCATTTCTTCAGGCTGGAAAACGTTGGAGAACTTGATATCAATGTGGAAGTCTTCTGCGCTGTCGCCGCCGGAGGAAGAACCGCCGCCGCAAGCAACCAGAGACAGGCACATGACAAGAGCAAGGATCATTGCCAAAAACTTTTTCATAATTTTTCTCCTTCTTTTCTTGTCCCGCAGAAAAGCATTGCCGCTTCAACACTTCTTCCATTTCACACTCTGCTTACTGCATGTACCCTTATTATGCTTTCCGCGGAAAGCATAAACGCGAGATCCTGCGCTGCATCGTCCTCCATGAAAGAACTGCCTGACAGGAATCCTTTTCATTGAGACTGATTTTGTTTTTCCTGTTTTTCACTTTTCATAAATTCTCTTCTTTACAAAAAGTTAACATTGTGGAAATTATACATTGAAAGAAAATTTCTGTCAATAAGAACGCAAAATATTCAATTTCAAATTCCATTTTTTGTTTAATGTGTACATAATCAATTTTTTGATTTTCAGAATTTATAACTTAAACACCCATTTTTGAAGCATTTTGAGTGAAAATGTAAGTTTTTCCCTATTTTTTAGCATCTAAATTTTGACCAACATTTTGCTTTAGATATTGTTTCATTTGTTATTTGTTAACGCATCCATAACACTTGATTTTGCTCCGCAGACACATCAAAATTCAATCCTCAGGAATTGCATCTGGTAATATAAAAGTAGACACTCTTCTTTTCTTGAGTGTCTACTTTTATATTACCAGATGCAGCCGCAGCCTCTCTATTTATTTTGCACGATTCATTTGTTGGATCACTTCTTCCAACCGCAAGCTCAGGGCTCTGGCTGCCTCAAAATCCTTATCTTTCAGCAGTCGTGCGATCTGGGTCTCCAGTTCTTTCTTGTTCAGTTCCAATTCCAGATAGTCCTTGCTGAAATGATTTGCATAGATCATCTTACGGAACGTCCGAATACGCATGCGGCGAATGGATTTATCCTCAACATACAGAACATAGTCGGCACAATTAACAATGTTGTAGAAGTCATGAGAAACCATCAGCACAGTCCCCTGATACTCAGCTACTGCGTGTTCCAATGCGATCTGGGCATAGGTATCCAAATGACTGGTGGGTTCATCAAGCAGCAGAAGGTTGGCCTTGGTCACATCAATCTTTGCCAACTGCAACAGATTCTTTTCTCCCCCGGACAGCACACCGATGCGGCTGTCCAGATGATCCGGATTAAAGCAGTATTGATTCAAATGCTCCACTACTTCATCTCTGTCTGCAAAGCCCAGCCCAATAAATTCCTCCAGTACAGTGCTGTTCTCGTCCAGCATTTCTCCGTGGAGCTGGCTCAGGAAACCGACAAACACATCCGAACCGATATGAATGGCAGGATTTTGATTCTTAAAAATATCTCGAAGAAGTGTGGTTTTGCCGGTACCGTTGGGCCCGACAATGGCCACCTTTTCCCCTTCCCGAATCTCAAAATTAACATTCTCAAGAAGAAGCTCATCAAAGCTGACGGTGTAATTCTCCACAGACAGCACCACCGGACGATCCTCGGGATCCTCATATTCAGATGGCTGAACCTCCGGAAGATGCACCACAGGCTGACGGATCTCCACAAAAGGTGCTTTGATACGGCGTGCCTCCAGTCGCGCCAGTTGACTGACCTTGGCATGGAGGAAACGGCCACGGGTGGCACTGTCCACTTCCGTAGCATCGTCACGCAGGCGCTCCACCAGTTCGCGGTTGCGCTCGATCTCCGCTTCTTCCTTCACAGCCTGTTCCTGCAGCTCGATCTTTTTCTGCAGCAGTGCAAAGTTATATTCAATATAGCTGCCATCAAACTCCTGCACATCTGTATCTTCCAGATGCAGGATCTTATGAAAGCAATGATGCAGCAGATACCGGTTGTGAGTCACTACCAGTAACGTTCCTTTATAGGAATTGATGACGCTGACCAGACCGTTCAGATTCTCAAAATCCAGAAATACATCCGGCTCGTCCATAATCAGCAGCTCCGGTAAATGCAGCATCTGCTTAATGACCTGCAGCAGCTTGTACTCACCGCCGCTGAGGGCACTGATACCGATGTTTTCCAGATGACTCAGCCCTGCCAGCTTCAGCTGCTTGCGGATGTTGGTCTCGTAATTGTCTCCATCCATAGCCTGAAACGCATCCATCAGCTGCTGATAACGCTCCAGCAGCGGCTCCAGGTCTTCGGTCTCCGCCATGGCAGTGCAGACCTGCTCTGTCTCCTGCTGGTTGCGGACAAAATCCTCACTCAGGAATTCATACACTGTGATGTCCCTGTCTTTATCGGACTTGTCAAACTGGTTCACGTAACCGACTTTCCAGTCCTCATCCTTCGTGATCTTCCCGTCATACATAAAGCGGTCAGGCTCCAGCATGATCTCAATCAACGTAGTCTTACCGGTACCATTGCTGCCAATGAAGGCACAGTGTTGTCCATACTCCAGCGTAAAGGACACATCGTTATATAGCTCCACATTGGGGAAGCCGAAAGAAAGATGTTCAACTTTGATCATGGGAATTTCCTTTCTCCATCCACTGCATTGCACTTGCCGCGGTGTTCGTCAGATAGCGGATGGCTTCCACCGGATACTGCCCCACCGCAGTCTCGCCGGTAACCATAACGCCCGCTGCACCGTCTGTCACTGCATGAAAGATGTCAGAGACCTCCGCACGGGTGGGTACTGGGCTTGTTTCCATGGAGGCCAGCATCTGTGTAACAACCACGAAAGGCTTGCCCTGTGCCTTGCAGGCTACAGAAATATCCTTCTGCACAGCAGGCAGCTGCCACAGCTCCATGTCGTTGCCCAGATCCCCTCGGGCAATGATGACCTCATCCGCCCAGGGCAGGATATCCTCCAAATTCCGCGCAGCATCCATGGTTTCGATCTTTGCATAGATTTTTACCTGTTCTGCTCCGTTTTCATTCAGCGCCGCACGTACCTGCTGCAGTTCTCTGCCGTTGTGGACAAAAGGCTGCATAAGCCCGGTAACGCCGTATTGCGCCGCCAGACGGACATTGTTCAGGTCGTGCTCTGTGAGCACAGGCATGTCCACAGTTACATTGGGATTTTTCAGTTTGATGCTTTTCCGTCCAGTAAGCACACCGCCGCGCTGCACCGTCACAACTGCGTGATCTCCGCGGTTTTCGTCGACGATCACACTGATCTTGCCATCGTCCAGCACCACTTCGTCCCCTGCATACATCACAGGCAGCGTCTCTGCCGGCACAGGGATACCCCCCTCACCCAAAATCACCGTATCGCCGATGTTCAGAGTCAGAGGCTCAGCCAGTGCACCAATGCGCAGCTCTGGCCCCTGCATATCGATCAGTAGCTCCGGCCGCACACCTGATGCTGCCGCAGCAGTGTGAAAGGCTTGGATCAGAGCTGCGCTCTGTTCCAGTCCCGTGTGGGACAGATTCAGGCGCATACCGGTCATACCGGCATGGAACATCTGTTCCATGGTGCCGCTGTCCGCGCAGGCAGGGCCAAACGTACCGTATATTGAAATCATAGAAGTCTCCTAAAAACAGTTTTTATTTACTTTACCATACTTTCTCAAAAATAGAAAGAGCCGCGGAAGTTTGTTTCCTCCGCGGCTCGAAAATGTTTTCAATTTTTCGCCAGGCGTTTCCCCATTTCGAAAGCCTTTGCACAGTCCTCCGGAAAAACTGTCTCGTGCCGGAGCTTCTTGGCTTCACCGTCAAAAAGCTCACTTGCATACAGGGAATAGTCATCATACTGCAGAGTATCCACCGCAGTGACCACTTCTGTTTTCCCCAGCAACATCCCAAAATTCTGTTTATGTCGGGTTATAACATCCTGATACATGGCCTCACTGGGCAGATTCATGGTGTAGATCAATCCCACCTTCACCCGCTTTTTGTAAGCACTGGCATAGTTTTTTGCATACTGCTGTGCAGGGAACCACAGGCGCTCCAGAAAATTGCGTACTGCACCGGGCATCTCACCGAAATACAGCGGTGCCGACAAGATCAGTGCATCCGCATCCAGCACTTTGTCCAGAACCTCCGTCAGGGCATCCCGCTGTGCACATCTGCCGTAACTCTCGCCACCCAGCCGCTTGCATGCAAAACAGCTATGGCAGCCGGAATAATCCAAGTCGAATAAGTCGATACGTTCGGTTTCCGCTCTCTGCTCCCTTGCACCGGCCAATGCGGCTTCCAGCATTGCTGCACTGTTCCCGTTTTTTCTCGGACTTCCGTTGATGCCGATGATCTTCATAAAAGGACTCCTTTCGGTTGGGTTTATTGTAATCATTGTAGCACAGTCCCGCCAGTTTGCAAAGAATTGATAAAAAAACAATCCCTGCAGGTCGTTGACACCCCTGTTTTGCAACGGTATAATGAAAATTATAATAGAGAGAAAATGCACTGTTTCTACAGTGCATACAGGAGAAAATTATGACTAAGAAAAAGATCGGTCTGATGATCGGGATCGTCGCTGCGATCATCGTCCTGCTGATCGGCGGCTGCATGGCTTATGATTATTTGTTTCAGGACCTCAGCGGAATGACCACCGCTGAAATCGAAGCATTCAAAAAAGAAAATCCCTATGTACAGGTCAGCTACACCGTTACGATCGAAGGGGACAGCGTGAATGTGATCGTCGATCAGAACACCACCGCAGTGTATCTGGAAGAGACTGCACAGCTGACCGGCATGATCGCACAAGCAGACTATCTGCAGCATCTTGAAGCCATTCACCTCGGTGACATCGCGCTGACCGGCACTGCACTCAGCCAGCTGCAGGATGCCTTTCCCAACTGCTTGATCGAATACAAATACATTACGATACTGGGCATCGACTATGCTCTGGACACCACCGAAGTCGATCTGGCCGGGATGACCTCGGAACAGGTAGATGATGTGATCCGCGATATAAAGCAGTTGTCCAATCTTCAAGCCATCAATTTGATCGATGCTGATGGAAATGCATCTCTGTCTCTGGATGACGCAGTGAAGCTGTATACTGCATTTCCTGATGTGCAGTTCAGCTATGCCGTCGATCTGTTTGGACAGCATGTTACCACGGATATGGAATCTCTGGAATACTTCAAGGTCAATATCGGTGACGAAGGGCTGAAAGAGCTCCGCAAGCTTCTGCCCATGATGTACAATCTGACCTATCTGAAGCTGGATACCTGCAAAACTACCGACGAAGCGATGGCGCAGCTGCGTGAAGACTTCCCCGATATTGAAGTGCACTGGCGAATTTTCTACAGTGTCTTCAACTGCATGACTGACAACTACAAGATGTGGACCATCGGCGGCCTGATGGATAAGCAGATCACCAACTTCATTCACCTGAGAGGCATCAAATATCTGGATCTGGGGCACAACTTTTTCACCCATCTGGACTTCATGGAAAACCTGACAGATGTGGAAGTGGCTATTTTGGCCATTGGTCAGCTGGAAGACATCTCCGGCATCAAAAACTGCACGAAGCTGACCTATCTGGAGATCTTCTCCAACCGCAAACTGGATAACGATGATATGCAGAATCTGTCCGGACTGGTCAACATGGAATATCTGAATATCAGCAATATTCCCAACATGACCGACCTGTCCTTCACCGACAACATGACCAAGCTGAAGAAACTATGGTGCACCCTGAGCAAGGTTCCTCAGGAGGAAATTGACCGTGTAAAGGCACTGCATCCCGACTGTGAATTTGTATTTCTGCCTGATGGCGATCCCACCAATTATGGCTGGCGCACCAACCCCGATGGAAGCTACACAGCTCGCTATGCGCTGCTGAGAGAGCAGATCGGTTATGACCGTGATGATGTCTCCCAGTACCCCAAGGGTGAGCTGAAAGAAGAGATCACTTACGAAAGTACCGGCATCACTCCCGACGATTAAAGTTCAAACCGGCAATCCTTTGCGGATTGCCGGTTTTTATTTTTCCCAAAGATTGACACGTTTCTCCCCCTGAAATATAATGAGTACACCATTTAAAAAGAGAGAACGATCATGTTTCATGACGATAAAATGAAAATTGCTGGGTTTCTGGCAGGTTCTTGTCTGCTGACTCTGGGCAGCCTGTATTTCCATTCCTATAAAAACATGGACGGAGCCTCGTACAATGAGATCAAAGCCTATCAGGAACAGCACCCCTATAAAACCATTACCTATACCATCACAGTTGATGGCGGCACGGAACCCATAGAACTGAAATCCAACCGCCGATCGGTCACACTGGAAAATGCCGCACAAGCAAACAGTCTGGTGGATCAAGCCGAATACCTCCAGCGATTGGAGACGATCGACTTGGGAGACGCAGCCCTGCCCGGCAATGTGCTGACCGCATTGACGGATGCTTTTCCAAACGCTCAGCTATACTACAATGCGGTGTCCATGCTGGGACAGGCATACAGCGCGGACACCTCCGCGTTGGAACTGGATGGAATGAGCAGTCAAGCCCTCCGCTATGCCGCTGATGCACTTGTCTGGCTGACACAACTGGAGACCCTAACGCTCACTGCGGCAGAGGGCACCGTATTTACCGCCGAAGATGCAGCAGTCATTGCCGCAGCGGTTCCCGATACAGCCGTGAACATGACCTTTGATCTGTTCGGTCAGGAGGTTTCCACCGCCATGGAAACCATTGCGTACTTCAAAGCCGACATTGGCGATGAAGGTCTGGATGTCATTCGGTCGATTATGCCCATCATGGACAAGCTGACTTACCTGAAGCTGGACTGGTGCGGCACCTCCGACGAAGCCACTGCTCGGCTGCGCGATGAACTGGCAGACCGGTGCAAGGTGGTTTGGCGCGTATTCCTCACCGATGAGTTCAATGCCCTGACTGATACCTATAAAATTTGGGCGCAATTCAACCTGTACGGCGATGATGTGGAATGTCTGAAATATTGCACAGAGGTGCGCTACATCGACATGGGCCACAGCTATGTGGACAACTGCGACTTTGTGGAGTACATGCCCTATCTGAATACCCTGATTCTAGCCGACAGCCGTCTGAAAAGCATCGAGCCCCTGCGCAGCTGCAAAAACCTGACCTATCTGGAGATCTTCTCTTCCAAGGTGACTGATCTTTCCCCATTGGAAGATCTGCCGCAGCTGGAGTATCTGAATATCAGCAACTGCAAGATCGACGATATTTCTCCCTTGTATGGTCTTGACAACCTGTTCATTATGAATTGCACCATGGCAAACATTGATCAGAAACAGATCAAGGCCTTTCAAGAGCTGCATCCTGACACCAAGTGCACCTTCAACTATTGGGATTCCCCCACAGAATTCGGCTGGCGGCACGGCCCTACTCCGGAAGGCTACCGCCGTACCCCCCGCTATGAGCTGCTGCGTCTGCAGATCGGCTACGATACCAAAGACTATTCCCGCTATCCCACCGGTTATCTCACCGAAGAAATCACCTATGAAAGTACAGGCATCGTTCCCCCGGAAGAACGAGACTATGATGTTTACCCATGAAAAATAAAAAGATTTTGATTTCTCTGCTTATCGCTGTTGTCTGCGCCATCGGCGCATATCGCTGCCTGTTTGTGGATATGACCGGTGCCCCATACAGCGAGATCGAAGCCTATATGGTGCAACACCCCCATAAACAGATCCGATATACCGTCACCATTGACGGCGGCGAGGCTTCCCTTACGCTGTCCAACAAGGACACATCCGCTGAGCTGACCGACATTGCACAGGCGGACAGCATGATCAAGCAGGCTGAATATCTGCAGCACCTGACCTCCATCACATTCACTGAAGTGACTATGAACGCTGAGACCGCTGACGCCATGGACAAGGCCTTCCCCAATGCAGACATTCAGTATCCCAAAATGGAATTGCTGGGCAAGGCCTATCCCGCTGACGCCACGGAGATTAAGCTGGATCGTCTGACTGGCGAACAATTTGAACAGGCCGCACAGGAGCTTCTTTGGTTCCCGCAGCTGGATTCCGTAACCATCCAGTCTCCTGACGATTCCGTCTACACTGCGGAAAATGCTGCTGTGCTGGCAGCTGCACTGCCGAATATCACTGTGCACCTGACCTTTGACCTGTTCGGTCAGGAGGTTTCCACCGATATGGAAGCCATCGAATACTTCAAAGCCGACATTGGCGACGAAGGTCTGGATGTGATCCGCTCCATCATGCCCATCATGGACAAGCTGACCTACCTGAAGCTGGACTGGTGCGGCACCACTGATGAAGCCACCGCACAGCTCCGCGATGAACTGGCAGACCGGTGCAAAGTCGTCTGGCGTGTGTTCTTTGGCGACTTCAACGCCCTAACCGACACCTATAAGATCTGGGCGCAGTACTACCTGTGGAGCAAGGATGTGGAAGTACTAAAGTATTGCACGGAGGTGCGCTACATCGACATGGGCCACAGCTACGTAGACAGCTGCGAATTCGTCAAATATATGCCCTATCTGGATACCCTGATCTTGGCGGACTGCAGCCTGCGGAGCATCGAGCCTCTGCGCACCTGCAAAAATCTGACCTATCTGGAGATTTTTACCTGCAACGTCACCGACCTGAGTCCTCTGGCAGACTTGCCGCAGCTGGAATATCTGAACATCAGCAATATTGAGACCACAGATATTACTCCCCTGTACGGCCTGCACAACCTGAAAAAGCTAAACAGCACTATGAATGAGAAGATCCCTAAGGATCAGATCGAAAAATTCAAGGAACTGAACCCAGACTGCGACGCTGCCTTCACTTTTGCGGATGAGTCTCCCACAGAATACGGCTGGCGCCGTGCACCGGCTCCACCTTACGGCATCTACCTCTATACCCCCCGTTATGCCCTGCTGCGGCAGCAAATTGGTTATGACACCAAGGACTATTCCCGCTATCCCAAGGGCTATCTGACCGAAGAGGTCACTTATGAATCCACAGGTATTCTCCCTCCGGAAGAATACTACAAGGAGGAAAACTATGAATAAAAATATCCTCATCCCCACGCTTGCACTCTGTCTGCTTCTCCTGTCCGGCTGTACCGTAGATATGACCGGTGCTCCGTACAGTGAGATTGAAGCCTATATGGCAGAGCACCCCAATAAGGACATCACATACTCCGTCACGATTGAAGGCGGCAGTGAGCCGATGGTGCTCTCCAACACGGATGCGCAGGCACTTCTCACAAATCTCGCGCAGACAGACAGTCTGATCTCACAGGCGGAATATCTGCAGAACCTGACAGTCATCAGCATGGAGGGGCTGACCCCTGACGCTGCCACCGTTCACGCCATGACTGCCGCCTTCCCCGATGCCGAGATCGTCTGTGACCAAATCTCGTTCCTCGGCCGGAATTTTTCCTACGACACAACCACCATCGACCTCAGTGATCTAACCACAGAGCAGGTCAATGAAGCCATCGAAGGGATGCAGGCCCTGCCCTTGCTGGAAACAGTAGAGCTGTGCAAAGGCGAAGCGCTGAGCACCGTTTCTCTGGACGATGCCTCTGCCCTGTGTACGGCCTGCCCCGATCTGATCTACAACTACCGTATCAAGCTGTTCGGGCAGGAACTTTCCACCGACATGGAAAAAGTGGAATACTTCCGTGCCAGCATCAAGGACGAAGGGCTGGAACAGTTCCGCCAGCTCATCCCCTTAATGCATGATCTGACCTATCTGAAGCTGGACTGGTGCGGCACCACTGACGAAGCCATGGCACAGCTTCGCGATGACTTTGCCGACAGGGTCAAGGTAGTCTGGCGCATTTTCTTCCATGAGTACAACTGCCTGACTGACACTCTGAAGATCTGGGCAAATTGGACTGTCAATGACATGAACAACAGTGCTCTGAAATACTGCACCGATGTCAAGTATCTCGACCTCGGTCACACCATGATCACCCACTGTGAGTGGGCACAGTACATGCCGGATCTGGAGGTCGTCATTATGGGTGACTGCAATCTTGCAAGCATTGAGCCCCTGCGCAGCTGCAAGAAGATCACCTTTTTGGAAATTTTCTCCTCTAAGGTCACCGATCTGAGCCCGCTGGAGGACCTGACGGAATTGAAGTATCTAAACATCAGTAATCTGAAGATTGACGACATCACTCCCCTGTATGGTCTGGACAATATGATCAAGGTCAACAGCCTGATGAACCACATTCCGGAAGAGCAGGTAGAGGAATACAAGCGGCTGCAGCCTCAGGTCGACGGCACCTTCTTGAGCTACGGTGACCCCACCATGTACGGCTGGCGCTATGACCTGAATGGCCATATTCTTCCCCGCTATGCACTGCTGCGTCAGCAATTTGGCTACAGTGCCGTGGACTACTCTCGCTATCCCACCGGCTATGTCACCGAAGAGATCACATACGAATCCACCGGTATCACGCCACCGGAAGCGGAACAGTAAAACAAAAAATCGAAAGCAGGTGTTGACTCTGTTTAAGCATGATAAATGGAAGATGGGTGGATTTTTGCTCCTGTCCTGCGTCATTGTCCTTGGGAGCTTATATTTCTATTCCTATAAAGATATGACCGGTGCACCGTACAGCGAGATCGAAGCCTACCGGGAACAATATCCCTATAAAAACATTACCTATACCATCACCGTAGAAGGCGACGAAGAAGTACTGAAGCTGAATCAGTCCACCCGCAGCATCGTCCTCACCAATGGTGCGCAGGCTTTCAGTCTATCGCAACAGGCTGATTACCTCCAAAAGGTCACTGACATCCGCTTTGCCAACGAGCCTACTGAACGGCAGCTTGCAGCTGTTTTCAGAGCCTTCCCTAACGCCGAAGTTCTGTTTGACTCCGTCAGCATCGACGGTACCTCCTATTCCTGTGATTGTACATCCATTGATATTTCCAGCTTTGTCTATGGGAATATGGAGGAAACTGTACAGCTGCTAAATGCGCTGCAGGATCTGGAAACAGTGGAACTGATGGATGAAAATGGACACAGCGATCTTGTGATTGACGATGTACTTCTGCTCCAACAAGCCTGCCCTGATCTGTTTTTCCACTATACCTTTGATCTGTTCGGGCAGCAGGTCAGCACTGACATGGAAACACTGGAGTATTTTCAGGCGGATATCGGCGGTGATGCAGGTCTGGATGTGTTCCGCAAGATCATCCACATCATGCCCAATCTGACTTATCTGAAGCTGGACACCTGCGGCACCACTGATGAAGCCACCGCTCAGCTCCGGGAAGACCTGGCAGACCAATGCAAAGTGGTCTGGCGCGTGTTCTTTGGCCAGAACAACGCATTGACCGATACCTATAAAATCTGGGCAACATGGAATGTGGATACCAAAGAAGTGGCATGTCTGAAATACTGCAATGAAGTGAAGTATCTGGATCTGGGGCACAACAGTTTCATGAACCTGGACTTCATGAGCACAATGACCGATTTGGAAATGGCCATCGTAGCGATCGGTAATCTTTATGATATTTCCGGCATTGCCAACTGCACAAAGCTGGAATTTCTGGAGATTTTCTCCAATCGCCAGCTCACCGATGAAGATATGCAGTACCTGTCTGGGCTGACCAATATGAAGTATCTGAACATCAGCAACACCATTCTCATGCGTGACCTCTCCTTCACAGACAATATGCCCAATCTGCGCAAGCTCTGGTGCACCATCAGCAGAGTGCCCTGGGCAGAGACCCAGCGTGTGAAGGAACTGCACCCCGACTGTGAGTTCGTGTTCCTGTATGACGGCGATCCCACCGACTACGGCTGGCGCTACACCAGAGAAAGCGGCTACACGGAAAAGACCCCAGAATACGCTCTGGTTTGTGCGCGTTTTGGCTATGCGGAATGGGACTTCTCCAGAGACGAAAAAGGTTATCTGAGAGAAGAGATCACATACGAAAGCCTAGGCCTGACACCATCGTAAAAATCAAAAGAGAAGTCAACTATGACTTCTCTTTCAGAAAAAACATAACAAAAATCCCCGATGCACTGCATCGGGGATTGGTGGAGACAAATGGGCTCGAACCATCGACCTCTCGCGTGTGAAGCGAGCGCTCTAACCAGCTGAGCTATGCCTCCGTGATTACCAAGTAATTATAGCAGGTTGGATTCGAAAATACAAGGGAAATTTTTCGCGAAATGATTCTTCGGATCACGAAACGAAACAACGCCTCTCGCCGCCCGTGCATTTCACTTACTTCTAGATTCATTTCGTTCCAAAACAAAAGAAGCGACTGCAATGCAGTCGCTTCTTTGTTTTGGTGACCCGTAGGGGAATCGAACCCCTGTTACCGCCGTGAAAGGGCGGTGTCTTAACCGCTTGACCAACGGGCCTTATATACTCGCCGAAGTTTGCGCTCCGGCGAGATAGTTGGTAGCGGCACCTGGATTCGAACCGGGGACACCACGGGTATGAACCGTGTGCTCTGGCCAACTGAGCTATGCCGCCTTAACGCAAGATTTATTATACACACGGAAGTTCTGTTTGTCAACAACTTTTTTCGGGGATTTGCGATTTATTTTTGCAATCACTATGTGGGCAGACATTCGGTCTGCCCACACAATGTCAGTTTGTTTTCTTAACGGTTTGCGGGCAGAATCTCCAGCCAGTAGTTGTCGGGGTCGATGATGAAGTAGATCCCCATCTTTTCGTTTTCAAAACAGATGCAGCCCATTTCCTGATGGTGCTTGTGTGCTGCTTCAAAGTCCTCTACTTCAAAAGCCAAATGAAATTCGTTGTCCCCCAGATTATACGGACGATCCCAGTCACGCAGCCAGGTCAGCTCCAGCTGATGAGAGCTGCTGCCGCCATCTCCCAGATAGACCAGAATAAAGCTTCCGTCCTCTGCTTCCTTGCGCCGAATTTCTACCAAGCCCAAAGCTTCCTTATAAAACGCAAGGGACTTGTCCAAATCCAATACATTGAAATTGTTGTGCACAAATTTAAAATTCATAGGGCGTACCTCCTATTTTATTTCCTTGATTACAGTATATCAGATGCAGAATTTCTAAACAATAAAGAATTTGGCGAATTGTTTCTGATAAAGAGAAAAAGCGACTGCAATGCAGCCGCTTTTTTGTTTTGGTGACCCGTAGGGGAATCGAACCCCTGTTACCGCCGTGAAAGGGCGGTGTCTTAACCGCTTGACCAACGGGCCTTATTCACCGCCGGAACAGATGCTCCAGCGGGATTTATGGTAGCGGCACCTGGATTCGAACCGGGGACACCACGGGTATGAACCGTGTGCTCTGGCCAACTGAGCTATGCCGCCACAACAAAAGTTATTATACCCGCTTCGACATGTTTTGTCAATAATTATTTTAATTTTCTGTAAAAATATTTTGCCCCCAAAGGTTCGCCTTCAGGGGCATTGCCTGTTTACAGCGCCGGCAAGTAATCCAGCGGGTTTACACTGTTCTCATTGAGAGACATGGCAAAATGCAGATGAGTGGGTTCTGCAGATTCACAGATGGCTGTGCTGCCTACAGTCCCGATCACGTCACCAGTCAGCAGACGGTCACCCGTGTTGACAATAGGCTCATCCCCCAGATTTGCATAATAACTCATGAGGCCATTGCCGTTGTCGATCACTACGGTAGTGCCGTATAAGTCATCGTCATATACCTCTATCACAGTACCTGCGCAGGCTGCATGAACCTCGCTTCCCTCCTGAGCCAGAATATCAATACCATCGTGCGTACGCCAATCGCCCATAGTCACATTATAGGTCAAAGCCTCCATGCTGTAAGGCATCTTGATGTCACCGTACACCGGCCACAGATAGGTGCTGACCGTTTGGTTGACCGTTTCAACCACCGCAGGCTCCTCCTGCACTGTAACCTCCTGTACAGGCTCGTCCACAGGCGCAGGATCGATGATTCCAACCACATCGGGTTCTTCCACCTGCAGCACCACAGTGGGTTCCGGTTCGTCTTCGATCTGGTTTACAGGAATCTCATACGGCGTAACAGTCACTTCTGCCAGCGCATCGGCCTGGTCATCCTTAGATTGATTCCGGAAAATCATCCAAGCAGATACAGCAATGATGGATACACATAGCAGCAGGGCTATGTAGAACCCCTTTCCGCCAAGCAGGCCTTGTTCGTTATATTCGTCGTTCATTTGGTCCCTCCTGAAAAAGTAAAAAGGTGTTTTCATTGGTATTGTTACCAATGAAAACACCTTCTATTCATTTAGGAGTGGATCTCCCGGAAGAAATTACTTCTTGATGGAGAAGAATGCGTCGTTGCCGGGGTACTGAGCATCGCTGAACAGTTCTTCTTCGATACGCAGCAGCTGGTTGTACTTTGCAACACGATCGGAGCGGCTGGGAGCACCGGTCTTGATCTGACCTGCGTTGACAGCTACGGAGATGTCAGCAATCGTGGTGTCTTCCGTTTCACCGGAGCGGTGAGAAACGATAGCGGTCCAGCCAGCGCGGTGTGCCATAGCAATAGCGTCCAGAGTTTCGGTCAGAGTACCGATCTGGTTCAGCTTGATCAGAACTGCATTTGCGCAGCCCAGCTCGATGCCCTTCTTGATGCGCTTGGTGTTGGTAACAAACAGGTCGTCGCCTACCAGCTGTACGCGGTCACCAATGCGGTTCATCAGCATCTTCCAGCCATCCCAGTCGTCTTCAGCCATGCCGTCTTCGATGGAGATGATGGGGTACTTGTTTGCAAAGTCTTCCCACATATCGACCATCTGTTCGCGGGTCATAACAGTGCCGCGCTTGGGCAGGTGGTAGCATTCGTCTTCAGGATTGAACCAGTCTGCAACAGCGCCGTCAATTGCGATCTTAAAGTCTACGCCGGGCTTGTAGCCAGCAACTTCCATTGCTTCGACCAGAGCCTTCAGAGCGTCTTCGTCAGATTCCAGATTGGGAGCGTAGCCGCCTTCGTCGCCAACACCGTTTGCCTTAACGATCTTCTTCAGAGCGTGGAATACTTCTGCGCACATTCTCAGAGCTTCCTTGAAGGAAGGAGCAGAAACGGGCATGATCATGAATTCCTGAATGTCAACATTGGAGCCGGTTGCGTGTGCGCCGCCGTTGAGAACGTTCATCATGGGAACGGGCAGGGTCTTAGCGTTGCAGCCGCCGATGTAGTTGTACAGGCTGGTGCCGGTAACTTCTGCAGCAGCCTTTGCACATGCCAGAGAAACACCCAGAATAGCGTTTGCACCCAGGCGGCCCTTGTTTTCGGTGCCGTCCAGTTCGATCATCAGCTTGTCGATGCCAGCCTGATCCAGAACATTCAGACCAACAACAGCTTCTGCGATTTCGGTGTTAACGTTTTCAACTGCCTTGGAAACGCCCTTGCCCAGGTAACGGGACTTGTCGCCGTCACGCAGTTCGCATGCTTCGTGAACGCCGGTGGAAGCGCCGGAAGGAACAGCTGCACGACCAACGGTGCCGTCTTCCAGAGTCACTTCAACTTCAACAGTGGGGTTGCCGCGAGAGTCCAGGATCTCGCGTGCCAGTACGTCTACGATTTCAAAATACTGCTTCATAATGATTTTCTCCTATCTTAAAAATTTATTATTCCTTAATGGGGAGCAGCAGGCTTTCGCCTGTCATCTCTTCGGGGATGGGCAGACCCATCAGTTCCAGCATAGTAGGAGCGATGTCGCACAGTCTGCCGTTCTTCAGGATTGCCGGTGCATTCTTCACCAGGAAGGGCACGGGATTGGTGGTGTGTGCAGTGTTGACCTTGCCTTCTTCATCGAACATCATGTCAGCGTTGCCATGGTCTGCGGTAATGCAGACAATGTAGCCGTGCTTGGTGCAGGCTTCAACGACCTTGCCCACGCAGGTATCCACAGTCTCCACCGCCTTGATGGCTGCTGCCATATCGCCAGTGTGGCCGACCATATCGCAGTTTGCGAAGTTGCAGATGATCATGTCGTACTTTTCCGCAGCGATCTGTTCGCACAGTGCTTCCTGTACGGGTACGGCGCTCATTTCGGGAATGAGGTCGTAGGTGGGGAACTGCTTGGGAGAATCGATCAGGATACGGTCTTCACCGGGATAGACTGTCTCTACGCCGCCATTAAAGAAGAAGGTGACATGAGCGTACTTCTCGGTTTCAGCAATGCGCAGCTGCTTCAGATTCTGCTTTGCGACATATTCGCCCAGAGTACATTCCAGCACTTCGGGAGGATATGCAATGGGAATATCCAGCTTCTCGTCATACTGAGCGGTGCAGACATAGTTCAGGGGGAACACAGTCTTCTTACGCTGGAAGCCGTCGAAATCGGGCAGATTCAGTGCCCAAGTCATTTCACGCGCACGGTCAGGACGGAAATTCATGAAGATGACGCTGTCGCCTTCCTGAATGGTTGCATCTGCACAGCATACGGTGGGCTTCACGAATTCGTCGGTCACACCTGCTTCGTAGCTGTCAGCGATGGCCTGCACAGCATCAGATGCCTGTACGCCTTCCCCGCAAACCAAAGCGTTGTAGGCTTCTTCTACGCGATCCCAGCGCTTGTCGCGGTCCATTGCATAGAAGCGGCCGGATACAACACCGATCTTTGCATTGCCCAGTGCATTGCAGTGATCCTGCAGCTGCCGGACAAAGTCCTTGCCGGAGGTGGGAGCAACGTCACGGCCATCCAGGAATGCGTGTACATAAACCTTTTCCAGACCGCGCTGCTTTGCCATATCCATGGCAGCAAAGATGTGTTCAATGTGGCTGTGTACGCCGCCATTGGACATCAGGCCCATAATATGCAGAGCCTTACCGTTTTCCTTGGCTGCGTCCATTGCCTGAATATAAACGGGGTTTTCAAAGAACTTGCCTGTCTTGATCTCTTCGCTGATCTTAGGCAGGATCTGGAAAACCACACGGCCGGCACCGATATTGGTGTGACCAACCTCGGAGTTACCCATCTGACCGTCAGGCAGACCTACATCCAGACCGGATGCAGACAGCTGGCAGACAGGGCTGTGGGCCAGCAGAGCGTCCATGCAGGGGGTATTTGCCATATAAACAGCATTACCGCTGTTGGGAATCCCGATGCCGTAGCCGTCAAGAATGATCAGAGCAATTTTATTCGCCATTATTCTTCCTCACAAGCTGCGTTGACGATCACGGAGAAGTCAACGGGCTTCAGAGATGCACCGCCGATCAGTCCGCCGTCGATATCAGGGCAAGCCAGCAGTTCAGCTGCATTCTTTGCATTCATGCTGCCGCCATACTGAATGACAGTGGAGCGGGCAGTCTTTGCATCGTACAGCTTACGAACCACACTGCGGATATGTTCGCAAACTTCCTGTGCCTGTTCTGCAGTTGCGGTCTTGCCCGTGCCGATTGCCCAAACGGGTTCGTATGCGATCACACAGCGGCGAACTTCTGCATCGGTCAGGCCGCACAGAGTACCGCGTACCTGCAGGCTGATCAGATCCATGGTCAGGCCGCGTTCACGTTCTTCCAGAGTTTCACCAACACAAATGATGGGGGTGATGCCTGCTTCCAGCAGCTTCTTTGTCTTTGCATTGACCAGTTCGTCGGTTTCACCGTGGTATGCACGACGTTCGCTGTGGCCGACAATGCAATACTTAACGCCCAGATCCTTCAGCATGGAAGCGGAAACTTCACCGGTGTAAGCACCCTTGTCGTGTACGGAAACATCCTGAGCACCCACAGCTACCTTGGTGCCGCGGCATGCCTTGACCATGCCGTACAGCAGAGGAGAAGGAACGCACAGAACCACTTCACAGCCGCGGGTCTTAGGCAGCAGGGGCTTCAGTTCATCCATGAAATCCTTGGTACCGGAATGCAGCATATTCATTTTCCAGTTGCCTGCAATGACAGGCTTTCTGTACTTCTTATTCATCTTTTTATCCTCCAAATCTACGTTCGATTGACCTTCTTGGGAGCTCAATCGAGGTTTTCCCCGCCTTGCGGCGAAGGATATGCACCCTGCTGCAGCGTACAAAACGGTGTTCCGTTTTGTGCGTTTGCAGAGTGAACAGCATTTTACGTCACGCCCATGTCGCAACGTAAAATAGAGTTTATTTTGTTTGTGCCTTACGGCAAAAATCCCGCAAAGCTCCTTTTATTTGTCTTCCAGACAAGCAATGCCGGGCAGTTCGAGACCTTCCAGGAATTCCAGAGAAGCACCGCCGCCGGTGGAGATGTGGGTGATCTTGTCAGCAAAGCCCAGCTGTTCGCAGGCAGCTGCAGAGTCGCCGCCGCCAACAATGGTGGTAGCATCGGAGTCTGCCAGAGCCTGAGCCACTGCAATGGTGCCGGCTGCCAGAGTGGGGTTTTCGAATACGCCCATGGGGCCATTCCAGACAACAGTCTTAGCAGACTTTACTGCTTCTGCAAACAGAGCGCGGGTCTGTTCGCCGATGTCCAGACCTTCCTTGCCGGCGGGAATTGCATCAGCGGGAACGGTTTCAACAGCAACGGGGCCGTCGATGGGAGAGGGGAAGCCGTCAGCCACAACGGTGTCGATGGGCAGCAGCAGCTGAACGCCCTTAGCTTCAGCCTTAGCCATCATTTCCTTGCAGTAGTCGATCTTGCTTTCGTCCAGCAGAGAATTGCCGACGGAGTAACCCTTAGCAGCCAGGAAGGTGTAAGCCATGCCGCCGCCGATGATCAGGGTATCGACCTTTTCCAGCAGGTTGTTGATAACATTCAGCTTGTCGGAGACTTTTGCGCCGCCCAGAATTGCGACGAAGGGACGTTCGGGGTTGGCCAGAGCCTTGCCCATGATGGAAACTTCCTTTTCTACCAGGAAACCGCAGACTGCAGGCAGGTAATCAGCAACGCCTGCGGTGGAAGAGTGCGCGCGGTGAGCAGTGCCGAATGCGTCGTTGACGAAGATATCAGCCATATCTGCCAGAGCCTTGCTCAGCTCAGGATCGTTCTTGGTTTCACCCTTCATGTAACGGGTGTTTTCCAGCAGCATCACGTCGCCGTTCTGGAGCGCAGCAGCCTTAGCCTTTGCGTCTTCGCCAGCCACGTCAGCAGCCATAATAACTTCCTTGCCCAGCAGCTCGGAAATACGTTCTGCAACGACCTTCAGGCTCAGTTCGGGCTTCCATTCGCCCTTGGGCTTGCCCATGTGAGAGCACAGGATAACCTTTGCACCATTGTCTACCAGATACTGGATGGTGGGCATAGCAGCAACGATACGCTTGTCGGAAGTGATCTTGCCTTCTTTGGTGGGTACATTGAAGTCGCAGCGGCACAGTACGCGCTTGCCGGTCACTTCAACATCCACGATGGATTTCTTGTTGTAATTCATGGTCAAATTTCCTCCCTCATTGATCCATAATCTTTTAAATTGGGAAAATTCTGCTGCCGGAGCGCCTCATAAGTGAGAATTGCAGCGGCATTGGAAAGGTTTAAACTGCGGACAGTCGGTTTCATGGGAATGCGGATACAGCGGTCTGCATATTTTTCCCGCAGCCACTCAGGAAGTCCGGCGGACTCCTTACCAAACAGGAATGTTACATTCTCTGTGGTGAAGTCACATTCGTTGTAGCTGTGCGGTGCTTTGGTAGTTGCCAGCCAAATGTTTTCTTCTCCGTTGGCCGCAAAGTATTCGTCGATGGAATCGTATACATGCAGATCAATGTCATACCAGTAATCCATACCGGCGCGTTTGACTGCCTTGTCGGATATATCGAAGCCCAGCGGGCGGATCAAATGCAGGCTTGCTCCCGTGCATACACAGGTTCTGCCGATGGCACCCGTATTGTTTGGAATCTCCGGCTCTACGAGCACAATATTGATCATATTTCTCCTCTTACCGGATGTTTCCGGAACTTTTTCCTATAAAACTTACCTCGGATATTGTATCTCAAAGATGTTCGAAATTCAACTGATTTTGATAAAATATTGTCATTTTTCAAAAGAAAATGTTCACAACTTTTGTTTTACACTTTCAACACATTGTACAAATCCGTCGCAGTTGAAAACCGGCCCGGATTGGGGTATACTAAATTCGCTCAAAAGAGAGAGGAGAATCGGCCATGAATTTGTGCAATCTGTGCCCCAGAGACTGTAAAGTGGACAGAAATGCCCGTTTTGGCTTTTGTAATGTTCCGGAAACGCCGATCATTGCAAGAGCTGCCCCCCACTTCGGCGAGGAACCATGTATCTCCGGCACAAGAGGCTCCGGCACAGTTTTTTTTGCCGGCTGCAATCTGCGATGTGTGTTCTGCCAGAACCATGAGATCAGCCGAGGCAGTCAGGGCAGGACTGTTTCCGTGTCCCGCCTGCGGGATATTTTTCTGGAGCTGCGAGACACAGGCGTACACAATATCAATCTGGTAACGCCTACCCACTATGCCCATGCCATTGGCAAGGCGCTGGATGGGCTTGACCTCGGTATTCCCGTAGCATGGAACAGCTCCGGCTATGACCGTGTGGATACACTGAAGCAGTTGGAAGGCAAAATACAAATATACATGCCGGACTTTAAATATTCTGACCCCGCGCTGGCAAAATCATACTCTGCTGCACCGGATTATCCGGAAGTGGCTGCAGCCGCCATCAAAGAGATGTATCGTCAGGTGGGAGCGTATAGGCTGGATGACGAGGGTATGCTGCAAAGTGGGTTGCTGATCCGCCATCTGATCATGCCCGGAAAGCCTTCCAATACCAAAGGGGTGATTGATACCCTCACTTCCCTGCTGCCCAGAGGCAGTTTTCTGTTCAGCCTCATGAGCCAGTACACCCCCATGCCCGGACTGGATGCCTACCCTGAGCTGCAGCAGACCGTCACTCCTGCTCTGGCAGAGTTCTGTTATCGATATATGGAAAAGAAAGGCATCGAGGACGGTTATTATCAGGATGTGACCGCCGCAACTGATGAGATGATTCCCGATTTCGATTTAACCGGTGTCTGAGCACCCCTATCATATTTGAGAGCAGGTTTTGTTATGTTGGTCCCATTTATCAGTCTTCTGGTTTTACTGCTCATTGTATTGGCAGTTTCCTTCTATATTCCCTTTTACAACCCTACACCCCACAAGGAGGATCCGTATAACATCCCCGCCTCCGAGCAGTATATCCCCCATGGAGAGAATATGCGGCGTTTGGTCACACAGCTGCTGGCCCTCCCCTACGAGCAAGTGTATATCACTTCATACGATGGTCTGCGCCTTGCGGCAAAATACTTTCACCGCAATGACGGTGCACCACTGAAGATCGAGTTCCACGGGTTCCGCTCCGCTGCCGTCCGGGACTTCTGCGGAGCACACGAACTGGATGTGATGACCGGATGCAATGTACTGCTGGTGGACCAGCGCAGTCATGGTCTCAGTGACGGGAATGTCATTACGTTCGGTATCAAGGAGCGGTACGATGTGGTCAGCTGGGTCAACTATGCTGTGGAGCGCTTCGGCCCCGATGTAAAAATATTGCTTTCCGGCGTGTCCATGGGTGCAGCCACAGTGCTGATGGCAAGCAGCCTGGACCTGCCCGGCAATGTCCGCGGCATTATAGCCGACTGCGGATATTCCTCCCCTGCAGCCATTATCAAAAAGGTATGCAGGGAGGACTATCATCTGCCGGTATGGCTGCTATACCCTTTTATCAAGCTTTCCGCAAAGGTGTTCGGCAAATTTGATCTTGAAAGTGCCAGTGCTGTGGAGGCCGTAAAGAACACAAACATCCCTTTGTTTCTCGTCCACGGAGGGGATGACCGCTATGTTCCCTGCTCTATGGCTTATGAGATCAAGGAGGCCGCAGGTGATATGGCACAGCTGCACATTTTTCAAACATCCGGGCATGTGCTGTGCTATCTGGATGACACGCCACGCTATCAGCAGCTGGCACAAGCGTTTTGCGATGAAATATTTCAATAAGAAAAGTCACCCCTACGGGTGACTTTTCTTATTGTTAATCCTGACGGGCACTTTTCCACAGCCCATGCATATTACAAAACTCGTACGCAGAGCGAATCTCTTCATCGTTCTGCAAGGTGAACCGTGCTGCCGGATCACCCCCGGGCTGCAAATGCCGCTTATGGTATCCGCGGGAGGTCTCCAGAATGATCCACTGGATATGATGCTCATTTTCCATGGGATGCATCAGCTCTCCGACTCGCACCATCACATCCCGGCCGTTTGTTTCCAGTACCGGTTTATGCTTTTCACCGGAGGCATCCGCAGTATTGGGTTCCATTTCCTGCATGGCGCGGTCACAGCAATAGACAGTTAGTGCTACTTCCCGCTGATATGTCATGATATTTCCGCAATGTCTGCATTCGTAGAATTTCATAGGACAAGCTCCTTTGCAAAGATTTCCATATCAGTATGCCACGGATGCAGTAAAATCATTCCGCTCAGCAAAAAAGTGCCTCGCAGAGTTTCGTCCGCAAGGACGAAATAAGATGCAATTCTGGATTTACAATTTAAGTGCAACAAAAAATAAAAGATGACCCATAGCCGAAAAGCCCTTAAAATGGTGTTTGCGGACAACAAGAAAGGAGCCGGAGG
>JAGBAT010000098.1 GCA_017938835.1 Oscillospiraceae bacterium | reverse complement strand
GCGATGTATCGACCTCTCCGACTTCACCTGCGGTGAAGCCACCTCCCCGTGCCAAGGGGAGGCTTTAACCCAAATCCTCCTCCGCACCATTCATGCCTTCTCTCCCGTGGGGGAAAAGGCGGCACAGCGCAGCCGTGACAGATGTGGGGGGACATTCCTCCCCTCCGCACCATTTCTTGGCGTTGCCGCCCCCACATCAGTCTCGCTTTCGCTCGACAGCTTCTCCCCTGGGAGAAGCCTTTTTCAATATTGTGCTGCCGCCATATTTGCCTCCCCTTCGCAAGGGGGCGCGACGCGTTAAGAAAACATGCCGGTGGCATGTTTTTAGCCAAAGCGCCGAGCAATCTACGATTGCGAGGTGGAGGTGGTTGAGCGACAGCGAAACCGGAGAGGTCGAACCGCCACCACCACCTCCGCACTCCATTCAGTGCGGTGTATGCGGGCGTTCACAGAACGCCCGCTTGTCATTTCCGGTGGTTTCTCACGGGATCACTGGGTTTTCTCCGCCAGCTGTGCGCTGCGGGCATCCCATGCCTGCTGGGCACGCTCCGCGCGGTCGATCTCCGCTGCCACGAAGTCGGGAACCAGACAGCGCTTGCCTCTGGGCAGCACATAGCTGACGCCGTTGATGCTTACAAAATAGTTTGGGTCCTCTACGGCGAATCCCTTGGGGATGAATACCTCGACCCGGTTGTCGTTTGTTTTAGCCATGATTCAACACTCCCTCCTATGTAGGTACGCAGCAAAGGCCCCGCTTAATTGGTTTCGTCGGTTGCGGAGTAGCTGGAGCAGCTCATGATGCGCAGCAGACGTTCGGGATACAGGATGGTGGCGCCGTTGGTCTCCAGCTTGAAGCCCACGGTGCTGAACTGGTTCAGAGGGCCGCCGATCTCGCTCTTGTCGTGGATGATCATTTCCAGCGCACCGCCCTCGGGGTCGATGATGCCGAAGGACTCCTTGCCGAACATGTAAGTGGCATAGGTCACGGTGCCTGCCTTGTTTGCGTACTCGCCGTCCAGCACAGGCGCGAACACGTTTTCAATGAAGCGGCAGCCGTGGAGCTCACCGATCTCGCCGTTGAACAGCTCATCGGGCGCAGCGTACTTGTGTGCCTCCATCCAGCCTGCACTGTTGCGCAGGTCGAATGCCACGGAGGGGTGGATGACCGCGTAGTACTTGCCGTCGATGGTGGGCACGCGGTTCTTCTTCATGATGGTCACAGCCTTGGCCACCATCATGGGGGTCAGCATGCTCATGGCAGAAGCGGAAGCCTCCATTTCATTGCAGGCGGTGGGGGTACCGGTGACCTCGCCGGTGCTCAGGTCCACATTGTCGCAGTACAGCACATTGGTGTTCACCAGCAGGCCGTCGCGGATCAGGGTCTCCTGAGTCTCCGCAGCAGCTGCGCCCATTTCCTCCGCAGCGCCCATGATTACGGGGTCATAGGCACGCATTTCCAGACGGTCGGTAATAGAGGCGTAGGTACCGTACTGTTCGATGACGCCGCTCTTGGAACTCATGCCGAACTTCTGACCGGTGGGGATGACGCCTTCCTGCAGCACGCCCGCCTTTTCAAAGGTGTTCCACTTGCGCCATTCCACAGTCTTGCCGTGGTTGGGGGGCAGAGGCTGACGCTTGGCGAACTGTGCATAGAACAGCTCGGGCTTGGCATTTTCCAGCAGTTCGGTATCGTAGAAGGATTTCATTTCGCCGGTCATGCCGTGGGTGTCGGTGAAGGCTTCGGTGGCGCCGTTATAGGCGTTGACGAAGCTTTCAGAGCCGTTTACCAGAGTGCCTGCCTCGGCAAACAGCTGCAGATTCATTTTGGTTTCTTTTCTCATGTTTTCTTTTCTCCTTTGTTCTGTAATATGTTTTCAGCGGAATCCTCCGCTTTTTTGTCCTTTCTCAAGAACGCGTTCCTGCGATAGGGTGCGGCGCTTCACTGTCCCGGGTAGATTTTTTCTCCCCTTGCTGCTGCATCGTAGATCTTTTTTTTGAATTCTGCGCGCTGCTGGCGGGATGCGTTCTTGTAGTCAAAGGTGGTCACGGTAGCCGCTTGACCGGCAATGCCGTTTTCCACAGGACGGCGCTGCCCCGCCTGCACCGAGTCAGCATAGCGCTGGGCGGCCTCCTTTGCTGCGCTCTGCGCTGCCTGATCCATCAGTTCCTGACGGTGCAGCAGGAAGTGTGCATCCTCCACAGATACCCCGGAACCGGGTGCAGTGAGCCGCACGAAGCGGGGGTCCTGCATTTCCCTGCGCAGATCAAAGTCCGGATGCTTGTCCTTCATGGCGTTCCCCTGAATGTTCAGCACCTCCATGTGCCTGCGGAGGCTGTCGCTCTGCCTTGCCTGACTGTGTCGGGACGGGTTCCCGCCGGACGCAGCAGGCACATCCTTTCTCGTCATCTGCACACGGACGGTGTTGTCCTGTGCCGCAGGGGCCTGCTTCACCTTGCGCCCCTTTGACTGACGCCGCTCCTGTCGGTCGATCAGGTGGGTAGGCACCCCCAGCTGGGTCAGACGCTCCCTGTGGGAGGGGGCTGCCTGTGCACCGTCTGTCGATGCCGCAGGAGACGCGCCCTCGCCGCCCTCAGCGAATAATTGTAAATCCATTGTACCGTACATCGTATTCTCCTTTCTATGTCATCACAAATTTCAGATACCGGCATTGCGGGCGTTCACAGAACGCCCCGCCTTCCCCCGATGGGTCATACTCTGGTAAAGCTTACATGCTCGGGCTCCGCTTCTGCCACCAGTTCCAGCCCGCAGCAAATGCAGTCAAATGCCGTGCGCACAATGCAGGCAAAGCCCGGTACCGGGCGGCAGCACACCACAGAATCTCCCGGCTTGATCACGGTCAGGGATTTCTCCGCCATGCCGTACTCCGCCAGTCGCTGCACCGACGCCGCCAGGGTCTGCACCAGCACACTCACTCCGGCACACACCGGGTCGCGGCCATACGCCCCTGCGTTGGCGTGTCCCTCCACGGAAAGCCGCAGCTGCTTCCGGTCATATACCGCGCGGATCATCGGTCAGGTCTTGCCGCGGAGGCGGCATCCTCTCTGGCGCGCTGCACATGGGGTGCCTCACCGCCGCTGACCTTGGGGATCGCCCTGCCCACAGGCTTCTGGCCTGTGACGGTCTGCATAATATCGGCACTCATGCCCTCCACCAGTCCGGGGGCTGCCCTGCCCGCCAGCAGCAGAGCCGTCTGCATATAGTCCATGAGCTTGCCCTCCAGATTGGCATTGGCGGCGATCTTCTGCATGAGCTCGTCCTTGCCCTCGAACTCCATCATGTCCAAACACATCAGAGCCTGCTGTGCCCGCTGGGGATCGAAAAAGCCCTGATTGAAAAACTGCAGAGCCAGCTCGTTGTGTGCCACACGGGCATAACCGCTGCGCTTTTGTGCCGCCACCTGAATATCAAACACCGGCAGACGGAAGACCGCGTCCTCTCCAAAGCCGCTGCCCAGCGAGCTGGGCTGCAGGCCGCCGTTGTCGAAGCTGACAAACTCCTGCATCCCGCCTGCGCCCAGAATCCGGAAGCGTCGGGGCAGATCGTAAAACTGGCGGATCAGCTCGATGCACAGCTCCACGATGCGGCCGTAAGCACGGTAAGATGCCATGGTGCTGTCGCGGCTGCCCTTGCCGCTGGCCTCCTGCAGTGCTGCAATGGCAGAGGCGGCAGTGACGCCGGAAGAGATGTTGCCGGTGCTGGTCTCGGTGTTGCCGGAGGTCTCCCGCAGCTCCTGAATGGTGCGGTCCAGCACGGCGATGTAGTTGCCGTCCAGATTGCTGGTCTCGATGCGGCGCAGGTTGTCGTCGCTGAGGCCGGCAGTGGTATGGACAATGGGATTGCTGAGATCCAGGAACTCCTTCTCATTGATGGTGCCGTCGCCACGGGAGAAGTAGCGGGGCGTTGCCCCTACCATGGCGTTTTTCAGGAAGGCGGTCTTCATCAGGTCGATCTCGGTCTGTGGATTCTTGCACAGGTCCACAAAGCCGTAGCCGCAGGGACTGCCCTCAATGGGGAACAGGGCGTCGAACACATAAGGGTACTGCCCGTGGTCGTACAGCCCTGTCACCGCCATGACGGGGTCGTTTTCGGTGGCAAACAGTACGATGTCCTCCACATACTTGCAGTACTGCACAGTGTTCTTCCCCTGCACACGCTTATGGTAATACACCTCAATGACGGTGGCCTTGTCGGTGGTGTCCACCGCATCGTCATATAGGAAGCGGGTGCTCATAAAGGTAGGGCCGCCCAGCCTGCCCTGCAGCTGTTCGGGGTAGGCCTGCAGCAGCAGATCCTTGTCCACCAGCTCGGTGTGGAAGAAGCAGCGGCTGCGCTGGATGTCGGTGACCCCGGGCTGCCAGTACACATTCAGCAGGTTCACCCGCTCGATGGCGATATCCCCCAGACCGTTCAGACGGCCGCTGTCCCACACGACCTTGTACACGCCGGTGCCGGTCTTGAGCTTCTGCCACATGGCATCGGAATAGATCTCCTCAAAGCCGTTCTGCTCCAAAATACAGGGGATGATCTTGGAAAGCTGACTTGCCTGCTGCCGATCCCCCGGCTCTCTGGGCAGGATGACGGGGGCGGGATAGGCGTCCATGGCATCCGCGTGCTTTGACACGATCACGTTGTGGAGCCAGCCGCTGCAGCTTTGGAAGCCGCCGTCACGGCCCATGTCGGTGGTGCGGTGCTCCTCAGCAGAGTTGCGCAGCTTCCACCAGTTTTCGCTGGCAATGATGCGCTGCTCCGTGCGCACCTTGCCGGATTTGTATTTCTCCAGAACACGGGTGAACTGTTTGACTTGTTCACTGCCGATGATGGGTTGGATGGTAATGTTATTTTCGTCCAAGCAAATTCTCCTTTTTTCTATATTACGTTGCCGCACCCCTATTTGCCTTCTCCCTCCGGGAGAAGGTGGCACGGCGCAGCCGTGACGGATGTGGGGGGATCGTTCTCTCCGCCGCACTCATCTCTTGCCGTTGCCGCACCTCTATTTGCCTTCTCCCTCCGGGAGAAGGTGGCACGGCGCAGCCGTGACGGATGTGGGGG
>JAGBAT010000097.1 GCA_017938835.1 Oscillospiraceae bacterium | reverse complement strand
GCTGGTATTCGCCCTATGAGGTTTTCTTTAACGTCCTGTTGCACTTGACTTGACAATCTGTCAATTCATTTTTCGTCGCGACATGTGCGTGACGAAAAATACGTTTCAGCCCTCAAACGTGGAAATTGTCTGTCTATAGCAGACAATTTGTGCGCTGCAGAGGGCTGCTGTGCCATCGCCGAAGGCGGGGCAGTCTCGTCGACAAAGTCATATTGACTTTGTCGACGATTTAAGCTTCGCTTTTTTGTTGGGGCGTGTTGACAATCCCTCCGCCGCAGTTGGTTTGGTGTCATGTTCTCTGCGATCACCTCATATTCTAATCAAAAAGGAGATGAGTGCATGACCATATCCGTTCTCTGGG
Organism: Oscillospiraceae bacterium; assembly: GCA_017938835.1. Lineage (GTDB taxonomy): Bacteria > Bacillota > Clostridia > Oscillospirales > Oscillospiraceae > HGM13010. The sequence goes on along the minus strand of JAGBAT010000097.1, from coordinate 5,858 downwards.
TACTGTGCATGGCAGCATCCATTCTATACAGCTGCTATGCAGGCACCGCAGCCGCCCTGACCCCCGCGCTGATGGAGGGACTGCAATCTGCCGTGGACTTCTGCCTGACGGCAGGGGCCATGATGGTGTTCTGGTGCGGGCTGTTCACCGTGATGGACAAAGCCGGACTGGCCGATGCCCTCGCCCGGGGACTGCGTCCGGTGCTGCGGCGGCTGTTCCCCGTGACTGCCTGCCATCCCGAACCGTTCGCGGCCCTGTCTGCCAATGTATCTGCCAACCTGCTGGGTCTGGGCAACGCCGCCACCCCCATGGGCATCCGCGCCGCACAGGGCATTGCCGCACTGCCAAACGCTGCCAGGGAGCTGGCCTGTCTCGTGGTGATGAACACCGCATCCATTCAGCTGCTGCCCACCACCGTGGCATCGGTACGGGCATCTCTGGGCTGCGCCGCACCGCTGGACATTCTTCCCTGCGTGCTCATTACCTCGGTGTTCTCCGTAGCTGCGGGACTGCTGGCAGTACGGCTGCTCCATCGCCTATGAGCGGGCTGCTGATCCCCCTGCTGTGCGCTGCCGTAGGGCTGTACGCACTGGGCAGACGCATCGACCTGTTCTCCGCCTTCACCCACGGTGCCATAGACGGCCTGCAGACGCTGCTGCGGATCTTCCCTGCTCTGTTGTTTCTGCTGCCCATGATCTCGGTTTTGCGGGCATCGGGACTGCTGGATACCCTGACAGCGTGTTTCGCGCCCCTGCTGCATCTCTTTGGCATCCCGCCGGAAACGGCCCCTATCCTGTTTTTGCGGCCCTTCAGCGGCAGCGGTGCACTGGCCGCCGCCACGGACATCATGGCCACCTACGGCGTAGACAGCACCATTGGCCGCACAACAGCAGTGATGCTGGGTTCCACGGAGACCACCTTCTATGTGCTGACGGTATATTTCGCAGGCGTCGGCAAGGCCGACACCAAGCGCATCCTCCCTGCGGCTCTGATTGCAGACTTCGTGGGGTTTGTGATGGCAGCGATGACCGTGCGTTGGTGGTTTTAAAAAAAAGGAGTACGAGACCGGTAAATCTCGTACTCCTTTTTTTGAAGCGGAAAAGCCCGTAAGCTTTTCCGCTCATTTCATTTATCAGAACAATTCTTCCCACGGTCTGCCGTTCACTTTGACTCCTGCAGGCAGGAATTGATCATGGGGCATCGAGGCGCTGAACTTTGCTTCATCGCACACCAGATAGATCCTCGGAATGGCGTCAAACATGCCGGACACATCCGCCTGTGCATGAAAATCGAAAGCGGAAAGGTCGATCTGCGTCAGCTGTTTGCAGCCGTAGAACATCTTCGTAAAGTCCGTGACCCGCTCTGTTTCAAATCCGCTGACATCGATCTTGCTCAGATTGCGGCAGCCATGGAACATGCCCGCCATAGACATCACCCTATCGGTTTTGAAGCCGCTGACATCCAGCTTCTGCACGCGCACGCAATTATGGAACATGTGGGCAAGGCCCGTTGCCGCACTCGTATCAAAACCCGATACATCCAGTTTGGTCAGCGTCATGCAGCCGTTGAACATGCGGTCAAATGACATCACATTCGAAGTGACAAAATCGGAGACATCCAGCTGTTTCAGATGATTGCAGTCATAGAACATAAACGCCATTGATCTTGCATCGTCTGTGTGGAAGCAGTGATTGAAGTGGATCGTTTCCAGATTGCAGCAGCCTGCAAACAGATTGCGGCAGCCGCCTGCACCGCTGATGCCGCCGTCGGCTGCAATGGTCACATCGTAGTAGGTGCCGTTTTTCTTGGCCCACGCAAGCACAGTGCCGTTTTTTCGTCCGGATACGTCCACAGCATCCGCAGGCTTTCCGGCCAGGCTGTCCAGAAATGTGACCGAACCAATGTCCTGACGGGCCAGTCCGGTTTCAAGAAATTCCTTCTCTCCCCACAGGCTGCGTGCGCTCCTGTCCATCACCGAAGCCATGAGCCAGTTGCTCCGCCATGCCATCGGCTGTGCGTCCGAAACCTCAGCCACAGGCTCTGCTGCCTTGACCGCGGCGGGTTCTGCCGCAGCAGCTGTCACAGGATCTGCCGTACGCAGTCCGATGATTCCCTCGGGCGTCAGTGCTGTGCAGTTGCGGAACATACCGTCCGTTGTATCCGCGCCGGACAGATCCCAGCCTGTCAAATCCAGACGGCGCAGGCATGTGCAGCCGTTGAACAGATTCTTTGTATTTTTCACATTCCCCACATACCAGCGGCTCAGATCCAGTTCTGTCAGAGCAGTACAGCCGCTGAAGGTCCCCTGCAGCAAGGTGACATCCTCTGTGCGCAGCTTCGATACCTCCAGCGTTTCCAGACTGCTGCAGCCCTGAAACATCTGCACCATATTCGTCACCTGTCGGCTGTCAAAGCCGGAAAGATCCAGCGTCTTCAGACTGCTGCACCCCTGAAACATACAGTAAAAGCGTTTCGCAGCACTTGTCTCAAAGCCGGACACATCCAGCGCAGTCAGGCCGCTGCAGCCCTGAAACATGCTGGAAAAATTCTCCGCAGCACTTGTGTCGAAGCCGGACACATCCAGCGCAGTCAGGCCGCTGCAGCCCTGAAACATACAGGAAAAATTTTTTGCAGCACTTGTGTCGAAGCCGGACACATCCAGCGTTTTCAAACTGCTGCAGCCGGAAAACATGTTTGCGTACATGTTCACGCGACCGGTTCGGATCCCCGAAAGATCTACCTCTTCCAGTTTCTCCGCATAGGCAAACATGAACTTCATGCTTTCCGCATCATCGGTATAAAAGCAATCACGAAACGATATTCTGCGCAGCTGCGCCATATCCGCAAACAGATACTCACATGCCCGGCTGCCGTTAACACCGCCGTTGCCGGCAATAAACAGATCATACAGTGGCCCGTTGGGTTTCACCCACGCCAGCACACTGCGGTCACCGCCTGCGGATACATCCGCCGCATTGTCCGGTGCAGTGTTTTGACGATCCAGAAATGTGACGCTGCCAATCTCGCTGCGCCGGACACCAAGGCCATAGAGCTCCGCCTGCGCCCGTTCAGTCCGTTTTAAAGAACCGACATCGTCAGCCCGCAGTACATTCCCCTTCCATGCATCCGCAGGAAGAACAGGCTCCGACGCAGGCTGTGCCGGTGCGGGCTTTACGGGCCCCGCCTGCATCATCGTCGCTGTCTGCACCGCAGCAGCATCGGGAATAAAGATTTTGCGGTTTCGGAATAGATACTGTTGTATATCCCGTACCATACGCTCTGCCACAGCGATTTTATTGGTATACGCCGCGTATTGCTGCACATCTGCCAGAAAGAATCCGAAGCGGTTGCGCAAAGCACAGTTCTCCAGCATAAACGGCATGATGAGCTTGCCGCCATTGAGTGCCTGAATCATCTCCTTGGGTACCCAGATAGAGTCGTTGGTCTTTTCGGAAAAAACCAACACAAATACCTTGCAGTGGTCAATGGCACTGGGAATCTGATCGGCATAGCTGGAGCCGCCGGGAATATCATCGGGGGCCATCCAGCATGAGATGCCATTCGCCTCCAGCAATGTCTTCACCCACAGCGCCTCAGCAATGTCCTTGCCGGCATAGCTGATGAATACATCTTTTATATGATAGAAAGCAGGTTCTCCAAACATATCTCTCTCCCTCTGAAAACAGCATCATTTATTTTAGAATACCACAGCACCGAACCAATCGCAACAAAGAAACCAACCTGCCGGTCACCGATTTTTGCAAAGCTCCCGTATTTCGTCCAGCTTTTGTTATATATATCCTTTTTCCGTCAGGTAGCCTTTTAAAATCTTCAGCCCCCGCTCCAGCTTGCGTGCACTGCCTGCCGAGCACAGCGCCACGCGCAGATACGCCCGGGGTTCCTCGGTCCCCACCACAAACCGGGAAGAATGATAGATATGCACACCCCGCTCCAGCAGCTCCCCTTCGATGCCCTCTGCGGGGGCATCCGTGCGGATGGGGATCCATTTGTAATAGCTCACAGCCTCGCTATTGGGGCTGTGGTCAGGGAAATACCGATCGTACAGGCGGCAGGTTTTTTCCGCCAGCTCGTACTTGCGCCGGGTGATCTGATAGGCATCCCCATTTAAGATCAGCTCCGTGATGACCTCCGCATCAAAGGACGAAGTCTTGATGTTCACATTTACCAGTGCATGGAGGATGCGCTCCCGGAAGGCCTCGCCGTAGGTCATGTACGCAATGCGCAGACCGGGGCACAGGCTCTTGGTCATGCCGCAGATATACACGCTCTCGCCGCCCATGATGTCGAACATAGAGGGCAGCACCTGTCCCCCTGCCGCAAGCATCCACGCCACGATGTCGTCCTCGATGAGGATCAGGCCGTTGCGGCGGATGATCTCCGCCAATGCCTTACGCCGCTCCAGCGGCATGGTGATGGCCGTGGGGTTGGCGCAGGTGGGAATGAGATAGATGCCCTTGAGCTTATTGGATGCACACTGCTTTTGCAAAGCGGCGGGGAGCATCCCCTGCTCGTCCATGTCCACAGGGATCAGCACCAGATGCAGCAGCTTTGCCAGCTCGATGAAGTTGGGGTAGGTATACTTGTCCACGGCGATCTTATCCCCCGGGGAAAACAGTGCCATGAGCGCCACCGTCAGGGCGTTCTGTGCACCACTGAAAATGGCGGTGTGGGCAGCGTCCGTGTGGGTGCCCAGCTGCTCCATCCACCGCACCCCCGCCGCCAGCTGATGGGGATGCCCCGTGGGCTGGGAATATTCGTACAGGTTCCGCAGATAGCCCCGGGCCACCACCGCAGAAGTAGCCTTTTCCACCAGATCACTGTATTCACCGAAGCCGTTGATGACCCCCAGCTCGATGGCACCATCGGCCTCGTCGGTCTCGGTGACGGCGGCATGCTGTCCCGCATGGGGAGCCACAAAGGTCCCCCGCCCCGTGGTACCGTAGATGAGACCTTTCTTTTTGCATATGTCATACACTCGGGTGATGGTGGTATAGTTCAGATCCAGATAGTCCGCGATCTCCCGCTGGGGCGGCAGCTTGGTGCCCGCCTGCAGCTGTCCGGAGCGGATCTTCTGCTCCAGATCCTCCGCAAGGGCGCGGTAATAGGGCGGCTGCAGCTTGGATTTATCCGGTTTCCAAGTCAGCGGATACTGGTCAAAGGCATTGACAGGCATAGCAAATTTCCTCCTGTTTGGAAATTGTTGTACATACAATTTTGGAATTGTATGTATCATAGCACATCGCTATAATAAGGGCAAGTTCCATTGAAGAAAGAAGGAAACTGTTATGAAATCAAAAACACAGAAAATTGTCATTGCCTCCATGCTGGCTGCGCTGGCCTGCGTGGCAACCATGATCATTAAGATTCCCTCCCCCCTCCACGGATACATCAATCTGGGCGACTGCGTGGTGCTGACCTGCGGCTGGCTGTTGGGGCCCGCCTACGGCTTTCTGGCAGCAGGCATCGGCTCCGGACTGGCCGACGTGTTCTCCGGCTATATCACCTACGCTCCCGCGACCTTTCTCATCAAGGGTCTGATGGCCATTGTGGCTTATGAGCTGTGGAAGCTGCTGCAGGAAAAGCTGGGCAGCACCCCTGCCCATATTCTCAGCGGCATCGCGGCAGAAGTGCTCATGGTGGTTGGCTATCTCGCCTTTGAAAGCGTGCTGTACGGCTTCGTACCCTCTCTGGCCAATGTGCCTGCCAACGGCGTACAGGGTCTGGCCGGTCTGGTGCTGGGCGTATTGCTGGTGAAGGTCCTAGAGAAAAACAAGCTCGGTGTAATCTAAATTTCCTTATTTTCCCCCCCCGTTGACATCAAGAAATGTCCACACTAT
>JAGBAT010000096.1 GCA_017938835.1 Oscillospiraceae bacterium | reverse complement strand
TGCCGGAAAGCATGATCAAGACCCTGAATCTGGCTCCCACTGCCAACTGGGGTATTCTGGTTGCTGTTGTTCTGACTGTTATCGTCTGGTATGTCATTGAAAAGACCACTTTGGGCTATGAACTCAAGGCCGTGGGTTTCAACAAGAACGCTGCGGAATACGGCGGCATCAATGTCAACCGCGCTATTCTGACTGCACTGGGATTTTCCGGTGCTATGTCCGGTCTGGCAGGTGCACTGCATCTGATGGGCATGGGTGGCCGTATCAGTATCTTCGCTGGTCAGGAAGGCTTCGGCTTTGCAGGCATCGTCGTTGCTCTGATCGGTATGAACAATCCCTTCGGCGTGTTCATTGCAGGCCTGTTCTACGGCGCACTGAAATACGGCGGCGGCAAGCTGACTCTGGTCGGCGCGCACACCGAAGTTATTGATATTATCGTTGGCACTGTTGTGTTCTTCATTGCAATCTCCGGTATCTTCTCCTATGTGAGAAAGCTGAAAAAGAACCCTGAAGCAAAAACTGCTGCAGCATCTGAAGAAAAGGAGGAGAAATAAGCTATGGATTTTATTCTGAATAACCTGGGCGTTATTATTTATGCGACCCTCCTGTTTACTCCCCCTCTGTTGTTTGCAGCACTGGGCTCCTGCTTCTCTGAAGTTTCCGGCGTGGTCAACATCGGTATTGAAGGTATGATGGTTGCCGGTGCATTTTCCAGCTGTACTGTGGCTTACTTTACCGGCAATCCCTGGATCGGCTTTTTGTGCGGCGGTTTGGCAGGCGCTGTGTTTGCATATCTGCATGCAGTTGCATCCGTCAAACTGGGTGCAGACCAGACCATTTCCGGTACTGCCATTAACATGCTGGCTCCCGGCGTTGCGGTCATGGTGTGCCGTACAATCTTCGGCTCTACCGATACCATCCCTCTGGATGTAGCATCCAAGATGCCTCTGGTGTTCGGTGACACCTTTGATACTTCCACCACTCTGGGTATGTTCCTGAAGAATGTATTCTCCAACTATGTCACCACTGCTCTGGTACTGGTTGCGGTGGTCATCGTCTGGTTCGTGTTCTATAAGACCCGGTTCGGTCTGCGTATGCGTGCCTGCGGCGAACATCCCCATGCCTGTGAAACACTGGGCATCAATGTAATTCGCATGCGTATGATCTGTGTTACCATTTCCGGTTTTATGGCAGGTCTGGGCGGCGCATGCGTCACCATGGCGATCACCAACCAGTTCCGTCCTGCATCCATCGTTGGCCAGGGCTTTATCGCAATTGCTGCGGTCATCTTCGGCAAGTTCAAGCCTCAGGGTGCTCTGATGGGTTGTCTGCTGTTCGGTATGTGTACCGGCCTGAAGGTCATTCTGGGTACTACCAGCCCTATCAGCTCTCACCTGATCTCCATGATCCCCTATGTGGTCACGGTCATCGTACTGATTCTGTTTGTCGGCAAGTCTCATGTTCCTGCAGCAAACGGCAAACCCTACGTCAAGAGCAAGTGATCTGACTTCATACAATTCGCGTATGTCGGTGCGAAGCTGTTTTAATCGGAACAAATGTCAAACCACCTCGTCTATACAGATGAGGTGGTTTTTGCTATAATTGGAAATAGAATGAAAACAAGGGGGCGAACGGGTGAAAGGCACAGGAAAGAAACTGATACTGGTTCTGGCAGCATTTACTGTGTTGGCGGTTGCTGTTACCTATGGCTGTATTCAGTATGCCCTGCGTGCGGCTGCGGCGGAGGATGCGCTTCCGGCGGAGGCGGGCATTGACATGTATGGCACCTACGACCAGAATGACCTGATCATCAACGAGATCAGAGAAGAAAAGGGCGATGCGGGCATTGCATATCCCCAAATCGACGGACTGAAAAACAGCGAGGTACAGGGTGCTGTCAATGCGCATATCTGTGACGAAGTGGAACGGCTGAAAACCCAATATGCCGATATGGGCACCAATCTCAGGTATCTCAGCTGGCAGGCCTATGGCAGCTTTGCCAATGTGCTGAGCATCGGTCTGTTTTCCGGTGACGATGCCATGCACTATGATCAGATATACCTGAACTTTAACTTGAATGATGGCAGTCTGCTGCGCTTGGAAGACCTTCTCGGCAGGCAGGCAGACCTGCAGGAGATCGTCCGCACCGCTTTTTACGATGCGGTGACCCGCGGCAATCTGTATCAGACATACAATGAGCCTGTCAGCTATCCCGATGAGCAGGAGCTGTACAAAACCGTCAAGGGCTATCTGGAAACGGAGGAGAAGGCGTTTGCCTTTACGCCCGCAGAAATTTATCTGTACTACGGGGATTACGCTGCCACTGTTTCTATGAAGGACTTTGCAGATGAGATCACCGTTTACCACAAGTACCTCAGCGAGGAGAGCCTGTTTACCAATGACGGCATCGGTTATGACGGCATTTTCACCTGTGCCCACATGCAGCAAGGCTATGAGAGACGGGAATTTGGCTTTGCCGCTGATAATTTCTGGTATGATCTGGCCATGATGGAGCAATATGCGGACGATACCATTCCTGCCGAGACCGTGGAACAGTTCGGGGTTTATTATGACAGTGTATACGATCATCTTCTGGCTGAGATGGAGACGCTCCGTCAGACGGCAGAAGCCAACCCCGATCGTGCGTATATCCTTCTGGCAAAGCCTGTTGTGAGCCTATATACCGATGCAGAGCAGAATAGAGATATTCCCTCTTGTGCGGCAGTGGTCAATGAGGAGTATATGCTCTACGAAATGGCTGCAGACCTGTTTGAAAGCAAGTATTTGCAGGCGTTGGTCAGCGAATATCGCACCAACACCTACCATGTGCTGTACAGCGGCATCGATCAGTACATCGACGGCCACGAAGTTCAGGTCACCAGACGGAATACCGAGCAGCTGTACAATTATCAGACAGGGGCGCGGCTGACCATTGACGACGTATTTGCAGATGGGTACGACCATGCAGCGGCAGTCAAAGCGCAGATAAAATATGATCTGATGAGCTACTACGGCTATTCCATGGAGGATGCCGAACTGGCAGTACAGACACTGCGGTATGAGCTGGAAGGCAGCAGCCTGCGGGTGTACATAGCCGGATGGGACGAGATGCAGTATCTGACGATGTCACTGGGGGACTTTCCCCGCAGTGCGCTGGCGATTTTTGAGTGAGGAGACAAGGCAATGAAAAAAGGAACGATACTTCTTGTGATCATGTTTATGATCGCAGTCGTGGCGGGCTGTGTGTTCTGGTATCAAAGCGCCACAAGTGAAATGCACGACCCGGTCAAAGAAGAAGCACTGTTCACTATGGAAGATTATCCCAAAGTAGATGCGTCTCTGGCCATTCATCCGCTGGTGGATGCCATTGCCGCGGACTTTCTGAATGTGGAGGAGAGCACTCTCGATTTTGAATATACCACCACACGATCCAGTGATGTATACCACAATCTGATTGACGGTAAGGTGGATGTGATCTTTGCTGCTGAAATTTCCGAAGAGGACAAGGCGTACGCAGCGCAGCAGGGAGTGGAGCTGAACATCATCCCGGCAACAAGCTCTGCCTTTGTGTTCATCGTCAATTCGGAAAATCCGGTGGATGAACTGACCTTTGATGAGATTCAGCGCATCTATACTGGTGAGATCACCAACTGGTCACAGGTGGGCGGGGAGGATGCACCCATCATTCCTTATCAGCGCCCCACCGGTTCTGGCAGTCAGACCGCGATGCTGTCTCTGGTCATGCAGGACAAACAAATTTCGGAACCGCCTTTGAAGCAGATTCAAGCGGAAATGGGGCAGCTCATTGATGCCATTGCGGAGTATGACAATGCGGACACTGCCATAGGCTATTCCTATTTTTACTATGTCAACACCATGTACAAGAAGGAGACCATCAAAATGTTGGCGGTGGATGGCGTGGAGCCGACCATTGAAACCATCAAAAATGGTACCTATCCCATTTACACCAACGGTTATATCGTGACCCGTGGGGATGAAGCGGAGGACAGTCCTGCGTCCAGATGGGTGGAGGCGGTTCTGTCTGCGCGAGGCAGTCGTATCATTGAAGCAGCGGGTTATGTACCTGTGAACTAAAGGAAATGCAGTATGAAAAAGATCTTGATCATAGACGACGATATTCACATCGGCGATATGCTGGAGGAAGTGCTCCGCAAGGAGGGCTACGGCGTGCTCCGCGCCTATTCCGGCACGGAAGCTTTACTGCGGCTGGACACCTGCCGCCCCGACCTTGTACTGCTGGATTTGATGCTGCCCGGCTTGAGCGGGGAAGCGGTGCTGCCGAAGATCAGCGGTATTCCCGTCATTGTCATCAGCGCAAAGGTGGATGTGGAGCACAAGGTAGACCTGCTCTTAGGCGGTGCCGCTGACTATGTAACCAAGCCTTTTGCGCTGCGGGAATTGCTGGCGCGTATTCGGGTACAGCTGCGGAAATCCGCAGTGCAGGATGTAGCCGAGGTCCTTCGCGTAGGTGATCTGACGCTGGATACCGCGGCCCATACAGTTACGGCAGCGGGGACAGAAGTACGTTTGACCAAGACCGAGTATGCCATCCTGAAGCTGCTGATGCGCAATCCAGGACAGGTCATTGCCAAGTCGGTCATTTTGGAGCGTATTGCAGAAGACACCCCCGATTGTACGGAAAGCTCTCTGAAGCAGCATGTGTCCAACCTGCGGAGGAAACTGCGGGAAGCCGGTGGAAAGGATTCCATTGAAGCAGTGTGGGGAATAGGATTTTTAATAAAATAAGTCTGCTTCAGCCTTCTGACCAGAGGGAGAAGATATTTGTATTGCACTGCTTATCATATCTTTACTAAATCTTGACTCTTTTCTTGACCGCGGTCTTTACCATTTGGGTGTAGACTGCGGTCATCAAGATAAGGAGGAAATTTTATGGATTATATTCTGACTACCAATGCCCTTGGCAAACAGTATAAACACTTCAAGGCCCTCAACGGCCTGACGATGCACGTACCCAAGGGGGCCATTTACGGTTTTGTGGGTAAGAATGGCGCAGGCAAGACTACCCTCATCCGCCTCATCTGCGGTCTGCAGGAGCCTACGGAGGGCGGCTTTACCCTTTATGGCATGAACAACACTGACAAGAACATTGTCAAAGCGCGCCGCCGCATGGGAGCTGTGGTGGAGACACCGTCCATTTATCTGGACATGACTGCTGAAGATAATCTCAAACAGCAGTACCGCATCCTTGGGCTGCCGGATTTTACCGGCATTGACGAACTGCTAAAGATGGTGGGGCTGGAACACACCGGCAAGAAAAAGGCGAAGAACTTTTCACTGGGCATGAAGCAGCGTCTAGGTATCGCCATCGCACTGGCAGGCGATCCTGATTTTCTGGTGCTGGATGAGCCAACCAACGGTCTTGACCCTCAGGGCATCATTGAAATGCGGGACCTGATTTTAAAACTGAACCGTGAACATCAGATCACCGTGCTGATCTCCAGCCACATTCTGGATGAGCTGTCCCGCCTTGCTACCCACTATGGCATCATCGACAATGGCCGCATGGTCAAGGAACTGAGTGCTACAGAACTGGAGGCTGCCTGCCGCAAGTGCCTGCATGTGGAAGTGACAAACACCATTGCACTGGCGCGGGTGCTGGATGGTATGGGATTGGATTATAAAATTTTGTCCCAGACAGAAGCAGATATTTTCGCTAAGGTTAATATTTCTCAGCTCACCATGGCGTTGGCAAAAGAGGGCTGCGAGCTGATCGCAGTACAGGAGCGGGACGAAAGTCTGGAAAGCTACTTCATCTCCCTGGTGGGGGGTGGCAGCAATGACTAAACTGATATCTGCGAACGTTTCCCGGCTCCGGAAAGATATTGTTTTCTGGCTTGCTATGTTCGGCATGACTGCTGGTTCGGTGATCTTCAGCTACTTGAATTATCAGACCAGTCTTCGGTATATCAGCGACCCGATTTATGTGGAGGACGTGCTGTTCAATCTCTTTCCCATGATCGCATTTGTGTGTGCAGCGTTCATCAGCCTGCACTTAGGTACGGAATTCGATGAGAATACCATCCGCAACAAGCTGATCGTCGGGCACACACGAACAGAAATCTTCTTTGCCAACTACCTGACCTGCATGGCTGCATCGCTTCTGCTTCTTTTCGGGATCCTGATTTTCTCCGGCGTGACGGGTTATTACTTCTTCAAAGTATTCATGCTGGAAAAGACGCAGCTTGTATTTCTGATCCTCTGCTGTATTCTGTGCACGATGGTCTTCTCTGCGATTTGTGTTGGCTTTGCCATGAATATCCACAAGAAGGCAATTTCCGTAGTTGCAGCTGGCATATTTATGCTTTGCATTTTGTATCTTGCATCCTATATGGAAGGCGCACTGCTGGAAGCGGAAATGACCTACGACAGCGTAACCATCACCATGGACGGCGTTCAGTACGGCGATCTGGTTCCCAATCCCGCCTACGTCGGCGGTACCGCGCGCAAGGTGATGGAGTTCATCTACGACATGCTGCCCACCGGACAGGCCATTCAGATGAACAATATGAGCTTTGAGCGGTGCCTGCGGTGGCCATGGCTGTCTGCCGTTACCTTGACAATCGCAACCGTGCTTGGATATCTCCCTTTCCGTAGGCGCGACATCAAATGAGGTGCCGGCTATGAGAAACCTGTTATCTGCAAATCTTGCCCGTCTGTGGAGAAACCGAGTTTTCCAAATCGAAGTGATCTTCACCGCGGTGATGTCCGTGTATCTGTGTATCGCCAATTACAGTCCTGTGGTGCAGGCCTCGGATACACCACTACATTTGGAGGATTTATTTTTTAATTACTATCAGTTTATGGGATTCGTATTGGCGGCTTGCATCAGTCTCATCGTAGGCACCGAATACTCGGATGGTACGATCCGCAACAAACTGGTCGTTGGACACACCAGAGGGGCGATCTATTTTGCCAATCTCATTGCTGCGGCCTGTAGCTCGGTGGTCGTGGTATTGCTTCATGGTGTGCTGACCATGGCGGTGGGGACATTCCTGTTTGGCTGGTTCACGCAGCCTGCGGAATATATCATCGGCAGCGTGGCCTGTGCCGGCCTGCTGACGTTGGAGTACAGCGCACTGTTCGTCCTGATCACCATGAACTGCTCCAGCAAACCCGTCACAGCGGTCAGCGCATTGGTGCTGATGCTGGCGCTGACCTACGGAGCATCCTATCTCGGTTCTGCCTTAAACGAACCCGAAATGATTTATGGAACCAGAGTGGTCACGGCGAACACCGTGGAGTATCGGGATTTGACGGCAAACCCCTACTATTTGGAAGGAACAATCCGTCAGGTCTATCAATTTCTCTATGATCTGCTGCCGGTTGGGCAGCTGCTGCAAATGTATCAGCTGGACTTCTCTCGGCTGCATCTGTGGCCGTGGCTGACAGTGGGCTTCAGCGGGCTTTTGACCGCTGTGGGCTTTGGCTGTTTCCGAAAAAAGGATATAAAATAAGGAATGATTGAAATGGATCTGTTGTACGGAACGATTGGAATATTGGCGCTTGTGATCCTTGTGCTTCTGGTAAAAATTCGTCTGCTGCAAAACAGTGCGGACGAGATCGCAGAGGCGCTATCCGATTGCCTTGCAGCAGATACCAATACACTGATTTCAATTTCAACCGGCGACGGGCATATACGCCGACTGGCAGCTGCCATCAACCGGGAGCTGCGTGTTTTGCGCAGTCGGCGGCATCAATACATGAGCGGGGATCGTGAGCTGAAAGAAGCAGTCACCAACATCTCACATGATCTGCGCACACCTCTGACTGCCATCAGCGGGTATTTGGAGCTGTTGGAACAGGAGGAAGTCTCTGATGATGTTCAGCGGTATCTCGCTCTGATCGGAAACCGTG
>JAGBAT010000012.1 GCA_017938835.1 Oscillospiraceae bacterium | reverse complement strand
TTCATTGCGAGGTAAGCATTGATGAAGCCGTCGATGTCGCCGTTCATGACGTTGTTGATCTGGCCGTTTTCAAAGCCGGTGCGGTGATCCTTTGCCAGCGTGTAGGGCATGAATACGTAGGAGCGGATCTGGCTGCCCCATTCGATCTTCTGCTGTACGCCCTTGATGTCTTCGATGCGTTCCAGATGTTCCCGTTCCTTGATCTCTGCCAGCTTTGCCTTCAGCATTGCCATACAGTTGTCGCGGTTCTGGTACTGAGAGCGTTCCACCTGACTGGATACTACGATGCCCGTGGGCTTGTGGATCAGACGAACAGCGGAGGAAGTCTTATTGACCTTCTGACCGCCTGCACCGGAGGAGCGGAACACCTGCATTTCAATGTCATCTTCGCGGATCTCAATGCTGTTGTCCTCGGTCATTTCGGGCATAACTTCCAGTGCGGAGAAGCTGGTCTGACGGCGGCCGGAGGCGTCAAAGGGGGAGATGCGCACCAGACGGTGTACGCCGTTTTCACCCTTCAGGAAGCCGTAGGCGTTTTCACCTTCGATCATGATGGTGGCGCTCTTCAGGCCGGCTTCGTCGCCTTCCAGCATGTCCATGACCTTGACGGCATAGCCGTGGCGTTCTGCCCAGCGAGTGTACATACGGTAAAGCATCTGCGTCCAGTCCTGTGCTTCGGTACCGCCTGCGCCTGCGTGGAAGGTCAGAATGGCGTTGTTGGCGTCGTATTCGCCGGTCAGCAGGGTCTCCAGACGGGTGTCTTCCAGCTTTGCAGAGAAGGTATCGAACTCGGTTTTCAGTTCTTCCAGCATGGAGGCATCCTCTTCCTCCAGTGCCATTTCGCACAGAGTATACAGGTCGTCCCATGCGGTGCACAGTGCCTGATAGCGTTCGCACTTGGCCTGCAGGGCCTTCAGACGCTTCTGGGCCTTCTGGCTCTTTTCCACATTGTTCCAGAAACCGTCCTGCTCGCTTGCCAGCTGCAGCTCTTCGATCTCTCTGCGTGCCAGGTCCAGATGCAGTGCACCTTCCAGATTATCCAGAGTGGGTTTCAGGCCGTTGAGTTTTACTTTATATTCTTCAAATTCAATCATGTTTGATAACCACTTTCTTTTGTAAATTACACTTCATAATATTATATACGAAGATGGCTTCGTTGTAAATGACGAATTTTGCCACAAGTTTGCGTGCGTTTTTTTTACTTATTTTTTTGGGAAAAACCTGTTTAATGTCTTTCATTCCACAAAATTACTTGTTATAATAGTACGGAACATATAATAGGCGTAAGCCATATTTTTTACAGGGAGGATATGCTATCATGATACCTCATGGTACAGAAGTCAAAGTGTTTACCGGTAATTCCAACCCCGAACTGGCAAGGAAGATTTGCGAGATTGCAGGGGTTGAAATGGGCGGCGTGAAAGCAACTCAGTTTGCTGACGGCGAGTGCTCTATTTCTCTGCTGGAGCCCGTTCGCGGCAAGGACGTATTCGTTGTTCAGTCCACCTGCAAGCCCGTAAACGACAGCCTGATGGAAATGCTGGTTATGATCGACGCAATGCGCAGAGCATCTGCCGGTCGTATTACCGCTGTTATTCCTTACTTCGGTTATGCCAGACAGGACCGTAAGGCAAAGGCACGCGACCCCATCTCCGCAAAACTCGTAGCAAACCTGATCACCTCTGCAGGTGCAGACCGTGTCCTGACCATGGACCTGCACGCTGACCAGATCCAGGGCTTCTTCGATATTCCTCTGGATAATCTGAAGGGCGCACCCATTTTCGCAAAGCATTATCTTGACACCGTCGGCTATGGCAACGAAGAGTACATGGTCGTTTCTCCTGACGTAGGCTCTGTTGCCCGCGCAAGAAACTTCTCCCACAAGCTGGGTTTGAACATGGCCATCGTTGACAAGCGCCGTGAAAAGGCAAACCACTCTGAAGTTATGAACATCATCGGCGATGTTCGCGGCAAGAAGGTCATTCTGCTGGACGATATGGTCGATACCGCAGGCTCTCTGTGCAACGCTGCCAAGGCTCTGGTGGAAATCGGCGGAGCTACCTCTGTTGTTGCATGTGCAAGCCACGGTGTTCTGTCCGGGCCTGCTATTGACCGCATCAATGACAGCGTCATTGAAGAAATGCTGTTCCTGGATACCATTCCTTATCCCGCTGACAAGCCTCAGTGTGACAAGATCAAGTATCTGTCTGTTGCTCCCCTGTTTGCAGCAGCCATCGACAAGATCTACGAAGAATCTTCCATCTCTGTTCTGTTCGACTGATCGAAAGGAAGCATTAAGTTGTTTGGAACCAGTCAGAAACCCGCATGGCTCATTGTGTGTCTGGGGAACCCCGGCACCAAATATGCCAAGACCCGCCACAATGCAGGGTTCATGGCAGCCGATGCCATGGAGCGGGAATATGGCGTAAAGATCAACAAACTGAAATTCAAGGCGCTCACCGCCATCTGCCAGATCGGCGGTGAGACTGCCCTGCTCATGAAGCCACAGACCTATATGAATCTGTCCGGTGAGGCAGTGGGGGAGGCGGCCCGGTTTTATAAGATCGACCCCTCTCATATTATCGTTGTGTCGGATGAAATGAGTCTTGCGGCAGGGAAGATGCGCATCCGCAGAAAGGGGTCTGCGGGCGGGCATAACGGCCTGAAAAACATCATCGCCCATCTGGGGACGGATGAATTTCCCCGGATCCGTATTGGTGTGGGAGCTCCGGCTCCTGCCGGTGACGGCGATGAAAGGATTGACTGGGTCATTGGGAGTGTACCGCAGTCAGAACTGAAACTCATTGAAGAAACAGCAGCAAAGGCGGCAGAAGCCTGTGCAGTCTACATGAAAGACGGACCGGAGCAGGCGATGAATCGCTACAATTGACTGTTTCATATATAGAATAAGAAAAATATTTTAGGGCTTCGGATATGACCTAAAGGGAATAACGAAAAACTAACAAAAAAGGTAGTGAGACACGTGAAAAAAACCTGTATAGCAATGCTTCTTGCCGGTGGTCAGGGCTCCAGACTGTATGCTCTGACACGCAACGTTGCAAAACCCAATGTCCCCTTTGGCGGTAAGTACAGAATCATCGACTTCCCTCTGTCCAACTGCGCCAATTCCGGTATTGACACCGTAGGTGTCCTGACCCAGTACAAGCCCCTGATGCTCAACAGCTACATCGGCAACGGTCAGCCCTGGGATCTGGACAGCTCCGACGGCGGCGTTTATATTCTGCCTCCTTACATGGTCGAAGGTGAAAAGGGCAACTGGTTCGCAGGCACTGCAAATGCGATTTACCAGAACATCGAGTTCATGGAAAATTACAACCCCGAAAACGTGTTGATCCTGTCCGGGGACCACGTTTACAAGATGGACTACGCTGACATGCTGCGTGAACATCTGGAAAAGGATGCAGCGCTGACCATCGCAGTTCAGCAGGTTTCCATGGAAGAAGCAACTCGACTGGGCATTATGAATGTAGGCGAAGACGGCTACATCAACGACTTTGAAGAAAAGCCTGCCCATCCCAAGTCCGATCTGGCTTCCATGGGTATCTACATCTTCAACTATGAAAAGCTGAAGAAGTACCTGATCGAAGACGAAGCAGACCCCAACTCCTCCAAGGACTTCGGCAAGAACGTCATTCCCAACATGCTGCGGGCCGGCGAAAAGATGTGGCCCTACCGCTTTGAAGGCTACTGGCGTGACGTTGGTACCATCACCAGCTTGTGGGATGCAAACATGGATATGCTGTCTCCTGACCTGATCAATCTGTTCGACGAAGAGTGGCCCATCCGCAGCCGCACTGCTGTCCGTCCTCCCCACTGGGTAGGTGAGAATGCAGAGGTCAATCACTCCATCATCACCGAAGGCTGTGAAGTGGAAGGCAAGGTTGAAAACTCTGTCCTGTCCAACTCCTGCGCTGTCGGCGAAGGCGCTCTGGTTACATACAGTGTGCTGATGCCCGGCGCAAAGATCGGCCCCGGTGCAGTGGTAGAATATGCGATCGTTGGTGAGAACACCGTGATCGAAGCCGGTGCACATGTAGGCACGCAGCCCGATGGCAGCGAAGAATGGGGCGTAGCTACCTGCGGTCCCAACATCACCATCGGTGAAGGCGCAGTCATTCCTGCAGGCGCCATGATTTATGAAAGTGTGGAGGGAAAGTAATATGATCGATCTTCACGGTATTATCAGTGCTTATCGCGGCTCCCCCGAACTGGGAGCTCTGGTTGAAGGCAGAACTGCTTCTGCTCTGACCTTTGCCGGTCGTTACCGTCTGGTGGACTTTGCTCTGTCCAACATGAAGGCAGCCGGCATACACAACGTTGACGTCGTCATGCAGAAGGACTATCAGTCCCTGATGGATCATATCGGCAGCGGCAAGGACTGGGACATGTCCAAAAAGAGCGGCGGCCTGAGCCTGCTGCCTCCCTTTGGTATGGGCGGCAACAAGGGCGCTTACAGCGGTCTGCTGGAAGCTCTGCTGGCTGCAGAACCCTATCTGCGCCGTATGAAGGAAAATAATATTGTGATCATGCCCGGCAATCTGGCCATCAACATTGATCTGGACGCAGTGTTCAAGGCACATGTGGCATCCGGCGCCGGCGTGACCGTTGTCTGTGCGGAAAATGTTGACAACGGCGAATGTCATAAGTATACTACCGATGAACAGGGCAATGTGGTTGAAACCCTGTATCAGCGCGCAGGCAGCACTGTTGCCGGTGTTGCTGATCTGGAAGTTTACGTGGTGAACAAGGAAGTTCTGCTGGAAATGCTGGACTTCTCCGCAGCCCACATGCGCTACAGCTTCCATGCTGACGGTATCCGCGAATACCTGAAGCGCGGCGGCAAGGTACATGTATATCTCCACGATGGCTACACCAAGCAGATCAACTCCATTGCCGACTATATGAAGGCAAACATGGATATGCTGTGCAGAGAGCATAGAAAGTCCCTGTTCCCGGTAGAACGCCCCGTTCTCACAAAAGACAGAGCAGACGTCTCCACCTACTACTCTGAAGAGTCTCAGGTCATCAACAGTCTGGTATCCGACGGCTGCTATATCGAAGGTGTTGTGAAAAACTGCATTCTGGCTCCCGGCGTACACGTCGGCAAGGGTTCTTATCTGGAAAACTGCATCATCATGCGTGACACCTACATTGGTGACAATGTCACTTTGAAGTACGTCATTTCCGATAAGTACGCCCGTGTGGAAACCTCCAAGGAGCTGGTTGGCAGCGACAACATTCCCGTGGTGATCCCCAGAGCATACACCACCTGATCTTCTCGCAATTAAGAACGCGCAACACGGCGCTGCTTTTGCGGTGCCGTGTCGTTCTTTGCTCCCAACAATTTATATTCGGAGGAAAAAGTATGAAATTGAGTGAAATCTCTGTAAATGAGATGCGCAGTGCCATCGAAGATAAGCTGTGTGCTTACTTTGCAGTGACCAGCGAAACCGCATCCAACGAACAGGTATTCCAGGCATGCGCTATGGTCATTCGTGAGCTGATGAGCCGTCTGAAGGTTTCTGAGTCCCAGAACACCGATGGCAAGATGGTTCACTACATGTCCATGGAATTCCTGATTGGCCGTTCTCTGATGAAGAACGCATACAATCTGGGCTGCGGTGAAGCACTGACTGCTGCACTGGAGGAAATGGGCTTCCAGTCCGGCGATATCTTCGAAGCTGAACCCGACGCAGGTCTGGGTAACGGCGGTCTGGGCAGACTGGCCGCTTGCTACATGGACTCCATGGCATCCGAAGGCATCAATGCAGCCGGTTACTCCATCTGCTACGAGCTGGGCATCTTTAAGCAGTTGATTCGCGATGGCAAGCAGACCGAAGTTGCTGACAACTGGGGTCCCGGCCTGGAAGGCTGGCTGGTACCTCACCATGATGAAGAAGTCGAAGTTCGCTTCGGCGGCTACATCAGCCCCAAATGGGATGAAAACGGCAAGTACACCGCAGTTCACGAAGGTTACCAGTCCGTTATCGCAGTTCCCCGCGATATGCTGATCGCAGGCTACAACGGCAATCAGGTCAACACCCTGCGTCTGTGGGACGCCAAGAGCCCCAAGGATCTGGACATGTACCTGTTCTCCACCGGTGCTTACGTCAAGTCTATGGAAGAACGTACCATGGCAGAAGTTATCACCAAGATCCTGTATCCTGCTGACGACCACATCGAAGGCAAGACTCTGCGTCTGAAGCAGCAGTACTTCTTTGTATCTGCAACCGCACAGACCATCGTCCGCGACCACCTGAAGAAGTGGGGCGGTTTGAGAAACTTCCCTGAAAAGCACGTGATTCAGATCAATGACACCCACCCCACCCTGATCATCCCCGAACTGATGCGTCTGTTCATGGACGAACACGGCATGGGCTGGAACGAAGCATGGGATCTGGTGACCCGCTCCGTTGCCTACACCAACCACACCATCATGAGCGAAGCTCTGGAAAAGTGGCCTCAGGATCTGATCCAGCGTGTTCTGCCCCGTATCTGGGAGATTATCTGCGAAATCAACAAGCGCTGGAGAGGCACTCTGGTTGGCTGGTTCGGCGAAAGCGATGCGACCAACCGCAACTCCATCATCTTCAACGGCCAGGTTCACATGGCAAATATGTGCCTGTCCGCATGCTACAAGGTCAACGGCGTATCCGGCCTGCACGGCGACATCCTGAAGCGTGACCTGTTCCGCGATGTGTGCTCCAAGAAGCCCGATATGTTTACCTACGTGACCAACGGCATCGACCACCGCCGCTGGCTGGCACAGGTCAACCCCGGCCTGCACGGTCTGATCACTGATCTGATCGGCGACGGTTACCTGACCGAGCCTGAACAGCTGCAGGAACTGAAGAAGTTCACCGGCGATGCTGCCGTTCTGGAACGTCTGGAAGCCATCAAGTATGAAAACAAGGTCAAGTTCGCTCAGTTCGCTCAGCGTCAGCAGCCTGACTTCCTGATGGATCCCGGTGCAGTCCTGAACGTACAGGCAAAGCGTCTGCACGAGTACAAGCGCCAGCTGCTGTGCGCAATGCGCATCATTCACCTGCGCAAGTGGATCCACGAAAATCCCAATGCTCCCTTTGTTCCCCGCACCTTCGTGTTCGCAGCAAAGGCAGCTGCAGGCTATGCAGTGGCAAAGCGCATCATCGAACTGATCTGCTCTCTGGCAAAGGACGTCAACAACGATCCTCTGTGCAAGGGTAAGCTGCAGGTATTCTTCCTGGAAAACTACCGTGTTTCCGCTGCTGAACGCCTGATGCCCGCTGCTCAGATCTCCGAACAGATCTCCACCGCAGGTAAGGAAGCATCCGGTACCGGCAACATGAAGCTGATGATGAACGGTGCTCTGACCATTGGTACTCTGGACGGCGCAAACGTTGAAATGTACGAACGTCTGGGCGACGACAACATGTTCCTGTTCGGCCTGAAGACCGAAGAAGTGGAAGCACTGCGTCCTCACTACAATCCTCTGGAAGTATACAACAAGAGCGAACGTCTGAAGGCTGTCATCCACCAGATGAACGTAGGCTTCTCCGACGGCAAGAGCTACTCCGATCTGGCAAACTCTCTGCTGTATGGCGGCGACACCTACATGCTGCTGGCTGACTTTGACAGCTACATCGACTGCTCCGACCGTCTGTACGAAACTATGGCAGATGTGAAGAAGCGCTCCGCAATGTCTCTGGTGAACATTGCAGAATCCGGCATCTTCGCTGCTGACCGTGCGATCCGCGAATACAAGAAGGATATCTGGCACGCATAAGCACCTGCCGCTTTCCAAAAGCATATATTATTACGAGCTGTCACTACGGTGGCAGCTCGTAATTTTTTGTTTTGTGAGGTGGGGGAGTTGGAAGCAGTGCTGTTTGCAGCGGTCAGTATCGGGATGGCTACGGCACTGGGCAGTGCGCTGGGGTGCCTGCTGGATAAAGTACCGCAGAAACTCAGTGATGTGATCAGCTGCGGCGCGGCAGGCATCATGCTGTGCGCAGCCATTCAGGGGCTTGTGATGCCTTCCGTGGAGCTGAGCGGCGGCAACCCGCTGCCTGCCTGCGTGGGTATCGTGCTGGGCGGTGTGTTTCTGGACAGCATGAACCGTGCGGCTCCGAAGCTGCTGCATCGGCTGGAACTGGAATGCAGTTCAAAGCAGCTGCGCAATGCCATGTTTGTGCTGGCCATTGCCATACATCATTTCCCGGAAGGGATGGCGGCGGGGGTCAGCTTTGGTACGGGCGAAGTGACCGACACCATTCTGGTGTGCGGAGGCATCGCCATCCAGAACATTCCGGAGGCCATGATCATCATGCCGGCGATGGCACAGACCGGGGCAGAACGCAGAAAGGGCTTTCTGGCTGCGGCGGCCGGCGGAGGGATGGAGATCCTGGGTCTGGTTCTTGGCTACTGTGCGGTACAAATGACCACCGCGGCACTGCCATTGCTGCTGGCTTTTGCAGCGGGGACGATGCTGTTTGTGATCGTGGATAATATTGTGCCTGACACCCATGGGGAAGGCAGCGGCAGCGCAGGAACATACGGTGTGCTGGCGGGCTTCTGTCTGATGCTGATCCTGACAGGGGTATTGGAAAGAATTATGTAAGAAGCTGTGACAGGTACTGCTGTCTGGTTTCAGGGGGCAAAATCCAAAAGGAACCATCGCAAAATGAATTGCAATGGTTCCTTGATTATTTCAATTCGTCCCGCAGGGACGTTTCTGTCAAAATGCTCCGT
>JAGBAT010000095.1 GCA_017938835.1 Oscillospiraceae bacterium | reverse complement strand
CAGTACGGTGATGACCAGAGTTGCGACCCAAGTCCATTCTTCCCCAGCGATCAAAATCGCCATGACAGAGCCGATAGAGCTCATTGCGATATTCACAAGGTTATTGCCGATCAGAATCGCGGACAGGGCATCGTCAAATTTTTCCGCAATCTGCAGAGCCAGCGCTGCACCCTTCACTTCATCATCTGCCATGTTCTCCAAACGGAGCTTGTTGGTAGAGGAAAAGCTCATTTCAGAAGCAGAGAAGAACGCAGACAGGGCAATCAAAACAATGACTGCCACAAAATACAAGGGAGAAATCATGCGTCTTCACCTCCCCTGCTGTCCTGAACCGTGATCAGCAGCTGCTCAATACGGTTGAGCTTCATACGGGAAACCATCACAGTGATGTCCTCGTATGTAAATGTTTCGCCCACGGTGGGGATATGCGTAAAGTGTTCGAACGCCCATTCACTTGCACGCTTATATTCCAGATCCTCATCCTCGTCGTCGATCTCCATATCCATATACTGGAAAATGTCGCCAACGGTCAGGTCTGCGCTTGCAAGGTACTTGTGTTCTTCCACCTGTTTAAAGTCTTCTACAATAATGTCTTCTTCGTCCCAAATCTCACCCACCAGCTCTTCCAGAGCGTCTTCGGCGGTAGTGATGCCGTAGGTGCCGCCAAAGTCATCCAGAACAATGGCGATGGACACCTTCTTGGCGTTCATCTCCCGCAGCAAATCATCCACAGACATGCTGTAATGCACAAAAAACGGTGTATCGATCATGCTGCGCAGATCGGGGTGTTTGTCTTTGCGGTAGGCCTTGAGATACTTGCGCATCTGCAAAGTGCCTACAATATGGTCCGTTGTCCCCTCGTAAACGGGGTAGCGGCTATGACGGTGACTGAGCAGGAATTCCACGATCTTTTCAGGGGGAGTGGAAACCTCCAGCGCATCCATATCCACACGGGAAGTAAGGATGCTTTCCACGGTGATGTCACCAAATTCCAGTGCAGAACTGATCAATTCGCTCTGTTCTTCATCCAGAGAACCTTCGTCAGCCATATCCTCAATAATATCATACAGCTCATCTTCTGTGACCGACACTTCCTCCTCGCCGCCGGAAAGTCCGGCTGCAAACTGACCGATTTTGGTCAGCAGGAATGAGATCGGGGTAAACAGACGCATGAACATCAGCAGACTGGATGCACATGTCAGAGCCAGGGGTTCGCTGTATCGCTTAGCGATGCTCTTGGGCAGCATTTCCCCGAAGAAGAACACTGCCAGCGTGGTAATAATGGTGCCCAGTGCAACAAAGGACAAGCCAAATTCTCTTGTTACAAGCACTGTGACGATCGAGGCCACTGCCAGATGCGTAATGTTGGTTCCGATCAGTACGGTGGTAACTGCGCGGTCAAAGTCATCCAGAACACGCATTGCTTTTTCTGCTCTGGAATCATCGCGCTCCAAGGCGGTACGAATCTTGATTTTGCTCACAGACGCAAAGGCCGTTTCCGCAATGGCGAAGTACGCCATAAACAGGTACAGCACAAAAATAATGATCCATGACAATCGACTGCCATCGTCCATTTAGGATTTACACACTCCTTTAAAATTCACAGGAAGGCCCAAAACGCGGGAAAATCTTCCAAAAAATGGTATAGTAAGCCGATTTTCAGCTTAACTCTATTCAGTGTAGCAGTTTAGCACTAATACAAAGAAAAGTCAATGAGACAAGTTCTCCTCTTTGTCTTACTTCACTGCTACCCGCTCTTCACCGTACAGCTCCTGCAGTTCGGCGATCAATGCCTCATGCACGATGCAGGGAGCCGCCATGCGCTTCTTGGTGTCCTCAAAATACAATATGATCTGCTCATCGCCGGGGAACATTTTCAGCAGCAGCTCCACGTGGGCAATGGCCTCCTTGTCTGTGCTGTTGAGCTTCAGCCACAGCTTTTTCTTCCGATTCTTTTCCTGACGATACTCCATCTCCTGTGCATCGGAAATTGGTCGGATGGAATCCACCATAATCTGAGGTTCCTTTTCATCACGGAGGGAGATCTTCCCCTTGATGAGAAGGGGCGCATTGTCTTTAATATATCCGCCGCCGGTATCCAATGCCCGCTGGAAGGCCAGCAGCTCGATCATACCGGTGTCATCTTCCAGATTGATGTAGGACATAAGGCTGTTGTTCTTTGTGGTACGGGTACGACTGGAAGCCACCACGCCTGCAATGACCACCGGCTGATTGTCGGAAAAGTGCGTGGGCCCGTCCTCCTGTTCAAAATCGCTGATGATGGCGCCAATAGACACTGCCCCTGCCCTGCGCACCTGCTCCCGGTACTCGTCCATAGGGTGTCCGGACAAATACAAGCCAGTCGTCTCGCGCTCCATGGCCATAAGTTCAGCCCGGGAGAACTCCGGAACATCAGGCATTTCGTGGCGCTGCATGACAGGCGCTGCATTATCATCGTCACCGAAGCTGCCAAACAGATCCAGCTGACCTGCGATATTATCACGCAGAGCCGCCTGCGCATCGTCCACTACCCTGCTGCTGACCAGCATCAGCTGCTTGCGGTTGTATCCCAAAGAGTCAAAAGCTCCGGCACGGATCAGGCTTTCCACGGCGCGCTTATTCAGTTCCCGGCCGGTCATTCGCATGCAGAAATCATCAAAGCTGCGGAACGGCCCTTCCAGCTTACGGTTTTCCATCAGCTGGTTGATAAAGCCCCAGCCGATGTTCTTGATGGCCACCAGACCAAAGCGCAGGTCTTTGCCGTCAACGGTAAAGTCCGCATCGGACTTATTCACATCCGGCGGCAGCAGGCGAATCCCCATATCCTTGCACTCGGCAATGTACTCGGCAACCTTGGTGGTATTATCCAGCACACTGGTCAGCAGTGCTGCCATGTACTGCTGGGGGTAATGGCACTTCATATAAGCCGTGCGGTAGGTCACAATGGCATAGGATACCGCATGGGCTTTGTTGAAGGCATAGCTGGCAAAGTCCAGAATTTCGTCGTAAATCTCGTTGGCAATCTTTTCCGGAACACCGTTGGCCACGCAGCCGGCAATATTTCTGGAAGGATCGCCGTGTACAAAGGCTTCGCGTTCCTTCTTGATCTCCTTTTCTTTTTT
Source organism: Oscillospiraceae bacterium (assembly GCA_017938835.1). Lineage (GTDB taxonomy): Bacteria > Bacillota > Clostridia > Oscillospirales > Oscillospiraceae > HGM13010. Next base: position 22,741 of record JAGBAT010000095.1, on the reverse strand, counting down.
CTTGGACATGGCGCGGCGGATCATGTCTGCTTGTCCAAGGGAGAAGCCCGCCAGCTTGCGGAAGATGTCAATGACCTGTTCCTGATAAACGATGCAGCCGTAGGTAACTTCCAGAATCGGCTTGAGCAGCTCGTGCTTGTAAGTTACTTCTTCAGGGTGGGCACTGCACTTCAGGAACCGAGGAATGGAGTCCATAGGCCCCGGACGGTACAGTGCGATGATCGCCGTAATATCTTCAATGCTCTTGGGCTTCAAGCCTGTGCAGACACCGGTGATACCCGCGCTTTCCATCTGGAACACACCCATGGTTTTGCCGTGGGAGAGCATATTGAACGTCGCTTTGTCATCTTCTGGAATTGTTTCGATGTCAAAATCAGGGTAGTCTTTCCGCACCATCTTGATCGCATCATCCAGAATGGTCAGGTTGCGCAGCCCCAAAAAGTCCATTTTCAGCAACCCCAGCTCTTCCAGCGTGGTCATGGGGAATTGGCAGACGATGGATTCATCATTCTTCGCCAGCGGTACATATTTGTAAACCGGCTGTTCCGTGATGACCACACCCGCAGCATGGGTGGACGCATGGCGAGGCATGCCCTCCACGCGCTTGGCAGTGTCAATGAGGTTCTTCACCGTTGGGTCAGACTCATATAGTTCCCGCAGGGGTTTGGATACCTGCAGTGCTTCGTCAATGGTGATATTCAATGCCTGCGGGATCTGCTTGGACACCGCAGCTGTTTCCGCATAACTGATATTCAGTGCACGACCCGTATCACGCACAGCACCCTTGGCCGCCATGGTACCGAAGGTGACGATCTGTGCCACATGGTCATGGCCGTACTTGCGGTTGACATAGTCAATGACCTCCCCGCGGCGATTGACGCAGAAGTCCACGTCAATATCCGGCATGGAGACACGCTCGGGATTCAGGAAACGTTCAAAGTAGAGGTTGTATTTGATGGGGTCCACATCTGTGATACCCAGACAGTAAGAAACAACGCTGCCCGCAGCACTGCCGCGGCCGGGGCCTACAGGGATCCCCTGCTCTTTCGCCCAGTTGATATAGTCCTGCACGATTAGGAAGTAATCCACAAAGCCCATCTTCGCGATCATTTCCTGTTCATATTTCAGCTGCCCACGGACATCCTCCCGGTCGGAGGTGTACCGGACTGCAAAGCCCTTGTCGCACAGCTCCATGAGGTATTCATAGGCATCCGTCCTGCCGTCCGGCAGTGGGAACTTGGGCAGATGATAATGACCGAACTCAAAGGAAAAATTGCAGCGGTCTACGATTTTCTGTGTATTGTCGATTGCCTCAGGGTACTGAGGGAACAGGTGCCGCATTTCCGCTTCGGACTTCAGGTACAGTTCCTTTGTTCCCATGCGCATACGGTCAGCATCGTTCATGGTCTTACCGGTCTGTATGCACAGCAAAACATCCTGATAGTACCAGTCTTCGGGATTGGTATAATGCGCGTCGTTGGTGGCAACCAGTGGGATGCCGGTCTCCTCATGGATCTTCAAAATCCCCGCCAGAGCCTGACGTTCTTCTTCAATGCCATGGTCCTGAATTTCCAGATAGAAATCCTCTCCGAACAGCTCCCGCAGCCACACAGCCCGCTCTTTGGCACCCTTGTAGTCGCCGCTGATGATCTTCTGGGGGATCTCCCCGGCGACACAGCCGCTCAGGCAGATCAAGCCATCACTATGGGTTTCAATGGTCTGCCAGTCCGTACGGGGACGGACATAAAAACCTTCGGTATAAGCATCGCTGACGATATAACATAAATTATGATAGCCCACCTCATTTTTGCACAGCAAAATCAGGTGGGTGTATTCATTATCGACACCATGAACACGGTTCTGTCTGCCGCGGGGCGCCACATACACCTCACAGCCAATGATTGGCTTGATGCCCTGCTTTTCCGCTTCCTTGAAAAAAGCCACTGCACCATACATGACGCCGTGGTCGGTGATGGCAAGGGCAGTTTGTCCCAACTCCTTGGCACGGGAAATGACCTCCTCGATCCGACAGGCGCCGTCCAACAGGGAATATTCGCTATGCACATGTAAATGTGTGAAGGACATACCGTTCTCCTCAATCCAATGTGGCTGCATAAGCAACCAGTTTCTTCAGTCTGTGGTTCAGGCAGCTTTTTGTCACCTTAGGATCAGACAGCAGCGCCAAATCGGAAAGACTTGCCTCCGGATTGGCAATGCGCAAAAAGGCTGCCTGCTGCAAGGGTTCCGGAAGATTGAAAATTCCGATGGCCTGTTCAATCTTCTTGATGGCAGCCATTTGCTCCTGGGCCGCGGCTACCACTTTATCTGCATTGGCAAAGTCACAGTTGAGCTTGCGGTTGACCGTATTGCTCATAGACTTTTCGATTTTTGCGTTTAAAATCCCCATGCCTGCATTGGTGGCACCGATGGTACTCAGCAGTTCGGAAATGTGATCTGCTTTTTTGAAGTACAACACATGATTTCCGCTGCGGACGGTTTCCTTCGGTGCAAAGCCCAGCTCCAACAGCAGGGCATACGTCTCACGGCTGACATTATAGTGGCTGGTAACCAGCTCCATGTGATAGCGTTTTTCCGGATCAGTGACACTGCCGCCTGCCAGAAAGGCACCTCGGATAAAGCTGACCTTGCAGCAGGTCTCCTCCAGCACAGCCAGATTTACATGGTGTACCGGAGTGTTGTCGATATCCGCGCCAAAGGCATCAAAGATTTTTTCCAGCTTCTCCCGCTGTATGATCTGAAGGATGCCTTTTCCACTTTCACCGCCATCACTAATGCGGTCAAACTCCAGATTAAATGCTTTTTTAAACAGCTTCGGCAGCCGGGCAGAAAATTCCCGGCTGGCCGTTACAAACTTGATTTCATTGGGGCGGAATGTGTTGCAGTACATCAGTGCACCGTAGCACTCTGCCACCGCACAACAGTGCTTCTGCACGCCGTGCTTACACAGTTCCCCTTTTACTTCCGATGAAAATGACATAAGTTCAATTTCCCTTGCAATCATTGAATCACTTGCTTCGCAGGAACATTTTGGCTTCAGCTCCTACGGAATTCAATCGAATTTATCTTACCTTTGTGTCACCGTCGATGTTGCGGTGCTCGATTCGGGTCGTCACACCCTTTTGCTTCAGATACTCATGGAGTGCTCTGGCGATCGACACGCTGCGGTGCTGACCACCGGTACAGCCAATGGCTATCGTCAGTGAGTACTTTCCTTCCTTTTCATACTCCGGCAGCAGGAACAGCAGCATATCAATGAGCTTTTCAAGGAAGGTCACCGCTTTTCCTTCGCGGAACACATATTCATATACTGCATCATCCAGACCGGTCTGGTGCCGCAGCTCTTCTATGTAATAGGGATTGGGCAGGAAACGCACATCAAATACCAGATCCGCCTCCAGCGGCGCACCGTATTTGAAGCCAAAGGAAATCACATTCACAGCAATACTGCGCTTTCCCGCATCGCATCCAAATACTCCTTCGATTTTTTCTTTCAGTCCTCCCAGCGTCGTATTGCTGGTGTTGATCACATCTTCTGCCAGACCACGAATGGGCTCCAGGATCTGCATTTCTCTGCGGATCGCCGCTTCCAAAGACACCGTATTAGACTCCAGCGGATGCCGGCGGCGGGTCTCCTTATAGCGCTTAACCAGTGTATGCATATCCGCATGCAGATACAGCACACGGATCTGCAGTCCCTGACTGCGCAGTTCTTCCAAAACATACAGCAGTTCACTGGCGTCCCCCCATGCGCGGATGTCTGTCACCAGTGCTACGCGGGGATATTGCGATTCCATGTTGCGGAATACATCTGCCAGTTGGGGCAGCAGCTGCACGGGCATATTGTCCACGCAGTAAACGCCCATATCTTCCAGTGCAGCAGCCGCACGGCTCTTGCCCGCACCGGACAAACCTGTAATGATGATCAGTTCCAAGGCAGATGCCTCCTTTTCTCTTTGTCTCTTATATCAGGGAGCGGACGATTTTCACTTCCGGCTCCAACATAATTCCGGTCTTTTCCCTGACCGTTTTCTGAATGTGTGCCATCAGCTCCAGTACGTCGTCAAATGTGGCACCACCTCTGTTGATCACAAAGCCTGCGTGCTTTTCAGATACCTGTGCACCGCCGACAGCATAGCCTTTCAGACCTGCTTCGTCGATCATGGCTGCAGCATAGCCGCCCACCGGGCGCTTAAACGTACTGCCTGCACTGGGATATTCCAGCGGCTGGCTCTTGATGCGCTTGGCTTTCAGCTCATCCATCCGGGCCTTGACAGCTTCCTCCGTAGAGGAAAGCAGCATCAGACGGGCACCCAGCACGATTTTCCCTGTATCGGAGAAAAGACTGCCACGGTAACGGAATGCACACTCATCCACTGAAGCAGAGCACAGCTCCAAATCTTCATTCAGATAATCCACATCCACAATAACATCCTTCAGCTCTCCGCCATAGGCTCCGGCATTCATGCTGACTCCACCGCCCAGTGCCCCCGGAATTCCCCCGGCAAACTCCAGCCCGGTCAATCCCATGCTCTGTGCCGTCTGCGCCAGCTTCACGAGGGTGGTGCCAGCCTGCGCATACAACGTGTTGCTGTCCTCTGTGCGGATATCACTGAAGTTCTCAGCCAGCTGGATCACAACGCCTTCCAAGTCCTCATCGGACACCAGCAGATTGCTGCCTCTTCCCATGAGAAACGGTCGGATTCCCTCCGCTTTCAGAATATTGCAGATGCCTAGGATCTCCTCCACCGTCGTAGGACGGATGAACAGGCTGACCCTGCCGCCCACACGGAAAGTGGTGTGGCGGTTCATGGGTTCCTGTTCCCGCAGATCCAGCTCCGGGAACCGCTGCTTCAGCTGTGCTCCCAAACGCGTATAGTCGATCATAATTGATATACTCCTGACTCAATAAATTACATACCTGCCAGACGGGACATTTCGTCTTCCAGATTCTGGGCCGCATTCTGGCCCATCTTCTTCATACGATTGTTCATGGTGGCCAGCTCAATGATGATACCAAGGTTACGACCGGGACGTACAGGAATCGTCAGACAGGGCACCTTCACACCCATAATGTCCTCATACTCCGTGTCCAGGCCAAGCCGGTCATAGAACTTGGTTTCATCCCAGTATTCCAGATTGATGATGAGGTCAATGTTGGCGCTGGGCTTTACTGCTCTTGCACCGTAAACATCTCTTGCGTTGATAATACCGATACCGCGCAGTTCCATATAGTAACGGATCAGCTCAGGGGCATTCCCCTGCAAACGTTTCTTGGACAGACGCTTGATCTCCACTGCGTCGTCAGCCACCAGACGATGGCCCTGAGAGATCAGCGCCAGTGCAGTTTCGGATTTACCAGCACCGGAATCGCCCTTGATGAGAACGCCTTCGCCGAAGATCTCCACCAATACGCCGTGGATGGTGACGCGGGGTGCCAGATATTCTGTCAAGGTATCGATCAAGTCAGCCATGAATGCAGCGGTATCGTCTTCCACGATCATGACGTTGCGGTCGTATTTTTCCGCCATTTCCAGACATTCCGGGAACGGCTGACAGTCATGGCAGATAATAATGCCATGAATATCGTAGCTCATGAACTTGTTGAAACTCTTTCTGCGCTGGTCCTCTGTCAAAGATTCCAGAAAAGTACTTTCCACGCGGCCGATCACCTGCAGACGCGCAGGGTCGAAATAATTGTAAACGCCTGCCAGCTGCAGTGCGGGACGGTCAACATTGGCACTGGTGATCACTCTGGTATCAAAGTCGGAGGACTTGCGAAGAACTGTGATCCCCAATTCTTCCACGATTTTTTTCAAAGGAACAGAATACTGGCTCATTTTATGACCGCCTTTCGAATTTATCAAAACTTCTTAACAGAAGTGCATATCTTAACATCTTATTTTAACAAATTCCACAGCACTTGGCAATGATTTTAACCTCTCCTTGTGGATTTTACAGAAAAGAGCTCCGAAGCTCGGAGCTCTTTCGTTTATACAATTACAATCTCCACATATGCAGGAAATGCTTCTTCATCATCCTGAAGTACAGCAGAAAAGCCTTTTCCTAAGCGATAGGTTCCCGCAGGCAGTTCCCCGTACAGCCACTCCCAATCAATTTCCCATGTGAGCGGCGTATCCGCCGTGATGAGATATGCCTCTGCTGTCCACGCAAAATCCACACAGATCCCGTCTGTGCGCTGGTAGGCCTTCCATGTACCGTCCTGCAAAACAGACAGCCCGTAAGCACTGCCGGTGGTAACCTCCCATTCCGGCAGAACATCCGCTCTGGTACAGATCAGAGTCATTCCCGTGGCAGTAATATTCTCTCCCATCAGCTCCACACCGAAACGGTTTTCCAAATACAGCGGTTTGAACACGATATATTTTCCATCCATGACCAGTTCCACCCCATCACCGGTAAACTGGTAATCGAAATCCGTACCAAAGTTGGACTGGTTATCCTCTGCGGGAACTGCTCCTGCGTCCACCGTGGATTCGATGGTGCCATCCATTACGCCGCAGCGGCCGTCTACCGTACTCTCCTCAAAAGTATTATAGTACAGCTGCCCATGAATCATCACCAGCTGCAGCGGCGTCTTTGCAGCCGTATCGGGCTTCTCAGACACACAGACTGTACTGCATGCGGAACATACAAACAACAAAACACCAATGAACATCAACATACGTTTTTTCATCTTGCTTCCCTCCTGTCTTGTCAGCTTAGACGCTGAATGGCAGGAAATTGTTTCCGGAACATGCAAAAAGAGCCGGAATCCCAAACAATTTCTTTTCATAAATTGTAAAAAAAATTCTTGCAATTGTGTTACAGTTCTGCTATTATAATAAAGCTGTTTTTACAGTAATATCTTTTAGGAGGTGCTTCAATATGGCAAAATGCGAATTCTGCGAAAAGGGCGTAGCCTTTGGCATTCAGGTTTCTCACTCTCACAGACGTTCCAACCGCACCTGGAAGCCCAATGTGAAGCGCGTCAAGGCCGTCGTAAACGGTTCTCCCAAGCACGTTTACGTTTGCACTCGCTGCCTGCGCAGCGGTAAGGTCACCCGCGCATAATTAGTTGCGTAATTTAATTTACCCGAAACAAGCCTGTCAACTCGGTTGACGGGCTTTTTTCGGTTTTAGGCGATTCACGTTCTCTGCAAAACCCAAAAAGCCACCATCTCTCGATGGTGGCTTTTTGAGTTAAATCGTTTGTGACGATTAAATTACTTGTTGAGGTTGTAGCGCTTGTTGAACTTGTCAACGCGGCCGGAAGTGTCGACCAGCTTCTGCTTGCCGGTGTAGAAGGGGTGGCAATTTGCGCAAATTTCAACGGTGATGTTCTTCTTGGTGGAACCGGTGTTGTAAACCGCACCGCAAGCGCAGCGAATGGTGGTCTGTTCGTAGTTGGGATGGATACCTGCCTTCATGGGTACATTCTCCTTTTTCAATCAAAGCTATCTTGAGTACATTACTGTGGTTACAAGATGCGGAAAGAATTGTAACATAATACAGGCCAAATTGCAACACCTAAAACTTAAATTTCTATGGAAATTCCAGGTTTCAGGAAATACAAAATCGTCTTTTCCACAGGCTTTCCCGTCATCTCTTCCATGGCCTCGGCGTATGCCGCCACCTGACTTGCGTAAATGGCTGCACGGGCATGGACGGTCTCTTGCGTCACATGATCCGTCTTGTAGTCGATGATGGTGTATCTCCCGTCCTTTTCCACAGCACAGTCAATGACCCCCTGCAGCAAAATCTCATCGTCTGCTGCGCCGTCAAAGTATACGCCGGCAGGACGCAGCAGAGAGAACTTGAATTCACGCAGCACTGCATCGCCGCAGCGCATGAGCTCCCCGGCAGATGACAGGAAGAATCGGGCCACCTGCTGTGCATCCACCCCCTTTGCCTGACGTGCATTGAGGATACCCCGCTGTTCCAGGCGGTCGATCTCCTGCTGTACCGTTTCCAAACTTACAGCCTTTTGGTAGTCAATATGCTGGAACACCAAATGTGTCGCAACGCCCTTCTCCACTGCGCTGAGCCGCTCTGCATCGCCTCCCGTGCGGAACTTCCGGAACCGGCGGGGGCCGGACTGTACCAGTGACACAGCCTCCTCGTCACCACCATCATCCAGATGCTTCAGTTCCGTAGCTGTCAACTTGGAGGGCAGTTCGGTGCTGTTTTCATAGGGATACCGATAATCCAGATTCTCCCGCAGCTGAGTGAGGATGGTTTCGTCCACTGCAATCGCTTCAGACGGCAGCTCGTCTTCCACAGTCTCACCGCCGCCGATCACCCAGTTTACAACCTGCAGCTTTAGATGATTCTGTCCGTCCGCCAATGCCGCAGCGATCAGCCATCGAATGAATGACCCCTGCCCCTCCAGTACCTGCGGCGATACCGGCGAGGTTACCAGCGCGGACAGGTCTTCCACCTTTTCCATGGGATTTTTAATGGTACCCGTCATAAACAGATATTCTTTGGCACGGGTCATCGCTACATACAGCAGACGCATCTCCTCCGAGAGGTTTTCCCGCATGAGCTTTTTGCCGATGGCACGGCGGGGCATGGAATAGTACTCGATGCCTCGCTGCGTATCAATGACCTTAGGCCCCAGCCCCATCTGAGGGTGTACAAACACAATGTCTGTATTGTCACGATTGAAGCCCCGGCCCGTATCGCACAGGAACACAATCGGGAACTCCAATCCTTTGGACTTATGCACACTCATGATCTGCACTGCATTGCTGCTGTCCGCACTGCTGATATCCGGACTGTTGCCGCTTTCCGCCTGCCTCTGCAGCCAGACAACAAACCGGCGCAGGCCTTGATACCCCGATTCTTCAAAGCGGGCGGCGAGGTCTGCAAAAGCCATCAGATTTCGTCTGCGGGTCTGCCCGTCTGCCATGGCACTGGTGACTGCAAACAGATTCAAATCATCCATTATGCGCCAAATCAGCTCATTGAGGGGAATATCCGCAGAAATGGTGCGCCATGTATCCAGCTTCTCCAGAAACTGCGCTGCTTTGGGCAGGGTCTCCGCACTTTTACGCAGGGCAGTGTAAAACTGTCCTTTCTTATCACAGGCACGTACCTGCGCCAATTCATCCGGAGTAAAACCAACATACACCGACTGCAGCACCGTAATCAGCGGCACATCCTGCATGGGGTTATCCACGATGGAGAGCAGTGACACCATCACCGTGATCTCAGGGGTGGAATAGAACCCGTCCCCCTGTTCTGACTGCACAGGGATGCCCTGTGCCTCCAGTGCCTTGCGATAGACATTGACCACCTTTTTCACCGCACGGATCAAAATTGCAACATCACCATACCGGGCAGGGCGCTGTATACCCCTGTCAGTCACAAGAGTCCCGCGGTCGATCAGTTCCCTGATCTGATGAGCTGCAAAGTCCGCTTCCACCTCATGCGAGGAAGTGATCGCATCGTCCTCGTCGTCCTGTTCGGCGTCGATCAGGAACACCTGCGGTACCGGTACCTGCCCGTCATAGGAGGCACCGCAGCGCAGACGGGCATTGTCGTCGTACTCCAATTCCCCCAGCTGAGGAGACATGATATTATCAAACACCGCGTTGGCAGCCTCCAGCACCTGACTGCGGGAACGGAAATTCTCTCGCAGGAGGATGCGGCGAGGCTCACCGGGCTGTGCACTCTCATAGTCCTGATAGGTCAAATATTTGCTTGTAAATATCGTAGGATCCGCCAGACGGAATCGGTAAATGGACTGCTTCACGTCACCGACGGTGAAGAGATTCTTCTCATCTTTGGAAATGCAGCGGAAGATCAGCTCCTGCACCTCGTTGACATCCTGATACTCGTCCACCATGATCTCTGTGTACCGCTGACTGAGCTGCCGCGCAAGGTCGGTAGGGTTGCCGTCAGTATCTGACAGCAGTTGCGCCGCAAAGTGCTCCAGATCAGAGTAGTCCACCACATTGCGACGTTTTTTATCTGCTGCAAAATTGGCATCAAACTCCACTGTCAGCCGCAGCAGCGCATCCATAACCGGTGCAGTCTTGCGCATATCTGCAAGGACCTCCGTCCCCGACTGGTCAAAATCAGCCGCCACCTTTTCCATGGCCTTCTTGGAAGCGTCACGCTGGGCCTTAATTTTCCGCAGCAGTTCACCGTGGTCGGTCTTGCGGGGGGCTGACCAGCGGGGGTAAGAAATAGCGGCATTTTCCGCCGCTTTATCCCACCCCAGCTTGGTTGCCGCTGCAAAGTTCCGCAAGCTCTCCGCAGTCTCTGCCAGATTGGCAGGCACCTTTCCCACATCCGTATATTCCGGCCGGGTCAGCAGCGCGACCTGCTGTTCAATGGTGTGGGCCCAGTAATCTGCAGCAAGCTGCGCACTGTCCAGCAAATACCTGCCCCAGACTGTGTCGCCGGGATCGGTGATGCCCTCAGCATACAATGCCGCCCGCTGCTTTTCTGCCCACAGATGCGGGTACGGATGACTCTGCATCTTGCTGTGGAGCTTCAGCACCAGCTCCGCCAAACGGCCGTCATCACGACCTGCACCAATGGTATCAATCAGTTCCCGCAAGCCTTCATCCGCATCCAGACAGTCATAGCAGGCTTCCATCGTCTTATCCAGAGCCGCCTGCTTCATAGCAGCAGTATAGGTCTCGTCCACAATCTTGAAGTCCGGTGCCAGACCCAGCGGCAGGCAATTTTCCCGAATCAGCGCAGAACAGAACCCATGGATGGTACTGATCTGTGCACGGGACACCAGCGCATACTGGCGACGCAGAGCAGCATTGCTCGGCTCCACAGCCATGCGCTCGGTAAGTTCTTCCAGAATACGGCTGCGCAGTTCCCCTGCCGCCGCACGGGTATAGGTGATGATCAGGAAGCTGTCGATGCTCGCCGCTTCCTCCCCTGTGATATAGGACATGAGACGCTCAGTGAGCACGCGGGTCTTGCCGGAGCCCGCCGCTGCGGAAACCAGCAGTGCACTGTCCCGAGCCTCGATGGCCCGCTGCTGATCCTGTGTGGGTTTAAACTGTGCCATCCTGCTCACCTCCCAGCTGCAGTTCCATCTGTTCCCATACCTCATCTGCTTTCATAGGCTTCAGCACACGGCGCTTTTCTCCACCCTTGCCGTCCTCAAAGAAGCAGATCTCCTTATAATCGCAATAGGAGCAGGCATTTTTTTCCTTGCTCTTGTAGTAGGGCGATGCCGCAATGGAGCCACCTTTCAGCTCCGCCGCCAGCTTCTGCAACGTCCTGTCGATGTGCTTTGCCAGAATCCCCAGCTGTTCTGCCGTGGCAAGAGACTCTCCCGCATTTCTGCCCTTGACAGCAACGGGGATATACTCATATTCCTCTCCGGATTCCATCGCCGCAATCACAGCATCATTATTCAAAATCAGGCCGGAACGCTTATGCGCTTTGGCTTTTTCTTTCCGGATCTCTTCATCGCTCTTATTTTCCGCAGAGGAAATGTTCTTGTCAAAGGCGGGCACATACAGCACCCCCGCGGGGACGATCTCATGTTCGTAGCGCTGCTGACCGTACTTTTCCAGTGTGAACAGATACAACAGCATCTGCAGGTTCATGCCATGCCAGATGTCCGACAGGGCAAACGCCTTTTTGCCGGTCTTATAGTCCACCACACGGAGATACAGTTTCCCGTCGTGCAGCCAGCCGTCCACACGGTCGGCGATCCCTGTCAAAGTCAAGCTGGCGTCTCCCTCGCCGATCTCCATCGGTGGGATCACATTGGTATCCCCAAAATTCAGTTCAAAATCCAGAGGGACAAACTGGCTCTTCCGCAGCTCCGCCGCCATATCCGACACCACAGCCCGCACATCCTTGGTCAGGCGTCGGAACAGATAAATGAAGCGGGGTGTTTTTTCCTTGAAATCCCCCAGATAGCGGGAGATATACTCATTGATGTACTGATCGGTCAAACGGTGCAGTTCCCTGTCGCTGACCGCTGCAAACCCTCCCTGTGCCGTCACATTCCGAGCCACATTTTCCAGCACATAGTGCATGAAGGTGCCCATTTCAGGCGGCGCAAAGGATGCAGCCTGCCGCGGCTTGGCCTTCAGACCATATTCCATATAGTAGGAGAACGGGCAGGAATTGAACCGGTCAATACGGGACGCCGACAGACGCAGCTTCTTTCCGTACAGTGCCGTCACACCCTCACGGCTCAGCCGCCCGCGGGACTGTTCCGCCGCTGCATGGAGCCGCTCCAGACGGTCGCCGTCTTTGCGGAAATATTCCGCTGCCGCCGCAGCCTGTGCCCCCGCGTGGTCACGCAGAGAGAACGCTGCCAGCTCCAGTGCGCTTTCCCGCGCCGCCATTTTACACACCAGCGGGTCGATACGGTTCACCGTATGATCAAACAGCGCTTTTGCACGGCTGAACACCACAGACGGGCGGGCATCCCCTGCCGTTGCATAGGATAAGGTCAGCGTCTCCTTGGGCAGGGTCAGACAGTTGTAGATCAGACCGAACTCTCTCCACAGCTCCGCATCGCCACAGGAACCAAGGTCAAGCCCGATCTCCAGCAGTCTGCTGCGGTCATCCAGAGAGAACACACCGCCGGATTCCTCCGGTCGGGGCAAGTTGCCGTCGCTGGCCCCCAGAACGATCAGATGCTTCAGGTTGCGTCGGCGCATGCGGTCCATCTCGCCGGCAGACACCCGGTCTACCGCAATGGGGATGGTGCCTATATCATACTGCCCCAGCATCAGCAGGAACAGCTGGGAAAAACGATCCGTATCCAGTTCCATCTCACCAAGGATGCTGTCGAACTGCTCCAGTGCATTCATGGTCACGTCCCACAGCTTTTCGCACTCCGAAGCCTGCTGGAGATAGCCCTCCTGTTCCAGCCGGTCTGCTCTCTGTTCCAGAACACGGTCAACCCCCAGCGTATCCAGCAGCTGCACCAGTGCCATCACCTGCTCATGTCCGTTGGAAGCCCCTTTGCTTTCTGCTGCAAAAGCAGCCAGCGGGGCAGCAGCTTCCCGCCGCAGGACATTTACGCGGCGCAGCAGGGCGTTGTCCTCCGGGGTATAGTTTTCTTCGTAACCTGCCGGATGCATCTTCCAGTCGCCCTCACGGGTCCAAGCAGTCCCCCGCAGATCCCACAGCAGCACATAATTTTCCAACACGTCACAGTCGTCCCGCTCCATACCGGTAAGGCCCGTGCGCAGGTAAGTGAACATATCCTCTGCTGCCCAGCCACCACTGATGATCTCGTATGCTGCGGAAATCAGCTGCGGCAAGGGTTTGGACATCAGCGGAGATTTCTTCGCAAAGTACAGCGGTACACCATACTTGCGGAAGGCACTGTCCAGAAGCGTCTCATAGGCGCCAAAGCCGCGGACGCTGATGGCAATATCCCTCCAGCGGCAGCCGGTCTCCCGCACCAGACGCAGAGCCTCCGACGCCGCGAATTCGCACTCATCGGCAATGCTGTCGCCCACATAAAGCCGGATGCGGTTCTCCACATCGTCCATGCGGTCCTTCGTATAAGTAAACATGTGGTCGCAGAAAAACTCCAGCGGATTTTCTTCCTCTTTGACCACCTGCAGCGTTTCACATGCTGTTCCCCGCTCCTCCGCAAGGCGTTCCAGCAAACGCAGCGTACTGCGTGGGATGGCATACACTTCGTTGGTTACATCTGTCGGGTCACAGGTCAGGCAGACAGTGATCTCACAGCCGGCTTCCAGCAATGCATCAATGACCCGCAGCTGCTGACGGGTAAAGTCTGTAAAACCGTCGATATAAACTTTCACAGGCTGTATATTCACTTCCGGGATGCGCTCGGCAAGTCTGGTGAGCTTATCTGTGGGGTCTGCCCTGCCGGAAGACACCACAGCATCATAAGCACTCAGGAGCATCGCCATATCGGAGAGTTTGTCAGCCAGGATTCCATCGCAGTCTGATGCAGCACGCAGCAGTTCCTCCGCAGTGACGCAGGCCGTCTTCAGTTCCGTCACTGCTTCCAGCAGCTGCCCCTGCAGATTGGCCCGCTTCCGGGCACTCCCGTACACCCGCAGCTGAGCATACACCATGTCCACTGCAAGCGCCATGCACAGCAGCTGACCGCCCTTATCCAGCGTTACAGGTGCACCGCTGCCGATCTGGTTATCCACCCAGCGAGCAAAGCCCGTGAAGGTCAGCACCTGAGCATACAGAGACACCCTGCTGCCGCATACGGCACAAAGTTCCCGTTCCGCCTGATGGCTGTATTGCTCCGGTACAATAAGGATGCTCTTCTGCCCCCGTTCCATATCTCTGGCAACAGACTGCATCAGCAGCATGGTCTTGCCTGTACCGGCTTTTCCTGTGATCACCTGCAGCATGGTGTCCCTCCTGCATAAAATTCTGATTCTATTCTACCAAGCAGGTTATCCCCCATACGGGTCAACCCGACAAATCGTTCCATTGATTGCAAACCACAACGGTCTATCGCTGTGATTATACACTCCATCTCCGATCACTTCTGCCTGCTCCATCGCCTGCAGATATTCTACAAGCTCCAGATGGGTCATCGACAGCACATCCTCCGCCGTGCTGATGCGGGCAAACATTGTTTCCATAGTCTCCCACAGGTGTTCCGCATCCAGATCATAGCTGTGCCCGACGATGATACAGCTGGCAAGTTCCTGTTCCGTTTCAAAGAAGCCGTCTACAAAGGAGCTCAGTCCGGGATTCAGATGAAACATCCCTGCATTCTGATGGAACGCATCCGCATTGGGCACATAACTGCCGGTCTCCTCCGAACCGCGGGCGTAGGTAAAGCCCAGTTCCCGCGCAATGCCTGCCACAGCATCATCATAATAATCAAAAGGCACCCCGAAGCCCAGTACCGGCTGACCTGTCAGCTGTTCCAGCATATATCGATCATGACCCAGCTCGTACAGTAAACCGTCACGGCTCATGCTCTGCAAATCGGGGTGGGTACAGGTGTGACTTGCAACCTCATGCCCTTCGTACAAATGGGCTGCTATGGACAGCGGCAAACGACGCACCGGCCCGATTTTCTCATGATGCCATACAAACTCCTGCTCCATCAGACGGGAATTGAGGTTGAAGGTGCCCTTCAGGCCATAACGGTTCAGCAGCAGTACCAGCCGCACATCCTGCAGTACACCGTCGTCGTATGTGAGCACAAAGGCTTTTTGTTTCCCCTGAGGCCAGCAGCGTTTTACCATGTTCACACAGCTCCTTTTCGTTTTTCTCACTATACCATAACCGACTGCAAAATAAAAGAAGCCCAACAGCAGATATGAAAGGCTCCGAATCGTCTGTTCGGAGCCTTTTATATTCACTCAGCTTGTCAAAGAAGGCCTCGCAGAGTTTCGTCTGCAAGGACGAAATAAGATTCAATCCATTTTTGTCGCGACATGCGCGTGGCGATAATACATATCATCCTGCAAGTCCATCGTGTGAGCGGGGACGTCTCTGTCAAAATGCTCCGTAGGAATATTTTGACAGACTCGAACAAAGAGGAGATGACCCTCCCCTTTGTGATATTTATTCTTCCACCTGTACATCAATACCAAGCTCTTCGGGCATAAAACGGGGGCAAACATTTTCCGTAGAGGTAATGACGGACGCCGCCAGCAGTGTACCGATTTCAACCGCCTCTGCCAGAGTTTTGCCATAGGTCATGCCTGCCGCCACACCGGCGCAGAACGCATCACCGGCACCGGTGGTATCTTTCACATGTACGTTGCGGGCAGGGCAGATGCCCTTTTCTCCGTCGCAGTTGGCATAAACGGAGCCGTCACCGCCCATGGTGACAACCATGGCGGGGAAAGTGGCCTGATTGACCTTGACTGCGATGATCTCACACAGTTCCTCGGGGGTCTTTCCATCATAGTCATCAGCAAACAGGATACCGGCCTCCAGCTGATTGCAGATCAAACAATCGAACCGCTTCAACAGGTCACGGCGCTGAGCCGCCAGGCTCATATTAGATACCAGAGCAAATTTTTTGACATGATACTTTTCGCCCAGATCCAGAACCTTCTTCACCAATTCCTTGTCCAGATCCACTTCCAGTACGACGGAATCTGCTTCTGCAAAAATTTCGTCACCCTTTTCCTCCAGCAGATCGACCACAGGCATCATATTGGGGCGACGGGAGATAGACCCTGCTACATCGCCGTTGTTGTCAAATACGGCCAGCCAAGTGCCCATACCGTTGGGAACCGTCAGCACATAGTCCACGTTGACCTTATGATTGATAAGCTTCTGCTTGACCGCCTCACCCATCGGGGAGTCATCCACGATCCCCACATAGGTGGGACGCAGCTCCATATTCGCAATATCTTCCACAACATTTCTGGCTACACCACCGTGCACAAACTCGATCCTGCCCACATTGCGCCCATCGGGGATATAAATATCCTGCGGGAAGCCCTTGATGTCCATAAATGCTGCGCCGATTACTACAATACCCATATTCTCTCTCCTCTTAGGGTTATTCTTTACTTTTTAATATAACATGATTCCCCAAAAAAGCAACGGCTCTGCCAACCGCAGAGCCATTGATGTACAAAAATTATTTTCCAAACTGTATCTCCGGATGTTCCGTCTGGAGACGTGCAAACAAACGCTCCGCCTCCAGAGCATTTCCTTCGCATACCTGCAGTTCCAATAGCGAGCCGTCATCCAACACCAGCATCAGTTTTTGAATGTCCATCACCGCTGTACGGCAGCCTACTTTGGTCAGTGCATCTTCCACACGGCGATATGCTTTCCTGACTCGTCCCACGGGAACCACATACCATCGGAACCCCAGTTCCCAGAAAATAACATGACTGCCCAGCTTCAGCCGCCCGAAGGACTCTGCCTGATGAAAGGCTTCATCCAGTACTGCATCTTTTTTCTTTTGATACAAAAACGGTTTCCAGTTGGTTCTCATGGTTCCCGCCCCTTTACATCATATGTTTAGCAGCACCAGTGCCACCAGAATAATGCCGATGGCCATCCACTGGCGTCTGCCCAGCCGCTCTTTGAACAGCAGTACACCCGCAAGCGTCACCACAAGAATGGTGGCAACACTGAATGTGGGGTACACGATGACTGCCGGAATGGACTCCAGTGCCCTCAATAGAAACTTAGCACAGAAGTAATTGGGCACACCCACCAGAACGCCGTACAACAACTCCGCCTTCCCCAATCGTTCCCGTTTCCACAGCATCAGCACCGTGCACAGAACCAGCGCCACTGCAAAGGTGAAAAACAGAAACTGCGCCGACAAAGCAGGGTTCCCCAGTTCCTCAAAGAATTTTGCCATGACATCGGCACAGCCGCCGCACAGCAGGATCAGGATCAATCCAGTTTTGAACTGCATCACAGAAGTGTCTTTTTCCAGATTGATGAGAACAATGGCCGCCACCGCAACACAGAACCCGATGACCTGTATCAGCTCCGGCATCTCACCAAACATAAATACGGAAATCACCATGGGCACCAGCAGACCCAGTCGCTGAAAGATTGAAGACAGTACAACCCCGTTTTTCCGCACATTGATCTGCAGCAGAATAAAGGCCAACAGATACAACAATCCCTGCATGGAACCCATCGCCACTGCCCCCCGCAGTCCGGCTTCCTGCGGCAGGATATTCCTCCAACCGGTATAACAGCCAGCAATCACAAGACAGGTCAAATAATTGACCGCCAACATGCTGACATTTCCTTTGACCTTGTCTGTACTTAGACGCATGAATACGGAAATTGCCGCACTGCTGAGTACAGCCAGCACCAGATAAATCATCACTGTTCCTCCGCTCTTTTGAGATGGTTCTATCATAACATAAGTGGAACCAACAAAAAAGACTCATCTTTGCAGATGAGCCTTTCTGTTGATTTTAAATGATTATGCAGCAGCGGAAACTGCAGTGATGTGGGGCTGTGCACCGTTGTACCAGTACAGGAAGCCTTCCAGATCGATAACATCGCCAACCTGCAGGCCGGTGACTGCTTCGTAAACAGCGGTGTCTGCACCGTAAGCGCCTTCTGCATCGCAGGTGTAGTATTCAACAACGAAGGTGTAGGTGTTGCCTGCTGCGTCAGTGACGTTGAAGTACAGGTCGCTGTCGGTGCCTGCCTGACCGGAACCATCCCAGTTGTACAGGAAAGCAACTTCGTTGCCATCAGCATCGGTGGAAGCTGCAACGGTCAGACCCTTGAATGCAACATACTGATTCTGGCTTGCTGCCAGTTCATCGGTACCCAGCTGAGCGGTGACATCGGTGACCGCTGCCAGATAGTTGCCTTCCAGGATTTCAATGGTACCGTCCATGATTTCAACTTCGCCGGACCATTCGCTCTTCACGCCGGTGACCTTGATCTTCTGACCAGGAACCAGCTTTGCATAGTCTTCTTCAGAGCAAGCTGCATTGTAGATGAAGTATGCGCCGTCAGCATCCTGTGTATACAGGGAAGCCTGGTTGTCCCACCAGGACTGCTTGCCCTGAACATAGGTTTCGATAACAACGGTGCTGTTCAGTTCAGCTGCATCGTACTCAGCGTAAGTCATGACGCCTTCGCTCTTGACGGTGGGGTCATCCTTGGAAGCAGTGCCGCCGCAGGCAACCAGACCGAAGCACAGAACCAGAGCCAGAATCATTGCAATGATCTTTTTCATTTTCATTCTCCTTTAAATTAGTAATATCCTTTGTTGAAATGGACTTACATCATCATTATACACTGTTTTTCCAATAAATCAATCAGAATGTGTCTTGACACCCTTCTTTTTCGATTTCAGCTTGTCCACAGCCACATAGAAAGCAATCAATCCCCACGTGAGCGCAAGCCCTCCCAGCAGCAGTTTGGAGGTTGTGGGCAATTGTCCCAGATCTGCCCGTTCAGAGGAGACCATACCGCTCCCCGAACTGATCTGGTCCAAGCGGTACAGAGCCGTGACATCGCTGTACAGTTTCTGCATGTATGCCTCGTCCACCGTCTCCCTGCGGTTGATAGACTTGGTCACATTCTCGATCAGCTGGCCCGCCGCATTGCGCAGAGAAGCCGAGCCGTTGAATACAGCAGTCACAAAGGTGTGCTCGGTGTTGTCCAGCAGCAGTTTGGATGCCTGGATCTTTACATCGTAATAGGTCTCATTGTCTTCTCCTGCACGGGAGAGGTAATCCTGATACGCATCACTGTTCTGTGCCTTGGCGGTCACAGGCACATAGCCTTCGGTTTTTGCGTAACCCAACTGCACATCGTTGGTCAGCAGGAACTGGGCAAACAGCCAGGAAGCCAGAACCTCCTGATCATCTTCCTTGTTGAACACGCACACAGACGGTCCCTGAGAGATCATCTGCGGATTTTCCGGATCATACTGGGGAATGGCCATGACCGCAGTCTCAAATTCTACAAACTGGTCTTCGCTGATGTCTGACAGTGGTGCATGGGAGCCCATCCATGTGGCTCCGGCAGTGGAGTCAATGGCAAAAACGCACTGGCCTGCATTCAGGAAGTTGGCTGGATAGCTGGAAATTTTGAAGGTAGAGAATGCGCCGGTAGCTGCATGCTCGGCAACTGTCATCAAAATCTCCTTGGTCGTATCATTGAAGATCTCGATCTTGCCGGTATTGGTGGAGTATCCCGCTCCCCGCTGACGGAGCATCTGGATCATCATGTTATCCGTAGATTTGTATATGAACGGGATCATGACCTTCTGTCCATTGACAAGGTAGTTGCCCTCTGCATCCTTTGCCGTTGCCGCCTCGGATACCTCCCAGATGAAGTCCCATGTCAAAGCCTCCGGCAAAGTATAGCCAAGAGCTTCCACCAGAGTCTTATTGATGTAACATGCCTCGGTGGAGCGCATGTAGGGAACGGCATAATAACGACCGTCAAAAGAGCACTCCTCCAGAAATTGTGGAATGATCTCCTCCTGTGTGGGACCGTCAAATCGCAGTTCACTGCCCCCCAGACCGTACTTTGCATCTGCAAACAGCTCATCCAAAGCAATCACACTGTTGGTACCAGTCAGGTAGGTAGCAATATGGTCGGGGTAAGTGATGCACACATTTGGGGTGGTGTTGGTGGCAATGTTGGTAATGACATCATTGTAGATGCGGCTGTAATCGGTGTATAGCCGTAGGTTCACTGTGATATTGGGATACAAGGCCTGAAAGTCCTCAATGGCCTTCTCATACACCTTGGTCTGGGCTACATTGGTATCGTTCTTGGCCCAGAATGTAATCTCATAAGTGCGGGAGGTATCGAATTCCTCGGGAATTTCAAAGGCTTCCAGCCCCTGGGAACCGTGGCAGCCGGTAAGCACCAGAGAGCACAGCAGAAAAGCCGCCAATACCAGAGCCAGTTTCTTTCGCAGCTTCATCCTTTGGTACCTCCTCTCGCCACGCCGGCCATGATCTTCTTGTGGAAAATCAGGAACAGCACGATCAGCGGCATGGAAATGACCACCACAGCCGCCATCATGGCAGGAATATTTTCTCGGCCAAAGCCGCTTTCGCGGATGGTCTGGATGCCGTTTGACACCAGATAATACGCCTCATCATCGGTGATCAGTCGTGGCCAGACATAGGAATTCCAGCACTCAATGATCTTCAGAATGGTGATGGTAACAATAGTAGGCCGGCACATGGGGATCATGACCTTCATCAGGTATTTGAAGTCCGAGGTGCCGTCCACCTTGGCAGCATAGTACAGCTCATCGGGAATCTGTGCAAAGTTTTCCTTCAGCAGATAGATATAAAATACCGATGTCACCGATGGCAAAATCAACCCAAGGAAGCTGTTGCGCAGGTCCAGATTGGTGATGGTGACAAAGTTTGTAATGATGACCAGTTCACTGGGAATCATCATCAGGGACAGAAACAGAGTAAACACCAGATCTTTCCCACGGAAGTTCAGCCGCGCAAAGGCAAATGCCGCAGGAATAGTGACCACCAGCATCAGTGCCGTGGTGGCAAGGGTGAAGATCACTGTGTTTAGGAAGTAATCCGCCAGCGGCACCGTGGTAAACGCATCCATGTAGTTCTGGATCGTAGGTGCCAGAGTATACAGCAACGGAACATATTCGGCGTTGTAGGAGCTGTAGCTTTTCACCGAAGTGAGGATCATCCAGTAAAACGGGAACAGCACCACAACCGCCCAAACCGTCAGCAGCACATAGGTAATGACCTTGACGATCTTTTGGCGCCGTGCGGCTGACTGTTCAATTTTTTCAAAATCCAGTTCATTCGCCATAGTCATACCTCTCAATAATGCACATGCTTGCGGCTGACCAGCAGATTGATGACAGTAATGGTCAGCACAATGGCAAACAAAATGATGGCCGCCGCGGATGCATAGGACGGATATCCGCCACTGTTTCCATAAAGCATATCATAAACGTAGCCCACGATGGTGTTCATTTCCGCAGCGTTCAGGTCGGTACCGAACAGAGCCACCGCATCGCTGTACGCCTTAAATGCCCCAATGAAGCCTGTAATGATCAAATAAAACAGCGTAGGCGAAATCAGAGGCAGTGTGATTTTTGTGAAAATCCGAAGCTTGGGGGTGCCGTCCACCTTGGCAGCGTTGTAGTAGTCCTGATTCACAGACGCCAGCGCACTGGTGAGCACCAGAATCTTAAAGGGCAGCACAACCCACACGGTGTAAATACACAGCACCAGCATCTTTGCCCAGTAGGGGCCGCCGATGAAATCGATGGCTGTGCCGCCAAAAAACGTGATGATCGAATTGATAAATCCGTCACTGTATGGGGTCTGCTTGAACAAAATCATAAACACCAGACCGACTGCCAGTGTATTGGTCACATAGGGCAGAAAATAGACCGTCTGGTACAGATCACGGAGCTTCTGAATGGAGCTCAGGCCCACAGAGATCAGCACCGCCAGTGCTGTGGATACAGGCACTGTAATAAACACCAGGATGAAGGTATTTTTCACCGCCTGCAAAAAATAGGGGTCATGGAGCACATATTCATAGTTGTATAAGCCCACACCGAAAAAGTTCTGAGATGCAGAGTTATATCCTTCTTCAAAGGAATAGATAAACACATCAATGAGGGGATACACCAGAAACGCACTCAGAAACAGGACCGCCGGCATCAGATATAGCCATGCCTTCCAATTTTGTCGTTCCATAGGTCACCTCATTCGTTCCCGAAGGGGATCCGTGCTTCCGTGGCTGCATCAAACAGGAACACCTTGTTGGGTTTCAGGTTGAAACGGACTTCTGCGGATGTGGTATCCACCTTGTTTTCTGCGCTGATGATAGAGCGAACAGTCTGCCCCTGCAACGCTGCATGGGTAGACACTACCGTAATATCCCGGCCCATGACCTCTACCCGATCAAGCCCGCAATGCAGAGTACCTTCGTCACTGAGCACAAAGCCCTCCGGACGGATGGCTACAGCCACGTTCCGGTCAGCCACACCCGGAACGGGCAACACTGCGTCACTGCCAATGTACAAGTGCTCCCCTTTTACTCCCCCGTCAAATACATTGATGGGCGGCGTGCCAAGGAACTTTGCCACAAACAGGTTCACAGGACTGTCATATACCTCCTGCGGCTTGCCGATCTGCTGCACGACACCGTCTTTCATCACAACGATCAGGTCGGAGATGCTCATAGCTTCCTCCTGGTCATGGGTAACGAAAATGGTCGTGATTCCAGTCTCTCGCTGGATACGGCGGATCTCTTCGCGAGTCTGCAGGCGCAGACGGGCATCCAGATT
>JAGBAT010000094.1 GCA_017938835.1 Oscillospiraceae bacterium | reverse complement strand
ACCATGAATATGCCTTGGGAGCAGTTTCTGGACCAGATGGTACAAGAATTTGGTGCCGTTCATTTTGTTGTGGGCTATGATTTCCGTTTTGGTCAAAAGGGCAGAGGGAATGTAACCAATATTGGGCTGTACTGTCAAAAACATAATCTGAGCTATGATGTGGTACCTGCGGTATCCGTCGACGGCTTGCGCGTCAGTTCCACGGAAATTCGTGGTCTGCTGCAGACGGGCCGTATGGAACTGGCGAACAAAATGCTTGGTCACCCTTATGAGTTGACTGATGTTGTGCGCCATGGCTATAAGCTGGGGACCAAAATGGGCACACCAACTGTGAATATGCGCATCGACCGGGATATGCTGGTGCCTCGCCACGGCGTATATGCCACCAAGGTCCATCTGGAGGACGGCAGAGTTTTCCCCGGTGTCACCAATATTGGGGTACGCCCTACCGTCAGCGGCGGCGACCATCTGACTGTGGAGACCTTTATTCTGGACTTCAGCGGTGACTTGTACGAAAGCAATATCCGTGTAGAATTTTTTCATTTCATTCGTCCGGAGAAGAAGTTTGAATCCATGGATGCGCTGCAGCAACAGATCCTGAAAGATGCTGAGACTGCAAGAGTGTATTTTAATAAGACATAAGAAAAAGCCAACTCCACACGTCACACACGTGACACACGGAGTTGGCTTTTGGTATGTTTATTTTGCAGGGGTGGTGTTCTTTTTTGGGGGATGTCGTCTGCCGCGGCGGCGGGCCTGCTGTGCCTTGGCGCGGTAAAAGCTTTCGGTCTCGTCCCCGGCAATGTACATCAGGCGGGTAGCTGCCCACAGCCCTGCATCACTTTTCTTAAACTTCAGACGGGTCAGGAACTTGCCGTGCTCTTCACAGACAAACATGTTCATGTAACGCTGGTCACCTTGATTGAGCCAGCGACCGCCTTCCATTGTCTTCTTGCAAATGGGACATTCGGGACGGGCAAGGTCGCTTGCAAATGCGTCGGCTTTGCTGACAAATTCAGTAGGATCGGTATGCTCGATGGGCTGAGGCTCCGCAGCGGCGCGGCTTTCTTTTTCCGCAGTGCGCTGTGCCAGAATTTTTGCGGCGTCAGCATAGTCCTGCAGACCTTTTTCCATATCCAGATGAGAGCATACCAAAGCGGTGTTGTAAGCATCGCCCAGTGCATCGTGGGCTACGCGGGTCTGTTCAATGCCAAAGTGCTCCATTGCAGAGGATAGGCTGCGCTGCGCTTTCTCGCCGATGGTCTGGAGAGAGTAGATGGTCTGGAGATTGACCCAGCCTGCGATCCAGTCCCAGTCAAGATCATGGATGATAATGTTTTGCTCCATGATACCCTGGTCATCGATACCCCAGGTCAGGAAGGTGACATCCTCACCACACCATTTGCGGAACTGGTCCAGCGCATCAGGGAAAGGCACACCCTTAGCCAGACGTTCCTTATCGAAGCCGGTGATCTTCTTGACTTTATAGTGAATACGCCGGAAAAACTGAGGGCGTACATCAATGGTGAATTCTTCGCCGGGCGTCATATCGGGGTTGAGCTTAACTGCACCAATCTCAATGATCTCGCCGCGCAGATGGATCGGAAGCTTGTTGAACACAGC
This sequence comes from Oscillospiraceae bacterium, assembly GCA_017938835.1. Taxonomy (GTDB): domain Bacteria; phylum Bacillota; class Clostridia; order Oscillospirales; family Oscillospiraceae; genus HGM13010. The sequence continues at coordinate 3,498 of JAGBAT010000094.1, read as the reverse complement.
AGAGTCAGACCGCATGGCCTGATTCCATTCCAAATCCATAACAATATAATTCATTCGGTTCAGTCCTTTCATTAACTTTTTCAGTATAGCATAAGTTTGCAGTACATGCACGAACTTTTTTAATGATTTTTGTATGTTTATAAAAAAGTTTGATTGCCATGTGGAACTATGGTAAAATACAACATATATGTATTACGTTTGAATTGACTTTGAAAATATATCATAGATTTGGAGATATGCTTATGAATATCGTTGTACTTTGTGGCGGGCTGAGCAATGAACGTGATGTGTCTCTGTCTACCGGTCATGGTGTGGCAAATGCACTGCGAGACAGAGGTCACAATGTAGTGCTGATGGATCTGTTCTTTGGCTGTCAGGAGGAATATGATGACCCCAAAGAGCTGTTTGTCCGTAAACGTGAAAATGTGATTTATCGGGTGGAGCGGACTGTACCCGATCTGGATGCGATCCGTGCCCAGCGCAAGCAGAATAACAACAGCCTGATCGGTGACAATGTTCTTGAAATTTGTGCAGCAGCGGATATGACCTTCCTTGCACTGCATGGCGAAGAGGGGGAAAATGGCAAGCTTCAGGCTATGCTGGATATTGCGGGCATTCGCTATACCGGTGCAGGCTATCTGGGCAGCGCCATGGCGATGAACAAGGGTGTGTCCAAGATGATTTTCCGAGAAAGCGGTATTCCCACTGCGCCTGCGATCACTCTGAAAAAAGAGGAGAAACCTTACGGGAATGTGGGATATCCCTGCGTGGTAAAGCCATGTTCCGGCGGCTCGTCTGTCGGCACAGCAATTGTCAATGGCCCCAATGAATACGATGCAGCGGTTGCGGATGCCTTCCGCTATGAGGATGAGGTAATCGTAGAAAAGTTCATTTCCGGCAGAGAATTGACCGTTGGTGTGATGGACGGCAAGGCGATGCCTGTAATCGAAATCATTCCCAAAGCAGGGTTCTACGACTATAAGAACAAGTATCAGGCGGGCCTGACGGAAGAAATCTGCCCTGCACAGATCTCTGATGAGGATACCGGCCGCGTTCAGCGGCTGGCAGAGCAGGTATTCAAGGCACTACATCTGGATGTTTATGGCCGCGTGGATTTTATTATGGAAAACAGTGAAGAGAAGACCCTCTATTGCTTGGAAGCCAATACGCTGCCCGGCATGACTCCCACTAGTCTGATCCCCCAGATGGGCGTGGCTATGGGTATGAGCTACGGGGAGTTGTGCGAAAAAATTATCGAAGTATCTATGGAGAAATATCGGAAATGACTGGACTGAATCTGCTAACCATCGCCGCAGCCTGCGGTGGACAATACGTTGGAGATAAGGCACTGGCTGACTGTCAGCCGAACGAGATCGTCATTGACAGTCGTCTGGTGCAGCCCGGCAATCTGTTTGCAGCGCTGCCCGGGGAAAAGGTGGATGGACACACTTTTGTTGCAAAGGCTTTTGATGCCGGTGCAGCAGCTTGTCTGGTGACCCATGTTCCTGAAGGAGAGATCCGTCCTTGCATAGTTGTGGAAGATGTGGTCAATGCCATGGGCGATATTGCGGCAGCTTATCGTGCCACCCTGCAGATCCCCATTGTCGGGATTACCGGTTCTGTGGGCAAAACCACCATGAAGGAAATGATTTCTTCTATTCTGGAACAGCGCTTTTCTGTACTGAAGACCGACAAAAATTACAATAACCACATGGGTGTACCCATGACCCTGTCACGGATCAACCCCGAACATCGGGTGGCTGTTGTGGAAATGGGCATCAACCACTTTGGCGAGATGGAATATCTGGCAAAAATCGTCCGTCCTGATGTGGCAGTGTTTACCAATATCGGCCGTGCCCATCTGGAATATCTGGGGGACCGCTTCGGTGTACTTATGGCAAAAACGGAAATGATGCCATACATCAAGCCCACCGGATGTGCGTTCGTCTGTGGTGACGATGACCTGTTGGCACATTACGGCTACAAGAATCTGGACATCTTCACCTTTGGCACCGGTGAGACCTGCGATATCCACGCAGAAAACATCGTTGTCCACGGCAAGGACGGTACGACCTGTGATGTGGTCTGCCTTGACCGCCGCATCCCTGTGACCATCCATGCGTACGGCAAGTACATGATCCTTGCGGCTCTCGGCGCTGCGGCTGTCTGCCTGAACTTTGGTATGAGCGATGCGGACATTGCTGCCGGAATTGCGGCCTATCAGCCTGTGGGTGGCAGAGCGGCAGTTATCGAGACTGAAAAACTCACGATCATCAACGACTGCTACAACGCAAATCCCGACTCCATGAAGTCGGCTATTGAATCGCTGGCTATGTGCCCCGGACGTAGAGTGGCGGTTCTCGGGGATATGTATGAACTGGGCAGTGACAGTGTGGCAATGCACCGTGAAATGGGTGAGGTCTGCGTCAAGGAAGGGATTGATGAGCTCATCACCTGTGGTGAACTGGGCAAGGATATCGCTGCTGCGGCGAAGGAAGCGGGGATGACTGCTGTGACCCACTTTGCAGACCGTGACAGTCTGCTGAATGAGGTTTCCGGTGTGGTGCAAAACGGAGACTATGTGCTGGTAAAAGCATCTCATGGTCTGCATCTGGGAGCTGTGGTTGAGGCCATGGAGCAGATGAGATGATCACTGACGAGATCCGTGCGTCACTGATAGAGCAGTCTGACGGAAAATATAAAGCGTTTCAGGGAAGTTTAATTCCCAATCAAAACGAGACAGCGATGCTTGGTGTCCGGGTTCCGGTTATGCGGAAGCTGGCAAAGGAATTTGCCAAACGGGAGGATGTAGAGCTGTTCCTGCGAGATGTGCCCCACACCTATTACGAAGAAAATGCGGTACACTCTTTTATTATTGAGCAGATCAAAGACTTTGACCGTTGCATGGCAGAAACGGAGGCATTTCTGCCCTATATTGAAAATTGGGCAGTGTGCGACTGTTTCTCTCCCAAGGTATTTCAGAAGCACAAGGCGGAGGTATTTGAAAAGTGCAAGGTCTGGCTGCAATCGGAGCATACCTATACCGTGCGCTATGCGCTGGTTCTGTTTCTGAAATTCTATCTGGAGCGGGAATATGCGGAGGATGTTCTGCGACTGGCTGCATCGGTGGACAGCGGAGAGTACTATATCAACATGGCAGTTTCCTGGTTGTTCGCAGAAGCGGTAGGGAAGTGTCCCGAACTGGCAGTTCCCTATATTGAGCAGAATGTACTAAAAACGGAAGTACATAACAAAGCGATTCAAAAGTCCGTGGAATCCAGAAGAGTGCCTGAGGAAACAAAGGCATATCTGAAAACGATGAAACGTAAAAAAGAGCTGTGATCACTCACAGCTCTTTTCGAGTCTGTCAAAATACTCCTATGGAGCATTTTGACAGAGACGTCCCCGCTAACGCGATGGACTTGCAGCCTGCTGCAGCGCACGCATTGTTTTTCGATGAAAAACAATTTGCACGTTTGCAGGCTGATATGTATTTTT
>JAGBAT010000093.1 GCA_017938835.1 Oscillospiraceae bacterium | reverse complement strand
TGGCTGCTTCACTACTTTACGGAGAAGGAGATTTCGGAAAATCAATCTGCATGGCGGTAGAGGCTTGCTTTGACACAGACTGCAACGGAGCAACAGTAGGCTCTGTTCTCGGTATGAGAAACGGCATTGACGGAATTTCTGGGGAATGGGGTTAGCTACTGCGCTACTTGCGACGGGATGCTGTACCGCAGCCGCAATGTAGCTGTTATCGGGCTGAGTTCTGATGCTTCCGAAGAAGCGGAATTTCTGAAAAATATAGGCTGCAATGTGGAATATTTTGATCGCAGTCGGGCAAAATTCTATGAGATACGGGGAGAGCGGACGGTCAATGCACTGATTGCAGACGGTATGGAATACCCTGTGGAGGGGGTGTTTATCCTCCGCAGCGGTGTGGCACCCGGCCTGCTGCTGCAGGGGCTGAAGATGGCAAAGGGTGCCATTGAGACCGACCGCAGCATGACCACCAATTTCCCCGGCATCTTCGCAGCAGGTGACTGTACCGGTACGCCTTACCAGCTGGCAAAAGCAGTTGGGGAGGGCAATATTGCAGCACTTTCCGCGGTCAAGTATTTGGACAATCACTGAGCCTCCGGCGGAGCTTCAGTGAGCGCTTCGGGAGGAAAGAAAACTTGGACTTAACAGCAAAAAACTTTGACAGCGTGATCAACAACAAGGGCACCGTTCTGGTGGACTTCTGGGCGGTGTGGTGCGGCCCCTGCCAGATGCAGTCCAACATTCTGGATGCACTGGAAGCCAAACACGGTTCGGCCTTCACCATTACCAGACTCAATGTGGATGACGAACCCAGCATTGCCGGACGGTATGGAATTACCACGGTGCCGACCTTGATCGTGTTTCGGGAAGGACAGGAAATTTCCCGTGCCGTAGGGGTACAGACTGTGGAACAGCTGGAGAAGATGCTCGGTCAGTCTTGACAAAAATCGAGGGTACTAATATAATATACTGGATTAAAAGCTTGGATGGAGAGTAGTACGGCAAAACAAGGCTTTCAGAGAGCGGACGGCTGGTGTGAGTCCGCAGGTTGCTTGCCCGAAGTCGCTCCTGAGCTGCTTTGGGGAACAGTGCAGTAGTCAAAGCCGGGTCATCTCCCGTTACAGAGTCAAGAGTGCCGCAGAGCTTTCTGCGGAATTCAGGTGGTACCGCGTCAACAACACGCCCTGAAGCATGAGCTTCAGGGCGTTTATTTTTTGAAAGAAAGAGTGAACACATATGAAAGAACTGCCGAAAGTTTATGAACCGCAGCAGGTAGAAAAGCAGATTTATGATATGTGGGTCAAGGGCGGATATTTCCATGCCGAACCTAACCCCGACAAGAAACCCTTCACCATTATGATGCCTCCTCCCAACGTCACCGGTCAGCTGCATCTGGGCCACGCATTCGACGAGACCATTCAGGACATTCTGGTCCGTTACAAGCGTATGCAGGGCTTTGAAGCACTATGGATGCCCGGCTATGACCATGCAGGTATCGCTACTCAGATCAAGGTTGAAGAAAAGCTGCGTGAGCAGGGCCTGACCCGCTTCGATCTGGGCCGTGAAAAGTTCTTGGACAAGGTCTGGGACTGGAAGAACCAGTACGGCAACCGCATCATTGAACAGCTGAAGACGCTGGGCTGCTCCTGCGACTGGGATCGTCTGCGTTTTACCATGGATGACACCTGCGCAAAGGCTGTCCGTGAAGTGTTCTGCAACCTGTATGAAAAGGGCCTGATTTACAAGGGCAAGCGCATCATCAACTGGTGCCCCACCTGCACCACTGCGCTGTCCGATGCAGAAGTTGAATACGAAGAAAAGCCCGGTAACCTGTGGCACATCCGCTATCCCATCAAGGACAGCGACGAATACATCGTTGTTGCAACCACCCGTCCCGAAACCATGCTGGGCGATACCGGTGTGGCTGTCAACCCTGAAGACGAACGCTTCAAGCACCTGATCGGCAAGACTGCCATCCTGCCTCTGGTGGGCAGAGAACTCCCCATCGTTGCTGACGAATATGTTGAACTGGGCTTCGGTACAGGTGCGGTTAAGATGACCCCCTGCCACGACCCCAATGACTTTGAAGTAGGCCTGCGCCACAATCTGGCTCAGATCCTGATCTTCGACGGCAGCGCAAAGATTATCAACGGCGGCAAGTATGACGGTCTGGATCGTTACGAAGCCCGCAAGGCCATCGTTGCTGATCTGGAAACGGAAGGCTATCTGGTCAAGATCGAACAGCACGGACACAACGTTGGTACCTGCTACCGCTGCCACAACGACGTTGAGCCTCTGGCGTCTGACCAGTGGTTTGTTAAGATGGAACCTCTGGCGAAAGAAGCCATTCGCGTTGTGGAAGAGGGTGAAGTCAAGTTCGTTCCCGACCGCTTCAGCAAGACCTACCTGAACTGGATGAATAACGTCCGCGACTGGTGTATCTCCCGTCAGCTGTGGTGGGGCCACCAGATCCCCGCATGGTACTGCGCAGACTGCGGCCATACTACCGTTTCCCGCGAAGACGCTACTGTCTGTGAAAAGTGCGGCAGTGCACACATCGAGCGTGACCCTGACGTTCTGGATACCTGGTTCTCCAGCGCACTGTGGCCCTTCTCCACGCTGGGCTGGCCCGAAGATACCAAGGAACTGGATTATTTCTATCCCACCGATGTTCTGGTCACCGGCTACGACATCATCTTCTTCTGGGTCGCTCGTATGATCTTCTCCGGCTGCGAGCAGATGAAGAAGCCTCCCTTCCATACGGTCTTTATCCACGGCATCATCCGTGACAGCCAGGGCCGCAAGATGAGTAAGTCTTTGGGCAATGGCGTTGACCCCATCGAAGTCATCAATGAATATGGTGCTGACGCACTGCGCTTCAACATCATCACCGGCAACTCTCCCGGCAACGACATGCGTTACTTCCCCGAGCGCTGCGAAGCAATGCGCAACTTTGCAAACAAGCTGTGGAATGCTTCCCGCTTCGTGATGATGAACCTGAGCATCGAAAAGAATGAGCTGCCTGAAACACTGGCTCTGGAGGATAAGTGGATCCTGTCCAAGTTCAACCGTCTGGCAAAGGAAGTCTGCGACAATATCGATTCCTACGAACTGGGCGTAGCTGCTTCCAAGATCTATGACTTCATCTGGGACGACTTCTGCGACTGGTACATCGAACTGACCAAGACCAGACTGTATGGCGAAGATGAAGCTGCCAAGCTGGGTGCGCAGAAGGTTCTGCTGTATGTGCTCACCGAACTGCTGAAGATCCTGCACCCCTTCATGCCCTACATCACTGAAGAAATCTTCCAGGCTCTGCCTCACGATGGCCAAGTCATCATGACCCAGGCTTATCCCGCCTTTAAGGAAGAACTGAACTTCCCCGTGGAAGAAGCCAACATGGAAATGGTCATGGATGCTATCAAGGCCATCCGTTCCCGCCGTGCAGAAATGAACGTACCTCCCTCCAAGAAGGCGCATGTTATCGTCGTTACCGAAAAGGCCGACACTTTCAACGCAGGCGTACCGTTTATCATTAAGCAGGCCTATGCTTCCTCTGTTGAAGTTGTTTCCGAAGTTCCTGAAAATATTGACGGCATGGTTGGCGTTGTCACCAACGAATGCAAGATGTACATGCCTATGGCAGAACTGGTGGATATCGAAAAGGAAAAGGAGCGCATCAATAAGGAACTGGTGAAGGCACAGAAGGAACTGGAAGGTCAGACCAAGAAGCTGGCAAACGAAAAGTTCCTGGCAAAGGCTCCTGAAGCGGTTCTGCAGAAAGAACGTGAACGTTTGGCAAGAGCAGAGGCTCTGATCGCAAATCTGGAAGAATCTCTGAAAAAGCTGGGCTAAAGCCCTTGATTGACCACCTTCGGAAATCAAAGCGAAATTCTGCGAAGCAATCGAAAGTTCGACGAGATTTGCAGCATAAAAAGAATAAGATGGACTCGAATCCCATACTTGGGGTTCGGGTCCATTTTTATTGGCTGACACGGCGGAGCTGATTCCGCTTTTCATACGGAGGATACTATGAAGATTGCAAAGCAATACGATGACGGGCGGCTTACCATTTATCTCTATGGGGAGCTGGACCATCATGCTGCGAGGGGGACGATGAAGGCCATCAGTGACATGATGGACATGGAACTTCCCAAGGAAACCGTGCTGGACTTCGGTGGACTGACCTTTATGGACAGCTCTGGCATTGCGCTGCTGCTGAAGGTCAGCCGCATTGCCAAGGCTCAAATGGGCAGAGTCTGGGTGGAACATCCAAATCGGCAGGTCATGCGAGTGCTGGCAGCATCGGGGATTGAACGCATCGTGCCAATTGCGCAGGAATCAGGAAAGGAGTGAAAACGATGAATGTGACCAACTACATAAAACTGGAGTTTCCCAGTAAGAGCGTGAACGAGGGCTATGCCCGCAGTGCCATTGCGGCCTTTGCGGCTCAGCTGGACCCCACATTGGAGGAACTGGGGGACATCCGCACGGCTGTGTCCGAGGCAGTGACCAATGCCATTGTCCATGCCTATCCCGATGACATCGGCACCATCTGGCTGAAGGCTCGAATCCTGGAAGGGGACAAGCTGGAGATCGTGGTCAAGGACAAGGGTCGGGGGATTGCCGATTTGAAGCAGGCCATGGAGCCGCTGTTTACTACCGGTGGAGAAGACCGCAGTGGTATGGGGTTTACCATTATGGAAAGCTTTACCGATCATTTGAAAGTGCGGTCGGCTCCGGGCAAAGGCACCACGGTGACCATGGTACGCCGTATTCGCCGCCGCAGGGGGTGATCCATGCGGCCAGAAACACTGGAAGATCTGCGTCTTGCAAAGAAAGGTGACCGGGAGGCCGGACAGCGTCTGGTGGAAGAGAATGCCGGACTGATCTGGTCGGTGGTGCGCCGCTTCTTTGGGCGGGGCGTGGAGTCGGAGGACCTGTATCAAATCGGCTGCGTGGGGTTTCTCAAAGCAGTAGAGGGCTTCGATGAGGAGTTCGGCACCCAGTTTTCCACCTATGCTGTGCCGAAAATATCCGGGGAGATACGTCGGTTCCTTCGTGATGATGGGGTCATTAAGGTCAGCCGCACCATTAAGGAACAGGCAGTGGTGGTGCGCAATGCCCGCAATGAATTGGAACAAAAGCTAGGCAGAGCGCCTACGGTCTCGGAGCTGTCAGAAGTGACGGGCATGACTGCCGAAGACATTGCCATGGTGGAAACCGCCACCTGTCCTACGGAATCGCTGCAGCGGGAGACCGGAGAAGAGGGCTTCACTCTGGAGCAGGTGCTGGGGGACTATCAGGCAGAGGAGCGGGTACTGGAGCATGTGTCCCTGCGGGAAGCCCTGCGGAAGCTGCCGGAGCGGGAGCTGCAGGTCATCTCTCTGCGGTTTTATCACGGCATGACGCAGGATGCTGCCGCCCGTGTTATCGGGGTCAGTCAGGTACAGGTCTCCCGACTGGAAAAGCGAGCCATTGAAAAATTGAGAGTATTGCTGGAATAAACGGGATTTCCGCCTTGCTCCGTACCATGAAATTATGGTACAATAGGCGAGCTATGGATAGAACATTTGAACAGCGGTATCTCGATGCCCGCAGACAAGTCATCGAGCGGGATTACGCATCCTTGAATGATATGCAGCGCAAGGCGGTCATGGCCACGGAAGGGCCTCTGCTGATTCTGGCAGGTGCAGGCTCCGGCAAGACCACTGTGCTCATCAACCGAATTGAAAATATTATGCGTTACGGCAGAGCTTCCGACCCCTCCTGTCATGAGATCCCCTATGAGGCCTCTGAGGAGGATATTGAGATCATGCTCCGTGGCGGGGAAGAGGCACAGCGCATTGCGGCCTGTGACCCTGTTGCGCCATGGAGAATTTGTGCCATTACCTTTACCAATAAGGCGGCAAACGAGCTGAAGGAACGTCTGGCGAACCGACTGGGGACAGCGGCCAATGACATCTGGGCGGCCACCTTCCACTCTGCCTGTGTGCGTATTTTGCGCCGTGATGCGGACAAGCTGGGTTTTCCCACCAACTTTACCATTTATGACTCCTCCGATTCTCAGGCAGTCATGAAGCAAATCCTCAAGGAACGGAATCTGGATGAAAAAACCTTCCAGCCTAAGTCTATTCTGGGCGACCTGAGCCGCGCCAAGGATCAGTACATCTCTCCCATGGAGCATGCGCAGACGCTGGAAAAGAGTGGAGATATCCGCAAGCGCACCGTTGCGCCGGTCATCATCGAGTACTCCCGCCGCCTGTACAACGCAGGGGCTATGGACTTTGACGACTTGATCTTCTATACTGTCAAGCTCTTGAGCGAGCATGCGGAGGTTCGGGACTACTGGCAGAATAAATTCCGCTATGTGCTCATCGACGAGTATCAGGACACCAATAAGATTCAGTACATGCTGGCAAAGCTTCTCAGCGGCAAGTGGGGCAATATCTGTGTTGTCGGCGATGATGACCAGAGTATTTACAAGTTCCGCGGTGCCACCATTGAGAATATTCTCTCCTTTGAAGAAGAATTCAAGGGCTGCCGCACCATTCGTCTGGAACAGAACTACCGCAGTACCGAGCACATTCTGGAATCGGCCAATGCGGTCATTGCCAATAACACCAACCGCAAGGGCAAGAACCTGTGGACTGATCAGGGCAGCGGCAACAAGCTGTTGCTGTATGTGACCCAGAATCAGGATGAGGAGGCCCAGTATGTGGCTGGAAAGATTCTGGAGGCTTACGGTCAGGGTGCCAATTTCCGCGACCATGCGGTTTTGTACCGCATGAATGCCCAGTCCAACCAGCTGGAATATGCTTTCAAACGCAATGGTATCCCCTACAAGGTCTATGGCGGCATGCGCTTCTTCGACCGTGCGGAAGTCAAGGACATGTTGGCGTACCTGTGTGTTATCAACGCACCCGAGGACGATCTCCGTCTGCGCCGCATCATCAATACGCCTGTCCGCGGCATTGGCGACCGCTCCGTGGAACAGGCTGCCCAGATCGCAAGCGCGGAGAACACTAGCTTGTATGATGTGATCCGCCGTGCCAATACATATCCTGAGCTGAAGCGCAGCGCACCGCGCATGATCCAGTTTGTGGAAATGATGGAGGAGCTGCGAGAGGCCAACAAGACTGTTGCGCCCGATGAACTGTATGATCTGGTTTTGGAGAAGACCGGGTATATTGCGGCTTTGGAAAAAAAGGGCACCGATGAGGAAAATGCCCGCATTGAAAATATCAAGGAACTGAAGACCAACATCATCTCCTATATGGAGCAAAGCGGGGACAACACCCTGTCCGGTTTCTTGGATGATGTTGCGCTGTACACCGATCTGGACAACATGGACGGCGAGCAGGACTGCGTGACGATGATGACCATGCACTCGGCCAAGGGTCTGGAATTTCCCACGGTGTTCATTGTGGGTATGGAGGAGAATATGTTCCCCAGCACCCGCTGTATCGGTGATCCTGTGGAAATGGAAGAAGAGCGCCGCCTGTGCTATGTGGCGCTGACTCGTGCCAAGCGGATGCTGTATCTCCTGTGTGCCCGTCAGCGTATGCTGTTCGGCAAGACCACCAGCAATCTGCCCTCTCGCTTTACGGAAGAGATCCCTGAAGAGCACATGGATAAGGGAGGCTTCCTGCCCACCAAGCGGAAGGCACTGTTTGACGACGACTATGGCTACACTGAAAAGCCCGCTTACGGTGGCACCTATACTGAGCGCAGCAGCTACGGTGGCAACTATGGCTCCGCACGGAAAAAAACTGCGCCCATTCAGGCACCCAGAAAGACGGCGGCACCTGCGGCTGCAGTGAGCGGCTTCGAGGTCGGCGACAAGGTCAAGCACAAGGCCTTCGGCATGGGTGAGATCGTGAAGAAAACCCCCATGGGCGGCGATGCCCTTGTGGAGATCCAGTTCGATACTGTCGGTACCAAGCGTTTGATGCTGAAAGTGGCAGCGGCCAATATGGAGAAAATTTAAGATAGCAAAACAGCGTTTCCAAGTCGGAAACGCTGTTTTGCTATACATATACATCAATTTCAACACTCAGATTGCCGCTTTTGGTGCTGCGCTGTACACCGCGATAAATGAACCGGCCTTCTCCGCGAACGGAAATGGTGTCGCCCTCTTTCAGGACTGTGCTTGTATTTTCACAGCAGCGGCCGTTGAGAAAGATTTTCCCTGCACGGAACAGTTCATTGACCTGTGAGCGGGAGTATTTATACACATGTGCTACTACACCGTCGATGCGTTCTGAGGAAACCACACACTGCCGGGGTTCCAATGTGAACAGCGCTCCCTCCGGCAGCTCATCCACCACGGTGACCGTCAGCTGGGTGTGTTTTGCCTTGGTGAGATTGTCTGCGATGAAAGGTGCGATTTTTTCTGTTGCGAAAATGTATGCCACATTCTCCCGCAGGATAATATCGCCTACCTGTTCCCGTGTAATGCCCAGATTCATCAGTGCGCCCAGCAGATCGCGGTGGGTCAGCTTGTCGGCGTATTTTGGTGCGGTTGGTGCTGCCTGCAGGCACACAATAGGGAACGGCAGGTCATATCCGCACAGGTCTTCGTCGCCGAAACGCACCATGACCCGCTGACAACCGTCAGCACCACCGAAAACTGCTTTTGGTACGTGATGAATGTCTCGTTCCAGACGATTTAAGACATCCTGTTCTGCCAGCCCCAGAAAGTTTGAAAAGGTATAGGTGCCCTGACCGTAGGCTTTTTCCGCCAGCTCGGTCAGGCGCTTTTTTAATAGCAGTTCGTCGCTTGTCATAGTTCCTCCATTAACAATCCTTTGCGATTTCTAGACAGATGTGCAGCGCTTTTTCCGGCAGCTGCAGTTCCAGCTGCTCGTAATCGGGGGTCAAAACTGCGGTCAGGCAGTCATCGTATTCAAACAGGGGGATCTCATGCTTGTGCAGTGCTATCATATCACAGTTTTCGTTGAATTTGGAATTTATTATAATCGGTTGTGAACCGTTTGAAAAGCCCCGAAATGCAGTGGGGACGGGCAGAAGTTTACAGTTTGGTATCAAAAGGCGAATGTATCTTGACATAGTACAAAATATAGTCTATATTTTGTATTGCAAGGATGAAGAAAATACAAGATGTTGTGACCGTAACATCGTTGATTATAATGAAAGACAGGTTTACTGCTATGATCCAAAGTATCATCAAGCGCGACGGCCGCGTTGTATTATATGATCAGAACAAGATCGCCTCTGCAATCTTGCGGGCACTGGAGGCTGCGCGGGAAGGGGACGCGTCGGATGCGGCTCGTGTTGCCAACGATGTGCAGCGGGAGCTGGAAGGGCGGTTCAGAGATCGTGCGCCCAATATTGAAGACATTCAGGATGCTGTGGAACGACAGCTTATGAACCATGGGTTCATTGCTTCCGCAAAGGCATATATCCTGTATCGCGCGAACCGTACCCGTGCCCGGGAGGCCAATACCACCCTGATGAAGAACATCGACGAGATCACCAAGATCGATGCTCGCATCAGCGACATGAAGCGTGACAACGCCAACATCGACGGGAATACCGCCATGGGCAGCATGCTGCAGATCGGTTCCGCCGGTGCAAAGGCTTATAATGAAATGTACCTGCTGCGTCCCGAGCATGCCAAGGCGTATCGGGAAGGGGATATTCATATCCATGACTTCGATTTTTACTCTCTGACCACCACCTGCTGCCAGATTGATATTCAGAAACTGTTCAAGGGAGGCTTTTCTACCGGTCACGGTTATCTGCGTGAGCCGAACAGTATTCAGAGCTATGCGGCACTGGCGGCCATCGCCATCCAGTCCAACCAGAATGACCAGCACGGCGGTCAGTCCATTCCCAACTTTGATTATGGGATGGCGGAAGGGGTTGCTAAGACCTACCGCAAGGCATACATCCGTCAGCTAACAGAGGCATTGGAAGATCTGCTGAATCTGGAGGATGAAGAAGCCGTTATCAAGGATCTTGTTACCACAGCCGAGCGCAGCAGTGCGGAAACAGCCCGTCTGGAAAATACGCCTGCCTTTGAACAGGCGGTTGCCAATGGTCTGGTCAATCGCTACCAGATCACAAAGCAGCAGGCAGCTGTTTTGATTACCCGTGTCAGAAAGAGAGCAGTGAAGAAGACCGACCGGGACACCTATCAGGCCATGGAAGGATTTGTTCACAACCTGAACACCATGCATTCCCGTGCCGGTGCTCAGACACCGTTCTCCTCCATCAATTATGGTACTGATACTTCCCCCGAAGGCCGTATGGTCATCCGCAACATCCTGTTGGCATTGGATGCCGGCCTGGGTCACGGCGAAACCTGCATTTTCCCCATTCACATTTTTAAGGTCAAAGAAGGTGTCAACTACAACGAGGGTGACCCCAACTATGACCTGTTCCGCCTGAGCTGTAAGGTCAGTGCCAAGCGGCTATTTCCAAACTATACCTTCCTGGACGCACCGTTCAATCTGCAGTATTATGTGCCGGGCCGACCCGAAACAGAGGTGGCTACCATGGGCTGTCGTACCCGCGTCATGGGCAACGTCTTTGATCCCAACCGCCAGATCGCCTATTCCAGAGGCAACCTGTCCTTCACCTCCATCAACCTACCCCGCATTGCCATTGAAGCTGGCGGCGATGAAAAGCTGTTCTATGCCAGACTGCAGGAGATGCTGGAGCTTGTGGCGCAGCAACTGTTGGATCGCTTCGAGATTCAGGCGGACAAGCACATTTACAACTACCCGTTCCTTATGGGACAGGGAGTGTGGCTGGACTCCGACAAACTGACTATGAAGGATGATTTGCGGGAAGTGCTGAAGCACGGAACTCTGTCGATTGGCTTCATCGGTCTGGCAGAAGCTCTGACGGCGCTCTATGGTAATCACCATGGTGAAAGCGAAGAGATGCAGAAAAAAGGGCTGGAGATAATTGGATACATGCGGGACTACTGTGATAAGAAGTCTCAGGAAATGAAGATGAACTTCACTTTGCTGGCAACTCCTGCGGAAGGTCTGTCCGGCCGTTTCATTCGCATGGACCAGAAGCGCTTCGGCAGGATCCAAGGAGTTACCGACCGTGAATATTATACCAACTCGTTCCATATCCCCGTATGGTATGATATTTCTGTTTACGATAAGATTCGTCTGGAAGCACCGTACCACGCACTGTGCAATGCAGGGCACATCAGCTATGTGGAACTGGATGGCGATACGGTTCGAAATGTGGAAGCATTTGAATCCGTTGTCCGCTGCATGCACGATTTCGGCATTGGCTACGGCAGCATCAATCATCCTGTTGACCGCGACCCTGTGTGCGGATATGTAGGTGTGATCGGAGATGTATGCCCCCGCTGTGGTCGCCGTGAGGGCGAGAGCATCCCTGCAGAACGAATCGAAGAACTGAAGAAACTATATCCCGAAATGCCTGCATTCCGGGGCATCCAATAAGGAGAATGATTATGACCGTAAAATCTGAAAACGAAAAGCTGGGTCAGGGTGTGGGCTTTGAACGCATCCGCCGTATCACCGGCTATTTGGTAGGCACCATGGATAAGTGGAACGATGCAAAGCGTGCGGAAGAGCGAGACCGCGTCAAGCACGGACTGAAGAATAATGCTTGATTTAGCAGGCATCGTAAACGACAGCATCGTGGACGGCCCCGGTATCCGTATGACGGTGTTCTGTCAGGGGTGCCCTCATCATTGCCCGGGCTGTCATAATCCGGAAACGTGGCAATTCGGCTGCGGCACTCCCATGGACGAAGAGCGTATTTTGGAAATCGTGCAGACCAATCCTTTGTGCCGGGGTGTGACGTTCTCTGGCGGGGAGCCCTTTGCGCAGGCGGAGGGCTTTACAAAGCTGGCATGTCTGCTGAAGAGGAAGGGCTATGAGGTAGCGTCGTATTCCGGCTATACATTTGAGCAGCTATACAAGGGAACGCAGGCACAGCGTGCGCTGCTGGAAACCATTGACGTGCTTATCGACGGCCCCTTCGTACTGGCGGAAAAAAGTCTGGAGATCAGCTTCCGAGGCAGCCGGAATCAGCGGATCTTGGATGTACCGAAAAGCCTGGCTGCAGGTGAAGCTGTGTGTATTACAGGCGGCCGCTGGCTGGGTGAATATTAGCACTGCTGCAAAAATGCAGCAGTGCTTTTCAAATCTATTTTTCGGCGCGACATGTATCACACGAAAAGTACTTCTCAGACCGCAAACGCACAAAGACCTCCGTTAGATAACGGAGGTCTTTGTGCGCTGCAGCGGGCTGTTTGCCCATCGCTGCAGGCGGGGGATATATCTCGATGAAGCTCCGAAGGAGGTTCATCGAAGGCGGAGCCTTACTTGTTGTCAGCCAGCCAACGGGTAGCTGCGTGAGCAATGTAAGCAGCAGCCTGGCACAGAGCGTCTTCGTTGTAGATGACCTTGGGGTCATGAGCAGCGGCAACGGGACGATCAACATAACCGGTGGAGATATACAGCAGAACGCCGGGAACCTGTTCCAGAACACATGCGAAGTCTTCGGATGCGGAAGCCTGCATGTCGGGGACGGGGTAGAAGCCGGGAACGCCAACTTCACCCAGATAGCCGATGACCTGCTTGACCATAGCGGGATCGCAGATTGCGGGGGGAACTTCAGCGGTCCATTCAACAATTGCCTTGCCGCCGTATGCCTCAGCGGTCTTTTCGGCCATTGCGACCAGACGGCCCTTCAGCTTTTCACGCAGATCCTTGTCAGTACCGCGCATGGTGCCTTCCAGAACACATTCGCCGGGGATGGAGTTGTTGGCAACGCCTGCATTGATCTTACCAACGGTCAGAACCATGGGGATGGTGCTGGACTTTTCACGAGAGATCAGTTCCTGCATACCCAGATAAACATGAGCAGCGATGTTAATGGGGGATACGCCATATTCGGGGTATGCACCGTGAGAAGGAGCGCCAACGCAGGTGATCTTGAAGGAGTCGTTGGAGTACATCATAGCGTTCTTGTCGTTGTACATGACCAGACCCAGAGGAATCTGACCTGCAGCAGCGTGGCATGCAATTGCGGCGTCAACGCCTTCCAGAACGCCGTCAGCGATCATAGCCTTGCTGCCCTTGAACACTTCTTCGCCGGGCTGCCACATCAGCTTGATGGTACCTTCCAGAGCTGCTTCATTTTCCTTCAGCATGCGAGCTGCGCCCAGCAACCATGCAGTGTGCAAGTCATGACCGCAGGAGTGGGAATGACCGTTGGTGCTTGCAAATTCTTCGCCGGAATCTTCGGGGAAGGGCAGAGCGTCCATATCAGCACGCAGCAGCAGAGTCTTGCCGCCCTTACCGATGGTAGCAACAACGCCGTTGCCGCCGCAGCGCTTGGGTTCGTACCCCAGCTTGGTCAACTGTTCAATGACATAGTCAGCGGTCTTAACGGTTTCCATACCAACTTCAGCAAGCTGGTGAACATAGCGACGGTCAGCAACGATCACGTCTTTGAGCTCAATAGCTCTCTTCAGGTAATCCATGAAATAATCCTCCTTAAAGTTATGGTAGAACCCATATTTGTGTATAGTTTATCATCAGGGATTTTCCTTGTCAAACAATTAGCAATAAAAAGATGAATTTCGCTGTTTTTATACATTGGAAAATTTGGGTTTGTGCACTTTTCCAAAAAACAAAGCTAAATTAAAGGGAATGTTTGTTAATGCAATATGAACAATAAGGCCGCACAAATATGCGGCCTTATATAGTGTGTCCCAAAATCCCTGCAGACTTCACGTCGAAAACAATAAAGGTCAATCCATTTTTTGTCACGATATGTGGGTGACGAAAACTCCTCCCACAGGATGCATATTGGTAATGTCGCTACGTACGATCTGGAAAGAAGAGGAGGCAGTCCTTTACAAGGTTATACATTCTTGGGCAGTGCGGTTTTCATGTGACCCAGATGTTCGTCATAGCCGGGGGTGAGAATGGTAAAATGAGTGCCGTCAAATTCTG
>JAGBAT010000092.1 GCA_017938835.1 Oscillospiraceae bacterium | reverse complement strand
TCTGATATGAAATATGATGTTTTGATCATCGGTGCAGGCCCCGGCGGTATTTTCTCTGCTTATGAACTGGTGAAGCGTAACCCTGCTCTGAAGATTCTGGTGCTGGAGGCAGGCAACCCGCTGCACAAGCGCAAGTGCCCCATTGACGGTAAAAAGATCAAGAGCTGCATTGGCTGCAAGCCCTGCTCCATTATGAACGGCTTCGGCGGTGCAGGTGCCTTCTCCGATGGTAAATACAACATCACCAATCAATTTGGCGGCACCCTGTACGAATACATTGGCAAACAGGAAGCGCTGGATCTGATGTACTATGTGGACGACATCAACCTGAAATACGGTGGCGAAGGCACCAAGCTATACTCCACCGCAAACTCCGATATCAAGAAGAAGTGCCTGCAGAACGGTCTGCATCTGCTGGATGCCTCCGTCCGCCATCTGGGCACGGACATCAACTATGTGGTGCTGGAGAATCTGTACAATGATCTGAAGGACAAAGTGGAGTTTCGCTTCAACAGTGCCGTACAGACCGTGGAAAAGCTGGAAGACGGCTACCGTGTGAACGTAGGTCAGGAGTACTTCGACGGCACTAACTGCATTATCTCAGCCGGCCGCAGCGGCAGCAAATGGATGGAGACCGTATGCACCGACTTGAACATTCCTACCAAGTCCAACCGAGTGGACATCGGTGTGCGCGTGGAACTGCCCGCAGCCGTGTTCTCCCATCTGACAGATGAGCTGTACGAAAGCAAGATCGTCTACCGCACTGAAAAGTACGGCGATCTGGTACGTACCTTCTGTATGAACCCCAAGGGTGCCGTAGTCAACGAAAACACCAACGGCATCGTCACCGTAAACGGTCACAGCTACGAAGACCCCGCTCTTCAGACCGAGAATACCAACTTCGCTCTGCTGGTAGCCAAGCACTTCACCGAGCCCTTCAAAGACTCAAACGGCTATGGTGAATCCATCGCCCGTCTGAGCAACATGCTGGGCGGCGGTGTCATCGTACAGCGCTTCGGCGACCTGATTCAGGGCCGCCGCTCCACTCCTGACCGCATTCGCGACGGCTTTACTACCCCCACACTGGCTGCCACCCCCGGGGATCTGAGTTTGGTACTGCCCAAGCGCATTTTGGACAGCATCATTGAAATGATTTACGCGCTGGACAAGGTCGCTCCCGGCACCGCAAGCGCCGACACTCTGCTGTATGGTGTGGAAGTCAAGTTCTACAATATGGAAGTGGAACTGGATGAAAATCTGGAGACCCGTCACAAGGGTCTGTTTGTCATCGGCGACTGCTCCGGCATTACTCACTCCCTGTCTCATGCCTCCGCCAGCGGTGTACATGTGGCAAGATATCTGACCAGATAAACGAAATATAAGCGAGTGCCCAAAATGGGTCCTCGCCTGCTGATTCGACTTTTAAACGCCTTTCCCCTTGGAAAGGCGTTTGAGTCTGTCAAAATACTCCTACGGAGCATTTTGACAGAGACGTCCCCGCTAACACGATGGACTTGCAGCCTGCTGTCCTCCATCAGTATTCTGCTGATGATTCCCTGCGGCGGTCTGGTTCTGCTGATTGGCTATATCTTATTTAAAAAGAACAAATTATAAGGAGGTTTAATCATGTTGAAACTTCTTCTCATTCTCGTGGGGCTCATTGCCCTGCTGGCGATCATCTGCGTGGTGCGCACCCTCATGGTAAAACCCACCGCAGCGAAAACCGCCACTGTGGAACTGGACGCTTCTCCCCGTGCAGAAGAATACGGACAGCGACTGGCACAGATGATCCGTCAGGAGACCATCTCCAGCCGCTACGACCCTGACCGCACAAAGTTCTACGCTCTCCACAACAAACTGGAAGAGCTGTTCCCTAACATCCATGCCAAGTGCGAAAAACACGACTTCAACGGCAGCCTGCTGTTCAAATGGACCGGCACCGGTGAGCATGCCCCCGTTATGCTCATGAGCCACCAGGACGTAGTAGAAGCAGGCGGCACATGGGAGCACGAACCCTTCAGCGGCGATATTGACGAAGCCGGCCGCGTCTGGGGCCGCGGTACTGTGGATACCAAAGCCAGCCTGTTCTGTCTGCTGACCGCGGTGGAAGAACTCCTGGATGCGGGCTACACCCCTGCCTGCGATGTATATTTCGGCGGCAGCTGCACCGAGGAATGGAGCGGTGAAGGTGCTCCCGCCATGGCACAATATCTGAAAGACAACGGCGTGCATTTGGCTCTGCTGCTGGATGAGGGCGGCATGATCATTGAAGAACCTATCGCCGGCGTGAAAGGCATGTACGGCATGGTAGGTGTTGTGGAAAAAGGCTACGGTGATGTGAAATTTATTGCCCGCTCCGGCGGCGGTCACGCCAGTGCTCCCGGCAAGAATACGCCTCTGGTGCGACTGGGCAAGTTCATGACCGAAGTGGAACAGAACGATCCCTTCCGCAGCGAGCTGACCCCCACTGTCCGCGAAATGTTCCGTCGGCTGATGCCCAATATGAAGTTTGGCTTGCGTCTTGTCATGGCAAACCTGTGGCTGTTTGAACCGATTCTGGTCAAAGTCCTGCCTTCCATCAGTTCTGCCGCCGGTGCTATGACCCGTACCACACTGGCCTTCACCACCGCAAAAGGCTCCGACGGTCTGAATGTGCTCCCGCAGGAAGCCTATGTGACAGGCAATATGCGTTTTATTCATCATCAGGCAAACGAGGAAAGCCTGAAAATTATTTCCGAACTGGCCGCCAAATTTGATATTGAGACCGAAGTCATCTATCAGGACACCCCATGTCCCATCGTGGAATTTGACAGCGATGCCTTCCATCTGGTGGAAGATGTAGCCGCAGAGATCTATCCCGGCGTGGGTATCTGCCCCTATGTCATGACCGGCGGCACCGATGCCAAGTACTATAAGGATGTGTGCGACAACTGTATCCGCTTTGCTCCGCTGTATATTGATCAGCAGCAGTACGCAAGCATCCATGGTCTGAATGAAAACATCTTCCAGGGTGCCCTGCCCAAGGGTGTGGACTTCTACAAACGAGTGATTCAGAAAAGCTAAAAAGGCCCGGGCTCACACAACGGGTCCCTCCGGAGACGCAATTTTCTGTGATTTACTGCAATCCCATCTTATGGAAAACAAAAGAAACTCCCTCCGAATGTGTGAACAGGTCCAGTAAAAACGGACAATAGACAAAACACCCCCTAATGTAGGAAAATGAAAGTACTACATTAGGGGGTATCACTATGTCGAAAAGGACTTACAATCGAGTGCAGCATTTACTTCCAGAGATAAAAGAACTGC
>JAGBAT010000091.1 GCA_017938835.1 Oscillospiraceae bacterium | reverse complement strand
GGCATGATGGATATTCTGGACATCAAATGCGGCCCGCTGCTCGTGGGATCCCTGCTGCTCAGCCCCGGATTTCTGCCGGGATATCACATGAACAAAAAGCACTGGATCACGGTATTGCTGGACGGCACTGTGCCGAAGGCGGAGGTATTCGGATTGCTGGACATGAGCTATGATCTGACAAAACCAAAAATGAAGAAGTAAACATTATCCGGGCCGGTGATCATGTCTGCTTTAAAGTATCAAGCCTAAAATATGCAAAAACGACACTCTGAATCAGAGTGTCGTTTGAGTCTGTCAAAATACTCCTACGGAGCATTTTGACAGAGACGTCCCCGCTAACACGATGGACTTGCAGCCTGCTGCAGCGCATATATCGCGTGGAAAAAACGCCTTGCAGACGAAACTCTGTGAGGCGTTTTTTCGACAAGCTGAGGAAAACGGCCCCTTTCAGGGCTGTTTTCCTGTCTTTATTCCGGTTTCTTAATTTGGTTCAGAGCTACGTTCATACGCAGCAGATCTTCCTTAGTCAGTTCTGCACCCATGGTGCCGATCATACCGGATAGGCGCAGGATGGTAAAGCCGCCCATCATCTGCATCAAGGGGTTATCGGGAGACATCTGGCTCATCGCTGCAGTCATAATGTTATTGTCATCTTCCGCAGGCTTGGGCATCAGCTTTTCCATGAGACCGCTCACCAGTGCCATGCCTTCGGGACATGCCATAATGTCGGAGATCTTGTCGTTAAGGGAGAAGTAGCCTTCGGGCATGGTGATGTCGAACCAGTTCAGGATCGCGCCCTTTTCCACCAGACGGTATGCTTCGTTAAAGACTTCTACTTTCCGCAGGCGGCTTTCGTCGATACAGTCCCCTGCAACGGCCTTCAGCACTGTCTCCCCTGCGTTGGGAACATCAAAGTAGAAGAAGTGTTCGGGGCTGGACTGCTTGCCAAGAGAAGCACCGTTTGCAAACAGCTCGACTTCCCGCTGGTTGGAGTAAACTGTGACCTTTGTCACATCTTCCACGCGGTCCACATAGCGCTTGCCGCAGATGTGGACAAAGGGCTCGTCACTGAGCCATGCTTTGTAGGCATAGAAGGAATCTTTCTTATACTTGCGGTCAAAGGTCACCAGCCCCTTGTGGTTCTGACCATTTTCGCCGCCTTCGGAGCGCGCGTCAGCGCCAAAGTCGAACATGTTCCAGACATGCGTCGCCCACAGATACTTGCGGGTGAACAGCTGCTTGATCAGCTCCTCATGGTAATATGCCTGATATTCTTCGGTATAATCGCCCTGTTGGGGATCGGAGGTGTGCCAGTTCAAGGCTTCACAGCCGTATTCGGAGCAGCCGATGGGGATATTGGGGTGCACTGCATGGAAATTGTCGAACCAGGGGCCGTTCATGGAGGTGTCGCCGCCGTACCAGCCGAAGTAATGGTTGTAGGAAACTACATCGGGGATTTCCAGATAGGGGTCATTGACGTCGCAGGGAGAAACTGCAGCAATGGTAGTCAGACGGGTCTTGTCCCATTCATGGCACAGGTCGTTGAGCGTGTTATGGTTCGCCAGCAGCTCGGGCGTGGAGCCGCCGATTGTGATCTCATTGGACAGTCCCCAGACAACGATGGAGGGGTGGTTATAATTCTGAACGATCAGTTCCTTCATCTGCTCCACGGTGTTGGCGACACCCTTTTCCAAGAATTTGGAAATAAAGGGAATCTCTGCCCAGACTACCTGCCCATATTCGTCACACAGGTCATAGAAGTACTGGTCGTGCTGGTAGTGGGCCAGACGGATAGTAGTAGCGCCCACCTCGCAGATCAGTTCCATGTCTTCCCTGTGGTCTTCCCTGCTCAGCGCATTCCCCTTCCCCCAGCGGTCTTGATGACGGGAAACACCCCGCAGGGGGTATTCTTCCCCGTTGAGGAGGAATCCGTTGTCCGGGTGAATTTCAAAGGAACGGAAGCCCAGACGGGTGCATACACTGTCCAGAAGCTCTTCGCCAACCAGCTCCACCTTACAGCTGTACAGATAGGGATCCCTGCGGCCATGCCACAGGTGTACATGCTCAACAGTGAAATTCACTTTGGTGTCGGTGGTTTCTGTCTTTGCAATCTCGTGTTCTTCTGCATCATATAGAGTATAGACCAGCTTCTGGCCTGCCTGCATGTTCTTGACATATACTTCGACTTCCAACTCGCCACGCTTGCCGTTAACTGCAGGCGTGACCTTAATGCCGGGGCCGCCATAGTATTCCAGATCAAAGTGGGACGCGGGTACACAGATGATATTCACGTCACGGTAGATACCGCCATAGAAAGTAAAGTCTGCCATCTGGGGATAGATCTCTTCATTGGAGCTGTTGTCCACAGCAACGACAAACAGGTTGTCGCGTTCCAAAGCATCCGTGATGTCCACACGCCAGGTAGAGTAACCTCCGTCGTGGTGTGCCAGATGCTTGCCGTTGAGATAGAAATCGGCAGAAGAATTGGTGCCCTGAAATTCGATGAAGTATTTTTCCCCGGCAGGCAGGTCCATCTTGTCGAAGGCCTTTGCATAGTAAGCAGTGCCTCGCCAATAGTCATTGCCGCCGTCCTGACCATCAATATTATTCCATGTATGGGGCAGATTGACCCAGTTCCAGTCCATGGGCAGCTCGGTGGGAACAGCGGTGCACTGCTTGGTGAATGCCCATTTCGCGTTAAAATTAAAAACAGTTCTCATTGGTTGTACTTCTCCTTGTGATCTCAGCTTGGATTACTCTATCAGAATAAAATTTCGAGTGTGTGGATGATTTGTAAAGAGTGGAAGCCCTTTCTCCCTTGTAAAATCACTGGCGGCCATGCTTCCGCTTTAATATTTCTACGTTGGCATCCACCTGCTCCTTACGCAGGGGATACCAAAACCACAAAACGGCTGCCAGCCCTGCAAACCCGATGACGGGAACCAGAACAGAAATGTTGAAGATCCCGTTGGTGACCGCAGGATCAAATGCGGTGGCTGTATTATATCCGATCAGTTCCAACAGCCATCCCGTCAGCCCCGCGGAGGCCGCCTGTCCCAGTTTTCGTGCCCAGGAATAAAGCGCGTATACAAGGCCGTCTTCACGAACGCCGTTTTTGACCTCCACGTCGTCGATCACATCGGTGATCAGGGCCCAGGAGACCATGGAGAACACACCCAGCCCCAGCCAGCTGATGGTCTGAAACCCGATATATACCCATACATTGGCAGGGCGAATAAAGAATAGAAGCAGATTCACCACAGCCGAAAACAGATTGGAAACAGCGGAGATCTCCGCCTTGCCAAACTTGTGGGCCAGAGGTTTGGCGATGGCAGCCGCAACAGACATGCCGATCATCATACAGGCGGTGGAAGCCGACTGGGCTTGTGCAGAACCATAGTAATTGGGGAAAATGTAGCCCGCCATGTTCTGCAAGGTCAGCTGCGCCAGCAGCATCACGATAGAAGCCACAATGATAGCAACCAGGGAACGGTTCTGCAGCGCGCTCTTCAGCATCTGCCCCAGCGACTGACCGGATGCTTCTTCCGGATCATCAATATGGACCCGCTCCGTAACCAGCTTGTAGCACAGCAGGCAGCAAACGATCGACAAAACGGAGAATATCCCCGCCGCCATGGTGACCTGACGACCAACCAGAACGGTGTTTCCCGCGGCATCCTTCGTATAGGCGATCAAAGGCAGGCCGATGCCGATCACCATACCAGCCAGCATCCCGCCCATGGTACGATAGGTGGACAGCGACTGACGGTCATCCGGATCGGCCGAAATAGCAGAGGCCATGGAGCCATAGGGAATGTTGATACCGGTGTAGCAGAACGACCCCCACAGGATATAGGTAAACGTCAGGTAAGTGATCTTTGCTCCGGTGGACAGTCCCGCCAGCCCCGACTGATACATCAAAAAGGATGACAGTGCTACGGGCACGCACAGGCGCAGCAGCCATGGCTTGAACTTCCCCGCAGGTGTAGTTCTGGCCGCATCGGTGATGCGTCCCATGGCAATATCAGTAAATGCGTCAACAACGCGGGCCAGCATCATAATAACGCCGACTGCGCCGGCAGATACCCCCATTACATCGGTATAGAACTTCATGAGGATCATTGTGGATAAAATAAAAGTGAAGTCATTGCCGAAGTCACCAAACAGATAACCCAGCTTATCTCGGAAGCCAAAGGGGCGGACTTGTTCATGTTTCATTGTCGAACCTTCTTTTCTCGTTTGTGTTATCTTTCCACAAATTGTGAAAAAGAATCAGACAATGTGCTGACAGAATCTGTCAGTAAATTTTCAGATAATGAAAATATTATAAAAATGAAAACCACCCGGTGGAAATTCCATCGAGTGGTTCGCATTTTTGTTTCATTTTATTCGGCTGCACCATCTTCGACGCCGTCGGTACCGGTGGTGTCACCTTCCGCTGCGTTGCCGTCGGTGCCGGTGGTGTCACCTTCCGCTGCGTCGCCGCTGCCCAAATCGCTCGCAGCTTCGGGATACTTGATATACAGGTTGATGTCCACATCGCCTTCAATACCATTTACCTTACCGGTAAAGGTATACTGCCACATGGAGTGCTCATAATAGAAGTCAGAGTAGTCGCCCTCGCCTGCAAACCAGAACTCCACATCAGAGCCAGTAAAACGGGTCAGGTCATACAGATAGTAGCCCATGTGACGGTTGAAGTACACTGCAGGCTGATAACCGTTTTCCGCAATGATCTCGCTGAAGTAGTAAGCACACTTGGTGACAGTGTCACCGTCGATGCTTGCAGTACGGGAGTTTTCACCGGTAGCAACTTCCCAGTCGAAGACCACAGGCATGGTGATGACATCCTTGTATTCTTCCAGAATGCTGCAGACATAATAAGCTTCTGCAACCGCTTCTGCACGGCAGGTCGCCTGAGAGAAGAAGTAAATGCCAATATCCAGGCCGGCATTGGCCGCCTTCTTCATGTTATATGTAAAGATAGGATCCTTGTACAGCATGCCTTCGCTGCTGCCGCGATAGCCAAGACGGATCATGGCAAAGTCGATGCCGTCAGCAGCGACCTTATCCCAGTCGGGATACTGCTGATGCTCAGAAACGTCGATACCGGTCATCACAACAGCATTTTCATCGGTGTAGGTCATGCGGCCATTCACCCAGGAGAAGTTCTCAGCGGAAAACTTGCTTGTGGGCACACCCTCCTGCAGATCCAGAGTAACAGCCTCTGCTGTACCGTATTCCACAGTGACCTGAGGCTTGGGGGTAGGTGTAGGTGCCGGATCATCGGACAGGCCGATAAAGGACTTGAAGCTGTCGATCACACTGCAGCCGGACAGAGCAAACATCATTACTGCCATGCCGCAGCATAACGCCTTCTTAAAAGTCTGATTCATATAAAAAACCTCACAGTTTTCGCATTTTTAGTCATACGCATGCATTGTAACATATCGGTTACAGTTTTGCAATCTTCTTTTAGAATTCCCTTGTTTTGACAAAAATCCATTATAAAACCGGCTACTTTGTATCAAAAATAAATAATAAAGTGCGAAAAATAATCATTGACAAATGGCACAGCTTTTGCTATTATAGTTCAGCTGGTATGTGCTGGTGTAGCTCAGTTGGTAGAGCAGCTGATTTGTAATCAGCAGGTCGGGGGTTCGAGTCCGTCCACCAGCTCCATTCCAAATTGAATATGGGAGCGTTCCCGAGTGGCCAAAGGGGACAGACTGTAAATCTGCTGGCGATGCCTTCGGTGGTTCGAATCCACCCGCTCCCACCAAGCAAAAAGACCTGATGCAAAGCATCAGGTCTTTTTGCTTGGTGGGAGCAGATAAGTCTGCATATATTTATGTCAAAGCAAAGCGTTCCATATTATAATTTTTCCATTAGAAAGAGAGAAGGGATTTTCCATGGAACGAATTTCCGCTTGGCTGAACTCCTATTTCAAGCTCAGTGAAAGCAAGACCACCGTTCGGACAGAAGTACTGGCCGGTATCACCACCTTCATTACCGTCGCCTACATTCTGATCCTGAACCCCCAGATCCTGTCCCATCCCTATGAGATCATGGGGGGATATGGATATGGCCGCACGAATCTCCAACGGTGTATTCATCGGCACCTGCTTTGCTTCGTTTGTCGGCACGATCCTGTGTGCACTGTATGCAAAAGTCCCCTTTGTGCAGGCCCCCGGCAGGCCTCAATGCCTTTTTTGCCTATACCGTGGTTCTGGCTATGGGATATACCTATTCCCAGTCCTTGGTGGTCGTGTTTGTTTCCGGTGTGCTGTTTATCGTCATCACCGCTATTGGTCTGCGGGAGGCAATCATTGACTCCATTCCCGAAGCAGTCATCAATGCAGTCACCCCCGGTGTGGGCCTGTTTATTACCATCATCGGCCTGAAAAACAGCGGTCTGGTGGTCAGCAGCAGCGCCACTCTGGTGGCCATGGTGGATTTCTCACAATGGCGCACGCCCGGTGCTGACATCAGTGGTCTTTGCGGCGCGTTGGTGGCACTGATCGGTCTGGTGGTCTTTGCGGTACTGCACATCAAGAAGGTCCGCGGCTGCATTTTTATCGGTATTATTGTCTCCACCATCATAGGCATCCCTCTGGGCGTCACTTCCTTCGACGGTCTGAGCTTCGATATTGGCGGCAAGGTCACCGACTTTCCGGAGGTCTCCTTCCTGAATCTGGACTTTGCGGGGCTGCTGACCGGAGAGAGTTTGGTGGACAGCCTGTTTGCGGTATTCATGCTGGTCATCAGCTTCTCGCTGGTCAATATGTTTGACAGCATCGGCACCCTTGTAGGTGCGGCACGGCAAAGCGGTATGGTAGACGAAAACGGTGAGATCCCCAGTATGAAGCAGGCACTGATGTCCGACGCCATCTCCACTGCAGCCGGGGCCCTGCTGGGTACCTCCACAGTCACCACGGTTGTAGAATCCAGCGCGGGCATTGCCGCAGGCGGTCGTACCGGTCTGACCAGTTTGGTCACCTCTCTGCTGTTTCTGGGTTCTCTGATCCTGGCCCCTGTGGTAGGCATCATCCCCAGTGCAGCCACTGCCCCTGCAC
Organism: Oscillospiraceae bacterium; assembly: GCA_017938835.1. Taxonomy (GTDB): domain Bacteria; phylum Bacillota; class Clostridia; order Oscillospirales; family Oscillospiraceae; genus HGM13010. The sequence goes on along the minus strand of JAGBAT010000091.1, from coordinate 4,046 downwards.
TGATCTTCGTGGGCATTCTCATGCTCAGCAATGTCAAGGACGTGGATCTGAATAACATGGAAAGCGCGCTGCCTGCTTTCTGCACCATCGTGTTCATGCCGTTCACCTATTCTATTGCAAACGGCATTGCCATCGGCCTGATCACCTACTGCATGGTGCAGCTGCTCACCGGCAACTGGCGCAAGATCAAGCCCCTGACCGTCATCGTAGCTCTGATTTTCATTGCCCGCTATGCATTTATGACCCTGGGCTGAGCGCACAAATACTTATCTATGAATCACGACCTCATTAAAACGCTCTGATGCATTGCATCAGAGCGTTTCTTGTTGAGACAGGTGACCGCACATATCGCCGCCTTGCGACAGTATCTCTCCTATACCTTGCTTTTCCCCCATTACATTGATATAATAATTTTGTATGTTCTTATTCAAAATTGCAGGAGTGTGACACTCCGAATGCAGTTCAATTCCAATACATTTATCTTTTTCTTCCTGCCTATGGTGCTGCTGGTACACGCACTGCTGAAGCAAAATCGCAGCCGCAATGTCTGGCTGCTGATCGTCAGCCTGCTGTTTTTCAGCTGGGGCAGCGTGGAAAGCCTCGTGTTCCTCGGCATCTACGGTGCTGTGAACTACACCGCCGCCCGGCTGATTGCGGCCCGCCCCGGACAGAAATGGCTGCTTGCGCTTGCAGTCATCGTTGACGTGGCAGTGCTGTTCGTATTCAAATACCTGAACTTTTCTCTGAACATCGTTGACCGGCTGCTGGGTACCTCCTTCCCCACGGTGCAGCTGTTCCAGCCCATGGGCATCTCTTTCATCACCTTTACGGCCATCGCTTATGTTGTGGACGTGTACAAGGGCATCGCCCCTGCGATGTCAAGCCCCATCGACTTTTTCCTATACCTGTCGCTGTTCATCAAAGCCGGTCAGGGCCCCATCATCCGATATGAGAAAATCGGCCCGGAACTGAATGACCGCGTCTGCACGAAAGCTGATTTTCTTGCAGGTGCACAACGTTTCGTGGCAGGGTTTGGCAAAAAAGTTCTGATTGCCGATACACTGGGCCGCACTGTGGACATGGTTTTTGCCAATGTATATAACGGCATCAGTCCCGCCACCGCATGGCTGGGCATTTTGTTCTACACATTCCAGATCTACTATGACTTTTCCGGCTACACCGACATGGCCATCGGCCTTGGCCGCATCCTCGGCTTTACCCTGCCGGAAAACTTCGATGATCCCTACTGGTCCAAATCCGTCTCCGAGTTCTGGAACCGCTGGCACATCACCCTGGGTAAGTGGTTCAAGGATTACATCTACATTCCTCTGGGCGGCAACCGCAAAGGTAAGCTCCGCCAGATCTTCAATCTTGGTGTAGTATGGATGACCACGGGGATCTGGCACGGCGCCGCCGTCCACTACATTCTCTGGGGTATTTATTACGGCGCACTTGTCATTCTGGAAAAGCAGATCATGGACAAAAACTGGTATAAGCGGATCCCCGATGCCGTCAAGTGGGCAGCCACCTTCCTTGCCACCATTTTCGGCTGGATCATCTTCCGTGCCGAATCTCTGGGAAAAATCATTGTATACCTGAAGGCCATGCTGGGTACTGCAGGTTTCAGCGTATATATGTACGACTTTGCCTACCTGTTCGATGCCCCCGGTCTCATTGCCTTTGCGGCAGCGGTGCTTTTGGCGCTGCCCCGCCCCAAGGTACTGCAGGGCATCACAGAGCGTTCCAACGGAGCGTATCTGGTGCTGAATCTGGCACTGGTGCTGGTGTTTGCTGTTTCGGTTGTATTCATGGTCAACTCCACATACAACTCCTTCATCTATTTCCAGTTCTGAGGAGGGCATGACCATGAGAAAATTTGCAGACACCCTTTTCCTCGCAGCACTTGCGCTGGTCATTCTTGTGCCTGTGCTGCTGTTCAATGGCAAGCCCGACCAGATCTCCGAAGTGGAAAACCGTGCGCTTGCGGAACTCCCCCCGATTCAGGAAGGCTTCAACGCCTTCACCTCCGGTCTCAGCGAGTACATTGATGACCGCATCGGTCTCCGAGATCAGATGATGCAGGGCTATAACAGCGTTGTATATGAGACACTGAACGCCAAGCACAGCGATGTCATCCGCGGCGATGACGGATGGCTGTTTTATGCCAACGACCTACCCGACTACGCAGGCACCAACATCGACGAAACTGCCATTGCCCACCAGACTGAAGTGCTTGCCGCCATCAATGCTTGGTGCGAAGAGCGAGGCATCATCTTTATTCTGGCTGTAGGCCCCAACAAATCCGAAATTTACGACAACCTCATGCCCGAGGGCATCAACAAGGCAGAACAGACCAAGACCGCGCTCATCGCCGAAAGGCTGCGGGAACAGGGAATCTTGGTCAGCTATGCCAAGGATGACATGCTGGCCCATCGCGACGAGCAGGAATTGTACTACGCGCTGGACACCCACTGGAATTCCTACGGTGCCCGCTACATGATGGACGACATGGTAACTCTGCTGGGCAAAGAAACTACGGACTTCACCTACATTGAGACCCCCGTCATTGAGGGCGACCTGATGGTGATCATGGGCATGGGATGGAATGGAAAATACTCTCTGCAGGTGGAAAGCGAACCCGCAGAGGGCACTGTGATTGAAGAGCTGGACGGTGCAAAGCATGTTTATATTCACTCGGAGGGCACCGACAAGATCGTGTGCTACCGCGACTCCTTCAACCGCGTAATGCTGCCATTTTACACTTACTACTTCCACGGCAATGTGTTCTGGGATTTCAACATTGACTGGGATTTCGTGGAACAGGAAGCCCCCAAGTACCTGATCCTCAGCTGCGTGGAGCGTTTCTTTGATGACATGATTGCGGAAAATGAAGATATATTGATGCGATAAATCTAAGAGGAGATATGACTATGACAAAAAAACTCTTATCCGTATTACTGGTTCTGACTTTGCTGCTGTGCGGCTGTGCCGGACAGAGCGATCAGCCTGCCCCCACTCCCGCTCCTGCAGAGTTTTCTGCTGCCGGTATGAACATTACCCTGAACGAATCTTTCACGCAGAAGGAGTATGTGACCTATACCACCGGATTCGAGTCCGCTGACATTGCAGTATTCGTGCTGTTGGAGGAAGCCGCCCTGTTTGATGGCACCGATTACGGCACAGACTTTTCCGCCGACACCTATGCCGAAATGCTTTGGAAATCCAACGGCAACGCAGGCAGCCCCGAACTGACCTCTGCTGGCGATTTGGTGTGGTTTGACTTTGATGCAAGCGCCAACGGCAATGATTACACCTACCGTGCCTTCGTGTTCAAGTCCGCCGACGGCTATTGGCTGGTGCAGTTCGCCGCACTGGCAGAAAACTTCGAAGCGCTGGCAGACACCATGAATGCCTATGCCGCCACCATCACCTTTGATAATCCCTATGTGGCGCCCACCCCCGCAGCCACAGATGTGCCTGACACCACAGAAGACGACACCGCTTACTAACCGTCCTTTGAAAAATGCCGTTGGCTTTTCTACGGATTTTTGACTCATATACATCGGTTTTTCGGATAAACTGATGTATATGGGTCTTTTTATTTTCCCATGGAGAGGAGAACCGTTATGGAACCATGGCTGAAACATATTTCCGAGGTTTTGCATCAGTTCCGCACCGATGAAACAGGACTGACTGCTGCCGAAGCAGAGCGTCGTTTGAGCACCCACGGCCCCAACAGACTGGCCGAGGGAAAGCAGACCACGCTTCTGCAGCGGTTTTTGAAGCAGCTGGCCGACCCCATGATTTTGGTACTGCTGGCAGCAGCGGTGCTGTCGGGCATCACCGCTATATATGAGGGCGAATCCCTCGCGGATGTCGTGATCATTCTTGGCGTGGTGGTGCTCAATGCCGTTATGGGCGTGGTGCAGGAGAGCAAGGCCGAGCAGGCCATTGCCGCCCTGAAAACCATGACAGCCGCCACCAGCAAAGTGCTCCGGGACGGCGTGCTGACCGTCATCAGGTCCGAGGAATTGGTTCCCGGTGAC
>JAGBAT010000002.1 GCA_017938835.1 Oscillospiraceae bacterium | reverse complement strand
TTCGGCGATGGCACAGCAGCCCTCTGCAGCGCACAAATTGTCTGCTATAGACAGACAATTCCCACGTTTGAGGGCTGAAACGTATTTTTCGTCACGCACATGTCGCGACGAAAAATGAATTTGACTTTGTTTCGTCCTTGCGGACGAAATTCTGCGAAGCTTTGTCTACAGTCTGATCCTCCCGTTCGATGAACAGGAGGATTCTTTTACTTTTTCCGCAGAAGACGGCGGTGGAACACAAAAATGTGGATGGCAAGGAAGAACACCGAGCCAATGGAAATGACCTTGTGCAGAGCCAGAATCAGCGGTACTTCGTCATAAATCATACCGAACACACCGGTGAAGAACGCGATAAATACCACCGCCAGAAGCACAACGGTCTTGCCTTTCAGCTTTTTGCGGTAGACCACCGCATGAACAATGCACAGCAGCAGAAACAGCGCAGATGCCAGTTTATGTACCATCACTCCCGTGAGCGGCACCATGTTGGTCACAACAAATGTGATCAGCAGCATAAGATTCAAAACTCTGGCTGCGGAGATGGATTTAGGGTTCGTTTGCATTTGCTTTCTCCTTCGTCCGTTTTTTGTTAGGTGAACCTAACGAAGCATCATACAGAAACTTCCGTGTTCTGTCAAGAGGAAAAAGATGGAACAATATCGGGCAGTGTCCGCAGAACAGTCATACCCCGGAAATCCACGCTTTTGCGCTTATTCCGACTGCGCATTGTTCATGCGTTTTCGCAGATAATGGGTCACTAATACTGTGCAGTATAACGTCGCAAAGCCCCATGCAAGCGGATTTGCAAAGCAAATACCTACAAAGCCGAAATGCTTTACCGCCAGCCAACCGCCGAAGGCACGGCCCAGCAGTTCCCCTACACCGCTGAGAACAGCGTGAAGGCTGTAGCCCATGCCCTGCAGAGTGTTGCGCATGATCATAACACTGCCGTGCAGGAAAAACAAACAGCTGATGATACTCAAATACTGGACAGACAGTGCCGCCGCTTCCCCGGCATCCGCGCCAAGGACGATCTCCGTAAACCATCCCTTGCCAAAGAAAATCACCAACCACGCAAACGCACAGTAGACCGCATGGATGGTCATGCCCGCAAAAATCCCCTCTTTGATGCGGTCGTACCGTCCCGCACCATCGTTTTGGCCTACATAGGTGGCCATCCCAACGCCAATTGATTCCATAACCAGCGTAAACATCCGCCGGATCTTCTCGCCGGTGGTCTGGCCCGCAATGGCCGCAGTCCCCAGAGAGTTGATGGCTCCCTGCATAATGACCGCCCCGATAGCAGACACAGAAAACTCAAAGCCCATAGGAAATCCCACTTTGTACAATTTGGCAGCATGGGCTTTGGAGAACCCCCGCAGACCGTCACAGTCATCCAAAAGGTCGGTCTTTCGCAGGATCCAGCCCAGATTCAGCAGACCACTGACCAGTGCACTCAGCACCGTTGCCAATGCCGCGCCGGTAACGCCCATGGGAATAATGGCGATCAACACATAGTCCAGAACGATATTCAGACAGCTGGTGGCAAGGAGGAAGTATGTAGGCCGCTGGGAATCCCCTGCCGCGCGGAGCGCGCCGGCGCAGAAGTTATAGAGAACAGTAGCAGGAATGCCCAGATAAATGACTTGAATATACCGTTTGGCATCGGGCAGGATGTCTTCCGGTGTGTTGATCATGCGCAGCATCGGCTCGGCAAGCAGAAACGTTGCCACGGTCATCACCACCGCCAAAATGATACAAAGCCATGTCCCATTCCAGAAGTAACGCTTGAACTCCGCCGGGTCTTTGGCCCCGATGGATTGCGCCAGTAAAATACCGAAGCCAGCACAAGTCCCCTGAACAAATCCCAAAGTCAGAAAATCCAGAGAGTAGGTAGTCCCCACTGCTGCCAGCGCAGCTTCTCCGATCAGCCGCCCCACCATAACGGTATCCACAAAGGAATACAGCTGCTGGAACAGCGTACCCACCACCAAGGGCAGAGAGAATAATAGAATTTGTTTGATTGGCTTTCCCTGCGTCAGGTCCATAGTTCCTTGCTTCGCCATTCTTTCCCCTCCAAAAATTTGATGACAGAAATTCTTTTATCAGCCATTTTTCAACAGCAGATATGCTTTCAGCAGTGCTGCCTGGGTTTTTCCGTCTGTAATATTTCCGCTCAATACATCCTGCACCAACGCTTCCAAATCCACTGCCATGACGTTCAAAAATTCATCTTCGTCCAGATTTCTGATTCCCTGATGCAGTCCCTTCGCCAAATACATGGTGATCCGCTCATCGGTATACGCCGCAGCGGGGTAATAGTCGCCCAAGTCGATCCATTCGTCGGCAGTAACCCCAGTCTCCTCTTCCAGCTCCCGTTTTGCCGCCGCAAGACGGTCTTCCGTTTTGCTGTCCAGCTTTCCTGCCGGAATCTCCGTGATGACACGCCCCAGCGGATAGCGGAACTGTCGTTCCACGATCACCTTTCCGTCATCTGTCATCGGAACAATGGCAACCGCACCAATGTGTCGAACCGTTTCTCTTGTAGCAGCATTTCCATTGGGCAGTCTCACTGTATCTTTGTATAGGTGTACCACATGACCATCGTAGATTTCCTCTGATGCAATCATCACTTCTTCTAAATTACAAAATGCTTCCATGTTTTTCCTCCCCGTTCGAGTGTTCATTCACAAAATGAAATATGGAATGTGCCAAAATATTCTGTGCCGGCCAATATGTATAAGAACACAGGACCCATGTAAGCCTGCTTGCGGTGCCAAACATATCAATGGCAAGCATCACATCCGAGAACCAGAACATCGCACAGCCCAGACAGATCAGTCGTCTGGAGCTGCTTTTATCCAGATTGGAAATTGCTTTCCCAAGCATACAGGCAATAATAACTGCGTACCCAAGCAGCAGCTTTTTGAGCAGCGGATCTTCAATCTGAATGTATGGCGTGCCTGTGACCACAAATAGAGATGCCGCTGCAATGGGCAGAACGATGAACAAGTCCTTCATTTTGGGCTTTTCCAGTGTGTAAAAGGCAATGAGATAGCACACATGGCCCAGCGCAAAGGACACAATTCCGAGGATGGACTGCACTCCGAGCAGCACGTCCGCGCACATGCCAAATACAAGGCCTGCAGCGATGCAGTACAGGAAGCGCATATTGGGGCACTTGCGCTTGCGGGCATAGACGAGATTCGTTCTGCCCAACGCAGCAAACCAACAGCTTGTCAGCCCTTTCAGCCACAATCCACCGAAGATGTCATAGCAGACCAGACAGGTCATGGCGCAAACCAGAAGCAGGATATTTAAAGTGCGAAATGTCTTTTGCAGTTTCTCATTCATAGCACAGGTTTCCTTCTTAAGTTATCATGCAAGATAAATCATAGCACACCCGACGAAAAAAAGACAGGGGCAACCGCCCCTGTCATTTTGTTTCTTACGCTGCATCCAGCATATTATCAATGTGCAGACCGTATCCCTTTGTCGGGTTATTCACCAACACGTGTGTCACGGCGCCCACCAATTTGCCGTCCTGAATGATCGGGCTGCCGGACATACCGCATACCACTCCACCGGTCTTTGCGATCAGTTCAGGGTCGGTAACGGTGATCTGATACCGCTCTTCCCCATCTTTGCACTGGATCTTATCAATGTGGATGGAGTATAGTTCTGGTTCCTCCCCGTCTACAGTGGACAAAATCTCTGCATCGCCGACCACCGCTTCACCAGGTTCTGCGGTTTCCATCACACACTGGTTGGTGTCAGGTGATCCGGCACAGGTACCGAAAATGCCGTATACAGTGTTTCCCTCCACATCACCAAATACGGCACTGCTGTCAAAAGAGCCGGTCAATTCACCGGGGTCGCCGGACTTGCCCTGCACCACACCTACAATGGAAGCATCGTAGGTCGTACCGCCGTTAATGGGAATCAGGGTTCCGCTCTCAGAATCATTGATACCGTGACCCAGTGCCCCATATTCTCCCGTTTTCGGGTTATAATAAGTCACAGTACCAACCCCTGCCACCTTGTCCTGCAGCCATAGGCCGATTTGATACCGTCCTTCAATGCTCAGCACCGGTGTTACTTTACAGTCAATGCTTTTTCCCTCTCTGCACACTGTAATGGTTACGGAATTACCGTCAAATGTTTTGGCAATTTCTGCAAATTCATCCAAGCTGCTGACAGCAGCACCATTGACCGCCGTGATAATGTCGCCTGCTTTGATTCCCCCACTTTTTGCCGGCATGACCTTACCGTTGTCTGTTACCACTTCGCTCAATTTTTCCACCAGTGCGCCGCTGACATCCACTTCAATACCGATCGCATTGCCAATGGGAATCAGCTCCGCCGCATAAGCTGATACCGGCATGGCAGCGCTCATACACAGCACTGTCACCAACGCTGTAGCTCCCAACTTCAAACGCCTTTTCGTATTCCACACATCCTCTCATAAATGTTGCCGCATCGCGGCACACTATCAGTATGGCCATCCGCAAAAAATTTAAATGCGGAGGATTCTCTCTTTGTTTCCTATTGCTTCTTTGCCTGCATAGAATTTAAAGAAGACAATTTTATGGGAGGATCTTTCTATGAAACCACTTGCCTATGGCAGTCACGGGCCACGGGTGCAGTTTTTGCAATTGGCTTTGAACCGTTCCGGAAATGGTCCGGTGAACACCGACGGACAATACGGATACCGTACCGCCGAGGCAGTGCGGAAATTTCAGCGGCAGGCAGGCATTGCAGCCGACGGCGTAGCCGGCACCCGCACCCACCATGCCCTCCAGCCATATTATACGGGATTTACCACGCACATGATTGGACGCGGGGACACATTATACTCCATTGCCAGAAAATACCACACATCGCTGCGTGCCATTGAAACTGCGAATCCAAACGCCCGCAGTGCTGCACTGCACATCGGTTCTCTGCTGACCATTCCGCTGTCCTTCCCGGTGGTTCCCACGGGTATTGCGTGGACCAGTGATGTTCTGGACAGCGTGGTAAAAGGTCTCGCCGCCCGCTACCCCTTTCTGAGTACACGCACCGTAGGCCGCAGTGCCATGGGCAAACCGTTGTATGCCATGACCATGGGCACCGGACGTCGAAAAGTGTTATATAACGCAACGCACCACGCCAACGAATGGATCACCACGCCGGTGCTGCTTCGGTTTGTGGAAGATCTCGCCTCCGCATTCGTGCGGGAGACCACGCTTCACAACATCCCCGCAGCAGAAATTCTCAGCACTGCGCACTTCACCTTGGTTCCCTGTGTCAATCCCGACGGCATGGATCTGGTGACAGGCTTTTTAAATGACGGGCCTGTATACAACCGCGTACAGCAAATCGCGGCAAATTATCCAGATATTCCGTTCCCCGACGGTTGGAAAGCCAACATCCACGGAGTTGACCTGAATCTCCAATATCCCGCCGCATGGGAGCAAGCCAGAGAGATCAAATTTGCTCAGGGTTATGTTTCCCCCGCACCGAGAGATTATGTAGGCACAGCGCCGCTGACGCAAACCGAAGCCCGGGCCATGGTACGTCTGACAGAGCTGGTCAGCCCTGACCGCATTCTTGCCTACCACACCCAAGGAGAGGTAATCTTTCCCAATTTTATGGATTTCGACCCACCCGGCAGTATGAGTCTAGCCTGGCGTCTGTCCGCTGCATCGGGATACGATGTGGTGGAGACTCCACCTGGTTCTGCGTATGCCGGATACAAGGACTGGTTCATCCAGACCTATAACCGGCCGGGCTACACCATCGAAGCCGGTCTTGGAGTCAATCCTCTCCCCATCGAGGATTTCGAGGGTATTTACAGCCGGAACCTTCCCATTCTGGTACTGACCGCAACCCTTGATACATAAAAAAGCGAAGTCTCCGTGCGGAGACTTCGCTTTCTATTTTGTTATGTAATTTATGCCGCCAGAGGAGTCTGCATATTCTTCTTGCCGACAAACAAGCTGTAAGCAATGACTGCGAGAACGAGGACCAGACCAATAATATCTGTTACCGTGCCGGGGATGATCATCAGCAGGCCACCCAGAATAGCCGCACAGCGGAACACAATGTTCAGGGGGCATACAAAATACCCCATCAGGCCCATACAGACGCCCAACATACCAGCACAGGATGTGATAATGATCTGAACAACTTCAGCAGCTGTTGCATCAATAAACAGCATTGCGGGGTTCATTGCAAAGATATAGGGGACAATGAACGCTGCTATGGCCAGCTTGGTAGCATTCACACCGGTCTTCATGGGATTGCCCTTTGCGATCGCAGCACCTGCGTATGCAGCCAATGCGACGGGAGGCGTAATATCAGCCACAATGCCAAAGTAGAACACAAAGAAGTGGGCAGGGATCTTATCAACGCCCAAAGTGATCAGAATAGGAGCACAAGTGGTTGCCATGATGCAGTAATTTGCGGTAGTGGGAACGCCCATACCCAAAACGATACAGCAGACCATGGTCAGTGCCAGTGCAATGAACAGGTTATTGCCGCTGATGGCAACGACTGCAGTGATCAGCTTGGAAGCCAAACCGGTAACGGTGATACAGCCAGCCACGATGCCTGCCATTGCACACGCCACAGCGACTGTGATGGTGCCGCGTCCGCCTGCTTCCATTGCTTCAAAGAACTTCTTGGGGGTAATGCGGTTTTCCTTGTCAAACAGGCTGACTGCGATAGCAGCCACGATAGCCAGTGCTGCAGAGGTCTGCATGGTGCGGGTGTTGGTAGATACCAGCCATACCAGCAGTACCAGAGGCAGAAGCAGATAGATTTTCTTGATCAGGATTCCGAACTTAGGCAATTCTTCTCTGGGAATTCCCTTCAGCCCCAGGCGCTTTGCCTCCAGATGAACGGACATGAAAATACCGCCAAAGTACAAAAACGCAGGCAAAATCGCCATCAGAGCGACCTGAGCATAAGAGATGCCCATATATTCTGCCATCAGGAATGCCGCCGCGCCCATAATGGGGGGCATGATCTGACCGCCGGTGGATGCCGCGGCTTCAACAGCGCCCGAAAAATCCGCATCATAGCCGGTCTTCTTCATCATCGGGATGGTGACGGAACCGGTGGTAACGGTGTTGCCTACGGAAGAACCGGAGACCATACCGCACAGTGCGGAAGAAATAACAGCGACCTTTGCAGGACCGCCGGAGGAAGAGCCTGCAACACAGTTTGCCAGATCAATAAAGAAATTGGAGATACCGGTACGTTCAAGGAAAGCACCGAAAATGGTAAAGACAACGATGTATTTTGCACAGACGTTGATGGGAGTGCCCATAACACCGGAAGTGCCATAGAACAGAGTATAGATCACACGGTCAAGCTTCAGGCCCACAGAGAAGGTGTAGACCAGCAGCGCGCCGACCACGCACAGAATGGGCAGGCCCACACAGCGGCGGCACAGTTCCATCAAGCTCAGGATGCCCACAACGCCAATCGCAGTATACAACGGGGTCATCTTGGAGGCACTGGTGATGATTTTGACCAGTTCAGGATAGTTGACACAGTAGAAGAAGAAGGCCCCTGCACCGGCAACCATCAGCACAATATCATACCAAGGAAGGCTGTTGACACGCACGTGGTGCTTGCTGCGGGGATAGTTCAGGTAGCCAATGACGATAATGCAGCCCAAAAACGCAGTCAGGCGAATTTCGATACCCGCTCTGCTGAACAAAGTGGACCAAATGCAGTATGCTGCGAACACGGCAGAGATGGTCATGACCACCCACTTGGGCCAGCCTTCCCAGATACGGGTGTTGGACTCGCGGTCGAACTTTTTCATCATTGCATCCACGTCCGCCGTAATATCGCGGTTTTCGTCATCTGTGTCCACAGCAGTTGTATTTACTTTGGTATTTTCCTCGTCTTTCTTTTTGAAGAACATAGAAAAAACCTCCTATATGCCAATTTGTGTTAAGAAAATTTACACCTCTATAAATATCAAGAACTACGGCGCTTATTCCAAACGCCGTAGTTACTTGTCTCAGAAGTGTTTACTTTGCAAAGAATCGTTTGATTACTTGGTGGGAACTTCAATACCCTTTTCTGCAAAGTACTTGGCAGCGCCGGGGTGGTAGGGAACGTCAGTGATGGAAGAGGCGAATTCAATGCTTGCTTCCAGACCCTTTGCGTGCTGCTCGGAAATTTCACCCAGATTTTCGAAGATGGTAGAAGTCATAGAATAGATTGCATCTTCAGAAACGGAGTCAGCTGCAATGATCACTGCTGCGATTGCAACGGTGGTTGCATCTTCATCGGTTCCGTAAACATCAGCTGCGATGGTAGCTTCTGCGTAGTAGGGAGAAACTTCGATCAAATCAGCAATGTGTTCAGCGTCCAGACTTACCAGATATACATCATTGGTAGTTGCCAGAGAAGTAACTGCGTTGGTGGGAGCGCCTGCAACGATAAATGCTGCGTCGATCTTGCCGTCCTGCAGGGATTCAACAGAATCGCCGAAGGACTGGTAAACGGGTTCAATATCTGCTTCGGTCAAGCCGTAAACACCCAGAATATCCAGAGCATTGAAGTAAACACCGGAGCCTGCTGCACCGATGGAAACGACCTTGCCTTCCAAATCAGCAACAGTCTTGATTGCGGGGTTCAGGGTAATGATCTGAACCTGTTCCATGTACATTGCTGCAACAGTGGAAAAGCCTTCAACGGGAGATTCAAACAGGTTGGTGCCTGCGTAAGCATAGCTCATAACGTCGGACTGAACAAAGCCCAGCTGGTTTGCACCTGCTGCAATATCTTCGATGTTGGCCTGAGAGCCACCGGAAGTAACATGAGTAATGGATACATCGGTGTTGGAAGATACATACTGAGACAGAACGCCGCCGTATGCATAATAGGTACCGGTTTCACCTCCGGTGCCGAACATCAGATTGGTGCTTTCGCCGTCGCCGCTGCCGCCGCATGCGCACAGAGTCAGGGCCAGGGCCAGACAAATGACGACTGCAAGAATGGATCTCATCTTTTTCATTTCTGATTCCTCCTGGTGGAATGATTTTCTATCTCTGTTAAGAGTATGTTGTCAGTATAATCGGTTCACTTCAAAAAATCAAGCATTTTTTGCAACTCTCCTTCAAATCTCCTGCATTTTTGTTGTTAAAAATGAAACCATCGTTTTTCGTTCACGGAACCGCCAAAAACGCGCCCTCTCCATTCGTACTTATTGTGCAATCACATCATAGCCGCTCACTTTGGCTCTTGTAGCCAGAGCAGTTTTCATATATACTGAATTTATTCACCAACACAGGGAGCGATTCGATGAAAATAGCAGTGATTGACGGACAGGGCGGAAAAATTGGACAGATGCTCGTAAGTGCCATTAAAAAGGCAGAGATTCCATGCACGGTTCGTGCCGTGGGCACCAACAGCAACGCCACCGCCGCCATGATGAAAGCCGGCGCAGATGAGGGAGCCACCGGCGAAAATCCGGTAATTGTCGCCAGCAGACAGGCAGATGTCATTATGGGACCCATTGGCATCCTCTCAGCAGACGGACTTTTGGGGGAAATCACCCCCGCTATGTCCACTGCAATCGGGCAAAGTCAAGCCACAAAGCTTTTGCTGCCCCTAAATCAGTGCAGAACCATTGTTGTGGGTACACAGAGCCTGTCCATGTCACGAATGGTTGAGGAAGCCATCACCGTCCTGAAAAGTCTACTATAACAAAAAAATTCCGCCGAACCCTTGTTCGGCGGGATTTTTTATCTGAAAAACTGCAAGAGGATCTGTTTCAGCTCCGCAGTCTGAAACAGCAGTTCCTCCCGTACTGTCAGCAGCAATTCCCACTTCTCGCTATGATTTTCTTCTTGCACGGTTTGCAGCTTCTTTTCAAGATTTGATGCTTTTCTCCAAATTTTTCGCAAGTTTGTGGTGGTGCAACTTGCAATTTTTTCATCTAATTTCGGCGTGTAAATATCCCCTGTTTCCAGAAAATACTCCAGCTGCAGTTCTCTAAAACAGCACTTGATCCGTCTTGCCAGCTCAAACAGCCGCCGTTTCAGCGGTGCCGGTGCTGTTCTGGCCATAGACCGGTACCCGCACCACATCGCATGCAGACAGTCCATAACCTCTTCACTCTCCAGTGTTGGGGTTGCCTGCTCTGCAGATGCAGTCCCTCCCATGACCCGCTGCCAGATCTGCTCAAAATTCGCCAGAATGGCGATATCTTCCTGATTCATATCCATCCCCCTGCTTTCATCTTACGCTCGGCGTTGCAAGTTCGTGCAAAAACAGATATAATAGATATATCTTCGACAAACTTTCAGGAGGCCCTTATGCCCAGATTTTTTATAGAACATGTAGATACTGCCGCTGCCAGCATCGTCATCACCGGCCGCGATGCCGAACATATCAAGGTCCTGCGCATGCGCCCCGGTGAATCTCTGACCGTCTGCGACGGGAAAGGCACCGATGTGCACTGCACCCTCGTTCGCTCCGATGGCAAGATCGCTTACGCCGATGTGGTGGAGGTCGTTCCCTCCAAAAGCGAATCCAGCGTCAAGGTACGTATCTATGCGGGTCTGGCCAAGGGTGACCGGGTGGATTACGTGGCACAGAAATGCACTGAGCTGGGAGCAGAAGAGATCGTATTCTTCAACTGTGACCGCTGTGTAGTTCGTCTTGACCCCAAGAAGGGCGCGGACAAGAAGGTCGAGCGCTGGCAGCGCATCGCAGAAGAGGCCGCCAAGCAGTCTGGCCGCGGCATCATCCCCACTGTACGCTACATCGACAGCTACCAGGCTATGCTGGAGGAAGCCGCGCAGAACGATCTGAAACTGTTCATGTACGAGACCGGCGACCGTATCTCCATGCAGCAGGCCATACGGCAGTCTCTGCCCTGCGCCACCGCCGCAGTCATCACCGGCCCGGAAGGCGGCTTTACCGCCGAGGAAGCAGAGGCTGCCCGCCGGGCAGGCTTTGCGGTCTGCGCCATGGGGCCCCGCATCCTGCGGTGTGAGACCGCGCCGCTGATTCCCCTGACAGCCGTACTTTATGAAACCGGCAATTTAGACTAATCCCCCAGTTGGAGGACCCCAATGAAAAAACTTGTAGTGGGCATCACTGCCCATGTTGACTCCGGCAAGACCAGCCTTTCCGAAGCCATGCTGTACCGATCCGGTGCCATTCAGAAGCTGGGCCGTGTGGACCATAAAGACGCCTATCTGGATACACACGAGCTGGAACGCCGCCGCGGCATTACCATTTTTTCCAAGCAGGCCCGTTTTTCCACCGGTGAGCTGGACATCACCCTGCTGGACACGCCCGGTCACGCCGATTTTTCCGCAGAGATGGAACGCGTGCTCCATGTTCTGGACTATGCTATCTTGGTTATCAGTGGTACCGATGGTGTACAGGCCCACACAGAAACGGTCTGGCGGCTGCTGAAGCGGTACAATGTCCCCACGTTTCTATTTGTCAACAAGATGGATCTGGATGGTGCGGATAAGAGCCGCGTTCTCAGTGACCTGAAACACTCCTTGTCCGAAAATTGTGTGGACTTCACCCCCCGTCCCGGATTATATGAAGACATTGCCATGTGCTCAGAGGAAGCACTGGAAGAATACATGGAGACTGAGGCTGTCAGCGATGAACACATTGCACAGCTCATCGTCAAAAGGAATCTGTTCCCCTGCTGCTTCGGCTCTGCGCTAAAGCTCTCAGGTGTGGAGGAATTTCTGACCATTCTGGACCGCTATACCCTCGCACCTGCGCCGCAGCAGGAATTTGGTGCAAAAGTGTTCAAGATCGCTCGGGATGCACAGGGCAATCGTCTGACTTATATGAAAATCACCGGCGGCAGTCTGAAGGTCCGCTCCAGTGTTGCCTATACCGACCAAACCGGAGAAACACTGGACGAAAAGATCAAAGGCATCCGTCTATACTCCGGAGCCAAATTTGATGCCCCCGAAACCGCCATACAGGGTGAGGTCTGCGCCGTCACCGGTCTGAGCAAAACTTACCCCGGTCAGGGGCTGGGTGCCGACGCCAACGCCTCTGCTCCCATGCTGGAGCCGGTTCTGTCCTACCGCATCGTACTGCCCAAAGGGGTTGACCCCGCAGTGATGCTGCCCAAGCTGCGGCAGCTGGAGGAGGAAGATCCGCAGCTGCATATCGTGTGGAACGAGCAGCTGCAGCAGATCCATGCCCAACTCATGGGTGAGGTACAGATTGAGATCCTCAAAAGTCTGATCGCACAGCGGTTTGATGTAGACGTGGAAATGGATACCGGGCGTATTATGTATAAGGAGACCATCGCCAATGCCGTAGAGGGGGTCGGCCACTTTGAACCCCTGCGCCACTATGCAGAGGCCCACTTTCTGCTGGAGCCCCTGCCCAACGGCAGTGGTCTGATTTTTGATTCCGCATGCAGTGAAGATGTGCTGGACCGCAACTGGCAGCGGCTGATCCTCACCCATCTGGGTGAAAAGCAGCATCTGGGTGTATTGACCGGCTCTCCGATCACCGACATGAAGATCACCCTCATTGCAGGCCGCTCCCATGCCAAGCATACCGAAGGCGGCGACTTTCGGCAGGCAACCTACCGCGGTGTGCGGCAGGGACTGATGCAGGCAGAGAGCGTACTGTTGGAGCCCATGTACTCCTTCCGACTGACCGTACCTGCGGAGACGCTGGGCCGCGCGATTAACGATATCCGCGCCATGAACGGCACCTTTGAGACCCCCGACAGCTACGGTGAAACTGTGACCATTACCGGTACTGCCCCAGTGGCCCTGATGAGTAACTACCACACGGAGGTAGCCGCATACAGCCACGGCAAGGGCAAGCTCAGCTGCGCATTGGCTGGCTACGCCCCCTGCCACAATAGCCGGCAGGTGATCGAGGAGATCGGGTATGACCCAGAGCAGGATGTGGAAAACACACCTCACTCCGTATTCTGTGCCCACGGTGCAGGTTTTACCGTCAAGTGGAATGAGGTACCGGAATATATGCACCTGTCCAGCGGACTGCAGCAGGACAAAACGCCCGATGCGCCGGTGCAGCCTGTAGTACGCACCCGTAATCTGGACATTGACGACAAGGAGCTGGAAGCCATCATGCGGCGGGAGTTCGGCGAGATCAAGCGCCCGCAGTACAGTTCCGGACGGCAGGCCATGCAGGCCGAGCGCATGCAGAGAGAGCCCATTACCAAAAAGGACTACATCATCGTGGACGGCTACAATCTGATTTTTGCATGGGAAGACCTGAGCGAGCTGGCTGCCACCGATTTGGACAACGCCCGTCAAGTACTGCTGGACCGTCTGGCCAATTACCGCGCCTTCCGCGGCTGCGAGCTGGTGGTCGTGTTCGACGGGTACAAGGTCAAGGGCAGCAAAGGTTCCCGAGAGGATCATCACGATGTCCATGTGGCATACACAGCCGAAAATGAGACCGGCGACATGTACATTGAAAAGCTCGCCAACTCTATCGGCCGGAACTACCGCGTCCGCGTGGTGACCTCCGACGGTCTGATCCAGCTGTCGGCGCTGCGCTCCGGGGTACTGCGTATGTCCTCCAAGGAGTTCCAGTCAGAGGTCAACAGTATTCTTGCACAAATCCGTCAAGTCATCGAAAAATAAGAAAATACTCCAACGCCCAGCTTCGACAAGTGTGTCAAAGCTGGGCGGTTTTCAGAAAAAAGTGACGAAAAATGACAAACTCGAAATCCCACGATGCGTCCCTATTGCCGTCGAAGTTTCGCGACACATGAAGGAACCTGACAAAAAATTCGTTTTCTTGTCGAATTATGTCGATGAAAAGTTGGCGTTTCTTGCATTTTTGTTGTTGCAAAGTTACAAAAATGTGTTTAATATGAAATCAGTGAAACGGCTTTTTCAGCTTAAAAAGAGAGATGCTCGCCGGAAACAAAAGTTTTTTGGAGGAAGATAATATGGAACCGAAGATGCGAGTATTGATTGCAGACCCCGATGCAGAATTCAGACTGCTCATGCGCGATATCATCAACAACCAACTTGACATGGAGATCATCGGCGAGACCGGCGATGGAATCGAAGCGCTGGATCTGATCAATCAATTGAATCCCGACATCGTACTTATGGAACTCATGCTCACCGGCCAGGGTGGTCTGGAAGTTCTTCGTAAACTGCCCGAGACCAAATCCAACGCAGATGTGATCATCCTGTCTGCATTTGTCAACGGCAAGGTGGCGGCCGACTGTTCCGCTCTGGGCGCAACCTATTTTGTGCCCAAGCCCTGTGATATGGACTCTGTACTGCACCACATGCGCATTGCGCGCCGTCCCAATGTACAGGTCCCCGGCACCATCAACGAGCCCTCTCTGGAAACGCTGGTCACCGACATCATCCATGAGATCGGTGTTCCCGCTCACATCAAGGGCTACAAATACCTGCGCGAGGCCATTATCCTGACCGTGCAGGATCCCGAAATGATCAACGGCGTCACCAAGGTGCTCTACCCTGCTGTGGCCAAGAAATTTGCCACCACGCCTTCCCGCGTGGAACGTGCCATCCGCCATGCCATCGAGGTGGCTTGGGATCGTGGCGATGTGGAAGTGCTGCAGAAGTACTTCGGGTATACCGTCAGCGGTATCAAGGGCAAGCCCACCAATAGCGAATTCATAGCCATGATCGCAGACTCCCTCTCCCTGCAGAGAAAAGGCAGTACCGGCAACGGGAAAGCCTGATGCCGCAAGGCTCCAGTGTGTTTCTAAGAATCCGTCAAGCCTACCAAGATCTCGTTTTTCAATGAATTTGCTTTGTAATGGCGATAAACACTCACAGTTTATTGGGTAAATTTCAAACCGATAAACTGGGGTGTTTTTTGTGGGAATTGATAGCTTTGATGATTTGATCGATGCGTTCATGGTGTACGCCAGACGCAGACAAGAACTCCTCCAACCAAAGGTTGGAGGAATTCTCTTTTTCTTTAAATTATTTGCCTTCCAGTTTGTCCAGCATATCCCATACGCCCAGCATGTACATGATGCCCAGAGCACGGTCGTACAAACCATAACCGGGGCGGACATTGCCGGGACCTTCATCCCACAGATGACGGCCATGGTCGGGGCGGATA
>JAGBAT010000090.1 GCA_017938835.1 Oscillospiraceae bacterium | reverse complement strand
TCTCCAAAATAGTTTCTATCAGTAATAAAATTGTTTGCATCGTGCTTGTGATATTGTTGCTTGCGGTTTCTCCGCTGACACTATACGTGATCGGCTTCTCATTGGATCCTGCGTTCTTTTTTTCTGTCTTTCTGGGAAAATACATGTCTTTCGGCTCAACGCTGACAATTTTGATTACCCAATATGCAACAAATAGATGGGCACAAACACACAATTTAAAAACAGATCGCGGTTCATATACGGATTCTTGCCAAAATTGCGGCAGTCATCTCATGTATGACCAACCGTTTTGCTCAAAGTGCTATAAGCTTTCCCACAAGATACAGGAAACCCTTGATCGCTACCCTGCAAAAAAGTATCTGGATTTTGTGGTAGAAACAGACGGCGACCGTTCGTATTGTCCCCATTGTAAGGAATATTACAGTCATAGAGGGGAATACCCGTCTTTTATCGATACGCCATTGCATTGCTGCAAGAGCTGCAAAAACTACTTTATTGACCGCTCCTTTTGTGAATGGCCGTTGATATCGCCGTGGAAAAAATTTGTAGTCTGCTTCGGTTCTTTCTTTTGCATCTTTGCGGTTTTCTGTACGTTTGCCGCTGCATATCAGATGCGAAGCCTGCCTCTTGCTGTGGGGCTGCTGATCGTGTTGTTTTTCCTACGTGTCATCTGGCTTCATCTGACTATTAAGGACAATATTTCCGCTTCAATCCGGCGCGTAAAAGCCAACCCCGACTATCCGCAGCTTCTTGCCGATATGGGATATTCCGTTATGGACAAGAAATACAATAAAAACAAGCGAGAGGAACAATGATTCCTCTCGCTTGTTTTATAAAGACTATTTGATCTGAGAACCGATTTTTCTTTGTGCTGACTCATAAAAACGATGTTGAGCCGGAGTGATACTTAAATCCTCAAGAGTTCCTTTAACAGGAGTTTTAGCCAGCTCCCATAATGCAATTCGAGTAGCCTGTTCTTTCGAAAAGCCTTTTTTCATTTGCTCTTTAATTATCGAATTGTAAGTGGAGTTGTCCTGCAAAATAATTTCTTGACTAAGCCCATCTACTACTGCTTTTGAAATATTTATCGCTGCGCTTTCTGAAATCTTTTTTAATGTTGGGATATTTTCAAACTTTTCCGTATCTGAGAAAAACTTATTTAACCCTATATCTAACGTTGCACCAGAAACTCCCGTTGTAAATGCGTGCGCTACCGCTTCCAAATCGGATGCTCCGTTCTTTTGCGCTTCATTTAAAGCATCGGTACCGGTTTCAAAACCGGATTTTATTGCATGACCAGTAGGCCCCGTGGTCACGTAGGACGCGATGCCGTCAAACGCTTTTGTAAATTGATCATATACATCTGCCGCGGCCTCACCATGTTGATTGCGTACACGGTTATATGTTGCATCGTCCACTGTCTGCGCATAAGTTCCCGGAGTTAGTTCCGGATTGGTTGTGATTCTACCACGGCCGGCATATTCCAGTGCGGAGTTGATACCGTCCAGTCCTTTGAACTGACTGCCGATTCGTGCACCAATATTATGGAGCACAGCAAGCCCGTTATTGCTGTTTACTTCGGCTTCAACCTTGCGCTGATTCTGTTTCAACTGCTGCTGATGATATGCGTCGTTGATGGTGGCTGCATACGATTCTGCCAGACCGGGGTTATCTCTGCTCAGGCGGTCATACTGGCTTTTCTGGTGATCACTCCAATACGACTGCGGCTCTTTCCATGAGGTATCGTTTCGATACCCGTAAATGCTGGCACCGGTCTGATCCGAGCCGGTGATGCCGGATGTTGCAGCCATTGTTTCTCCGGGAGAATTGCGGTAATAGTCGGAAAATGCTTCTGTATTGAACCGGGCTGTATCTCTATAAAATTCGTCCAATTTCTGTGCATTGCTTTGCTGGGCAGTGGAATATGCGGATGCAGCATCCCCCCATGTTTTTCCAAGCAGAGTGTCCAATCTCTGTTACTTTTTCCACCTGTGTTTTGCTCTGCTGGTAGTTTGCATTGTGAAGATTGGATGCGCTTTGTCCGATAGAATCCAAAATCGTTTTCCATCCATCCGTCTGTTTTTGGGCTGTGATTGCCTGGCTGTCTGCACTTTTCCTGACTCCGTCCGTGTAATAGCTCTGCAAAGTTTTTCCAACTTCTTTTAGCCAATCGGCTTGTATCTCACTCTGCTGATAGCTGGCATTTGCCGAACGGGTCTGACCGTCCTTCACAGATTGCCATGCCTTTTGTCCTGCTTCCCGCACTTTGGCAAGATTTTCTGCATTGACCAGTCTTGCAGATTCCCTCGCATTGCTCTTGTCTCTGCTGTTGTAGAGATAACCGAAAGTGTTGTTTTGGTCAATTGTCCAGTTACGCTGGGGTTTGGTGTCGTCAGAACCCTGTAAGGTGGGCTTGTCCCCAACGGCCTGCGTCCACCTCTGATAACTCGAGCTCCGCTTTAGCTGCTGTTTACGCTCCTCATCCTCTCGGTAAGCTCTCCAGCCGTAGGCTGCACCGGTTTTGTAGTCTGCATTTTTGCGGACTCCCTCATAATCGGATGAGAATTTGCGCTGCGGTGTATTGAGTGTCTTTCCAGCAGAACGAGTCGACTGCTCTCCGGTATAGAGCAAAGTCTGCGCCTTGGGTCTCTCCTCGACATTGGTATTCAGTGCATTGAAGCGTGTAGGCTTGGTGACTGACTGTGTTGTCACCCTTGGACTTGGGTCCGTTCGCTTGGCGGCTGTGGTTTTGGCTGCCGTACGGTTGGCATTGCTTGTGGGGATGTCGCTTCTCAGCACTACGGTGCTGACATTGGTACGAGTGGGACTGGAATACTTTTTTCCAGTATCTCCTTTTTTCTTTCGTTTTGCATCTGCTGCTTTATATGCCATAAAAAACCTCCTTCTTTGATTGGTTGGCTGTATTCATCATACCAAAATAAAGGGACGGTTCTCTATGCCATCACTGCCGCTGCACAAAAATGCCCCGACCGGCCGGTCGGGGCATTTTTGTGTTATGCAGATGTGTCGAGGGTAACTGCATCAGTTGCTTGCATTTCTGGAACAAGCGTTGTTTCAGGCGCTGTGGTCGCGTCAGTCATTGTGTCCGGAGTGGGGGACGGTTCCTCCTCAACGGTCAAAGAATCGAAAATAATTTTATAATAATCCTTTGCGATGATGTTCTTGGAATAGGTGAACATATTCTTTGCTTTTTTGCACATGGCATTGATGTATTCCTGATTTTCTGCATACTCTTCGTATCCCGGATTGGGGGTGAAGGTCTTGGCGTAGGAATTATAGGAACCGGCCAGACTTTCCCAGCTGCTGCCGATGCCTGCATCAGCACCGATGACAAAGGGCTGCGGGGAGTTGGGGTCGGAAACATCGTAGTTGGTGGAAAGAATATCTCTGCCGCTGAGCAGGCGGGAGTCGTATTCCAGGCCGAACAGGTTGGACAGGGTGGGAATGATGTCGATGGAGGAACAGGGGTCATCGATAACCACGGGTTCTTCCATACTGCTGCAGTACAGCAGGAAAGTGTTCTTATAGCGGGCCATAGTGCGGTTTTCGGTGGGCTCATCCTCCAGCTCATTGTACTGCTTATCGGACAGTGCGTAGGGATAGTGGTCGGCGGTCATAGCGATGACGGTGTCATCAGCGATGCCGGCGGCTTCCAGCTTGTCCATGATCTCGGTCAGCGCATATTCGATCTCCAGCTGGCAGGCCAAATATGCCTTGACGGTGCTGGAGTAGTCCAGATCGGCTACTTCGTCTTTGTGCTTGGCTGCCATACGGTTGGTGTCCCAGGTGTAGCCTGCGTGGCCACTGACGGACATGTAATAGGTGTGGAAGTTTTCACCGTTGTTGACATAGTTGTCAATATACTCATCAATGGTGACCTGAATCATCTCGTGGTCGGAATTGGGCCAGCTGCCCTTGGTCAGCAGGGTCAGACCGCTGTAGATGCCCTTGTAATCGTAGCCAAGATTGGGGTGGGTCTTGTCACGATTGTAGAAGGAATAGGTATTGTTGTGGTATGCACGGGCGGCATAGCCAATCTCGCTGAACTGATTGCCCAGCGCGAAGGGCATGTACCTCTTTGCACTTGCTACAAAGGATAGGTTACCGTCCACCGTAGTGGGTACGAGACCGGTCAGTGCAGCGAACTCGCCGCCTGTGGTGCTCTGGTGCCAGTCAGGCTGGTAGAAATTGTTGAATACGAACCCTTCTGTGGTCAATTTATAGAGCGTGGGGGTCAGTTCAGGATCGATCACATAGGGGCAGAAGGCCTCGGCCACGATATAGATCAGGTTTTTGCCCTCGAACATACCGGTGTACTGATTTTGCTGAGTAGGAGTCAGGGAAGAGAAGTACTGGTGCATGGACAGTACGGTTTTATCCTTGGTTTCCGCAGCCAGTGCCTCAAAGTCGATATCCAGAACGTTGTAGCCGTATACGGCGTCAGGCTCGGGAGTGACCACAACAACGGCTTCGTCATCGCCGCCGATCCAGTTAGGGGTGATTTCAGGGATACCGAAAATGCCGTATGCGGTTTCCAGCTGCATGCTGCACATCAGCCCGAAACGGGTGATGGCGCTGTTGACGGCGTAGTCGGCGGTGAAGTATTCCCGGTCTTCCTTGATGGTACCGGTTCCCAGCATTAGAACCAGAATGGTAATGATCTCCAGCGCGGCAAAGATGCCTACAGCAAGACCTGCCTGCTTGCGGGGCGCAGCTTCTTCAGGGACGATTTTCTTGTGAAAAACAGCCAGCATCATCATGGGATACAGCGCTGCCAGTATGTAGGGGATGCCGGCGAAGATGGTGGAGATGGTCTCATTGGCAAAGTCATTGGTCACATCTCCTGCCATTGTCAGCATATAGGAAATTTCAAAAAACGTCTGGAAGAAGGATTTGCAGCAATATTCCGCGCAGAACACCACGACCAGCAGGAATGCAAAAATTGCAGTCAGTGCAATGCGGAGCTTACGGTTCTTCGGTAGATTGGTAATGGCACGGAACAGGGCGCCGAAGGCAGCGGCAAAAATCACCAGATAGAGGTAATGATAGTCGAATCCGGTGATGTCTACTGCGGCAATACGCAGCAGAAGTTCTTCATACAGGATCGTCAGGGGAAAGAACAGCAGAGACCAGACATTAGGCTTCCGCTTTTCTGTGTTTGAAGTCATTTGATCGTCCTTTCTGTCTATATAAAGGATTTTTTCGCATTTGCAGCTTACTATAATATATCATCGTTTGTGATATTTTCAAGACTCAAAGGCGATTATTCATTAAAAACCACACTGTAATAATCGGTTTTTACCAGATTCCGAGCATACTTGAACATACTGGACGCTTTCTTGTGCATGGCCTCCAAATACGCTTCGTTTTCAGCATAGCTTTCAAAACCGGGATTGGGTGTGAACGTGTTTTTGAATGCATTATATTCTCCGGCAATACTGATCCAGCTGATACCGCTGCCCTTATCGGTAAAGACCACGAAGGGCTGCGGGGAATTGGGGTCAGCCGCATCGTAGTTGGTGGCCAGAATGTCTCTGCCGCTGAGCAGGCGGGAGTCATATTCCAGACCGAACAGATTGGACAGAGTAGGGATGATGTCAATGGAGGAGCACGGTATCGTTATAGTGACGGGCTCTTCCATACAGCCGGACCACAGCAGGAAGCTGTTTTTATACCGTGCGGTATCCTGTGTGGTGGTAGGACTGGATTCCAGTTCCCGGTAATAGTCTGTGCCGAAATTTTCAGTCAGAGCATAGGGATAATGGTCGGCAGTCAGAGCGATGACGGTGTCATCGGCAATGCCGGCGGCTTCCAGTTGCTCCAGCAGATAGCTCAGGGCATATTCCACCTCCAGCTGACAGGCCAGATAGGCCTGTATTGTTTCGGAATGGTCCAGATGGGCCACTTCCTCCTTGTGTTTGCGGCTCATACGGTTGCCGCTGAAGCTGTATGCAGTGTGCCCGCTGACGGTCATGTAATAGGCGTGGAACGGCTGCCCTTGGCTGACATAGCTGTCAATGTAGTCACCGATAGTGGCTTCCATCATTTCAAGGTCGGAATTGGGCCACCCCTGTGTCTCGAGCTCCAGACCGTAGTCAATGGCCCGATAATCGTACCCAAGATTGGGATGGGTGTAAATTCTTCCGTAGTATCCGCCGTAGTGATTATGGAATGCCGCGGTGGTATAACCCAGCTTGCGGAACTGGTTGCCCAGTGCAAAGGGCATGGCGTTGTCTGCGCTGACAGAGAAGGAATAGGTGTTGTTGATCCATGTAGGCACCAGTCCGGAAACGGCAGCAAATTCTCCACCGAAGGTGCTCTGGGTCCAGTCCGGCTGGTAATAGTCGGTGAACACAAACCCCTCAGTGCTCAGCTTATACAATGTGGGGGTCAGTTCCGGGTCGATCACATAGGGAGAGAACGCCTCAGCCACGATGAAAATCAGGTTTTTTCCTTCAAACATGCCGGTATACTCGTTCTGTTGTGTGGGCGTTTTTGTGGAAAAATAGCCGTGGAGGCTGAGCAGAGTTTTATCGGAAGTCTCTGCTTTCAGGGCTTCGAAATCAATGTCCATGGCATTGTAGGGATAGACTACCGGCGTGGGAAGTGCTTCCTCTGCAGGGGCTTGGCCTGCGATCAGAAATTCCTCCGGCAGCCCCAATAGACTATACGCAGCCTCCAGCTGCAGCGACTTTACTACACCAAAGCGGGGAATGGCGCTGTTGGCAGTATAGCTGCCGAGATAGGCATCCCGATCATGGGGGAAAGTGCTGCCGAGTACCATGGGGACGACCGTAATGGATTCCATAACCACAGAGACCATGACCGACCAGAATGCTTCATCTCTGCTGATGCGCTTCGCCGGGATGACAATTCGATGGAACATCACCAGCAGCAAAGCGGGGATGAAGCTGAGCAGAATAAACGGGAGTGCAGATTTGATCGCTTCGGAGCTTTCTGCGGCAAACTGTCCTGCCACGTCTCCTGCCATAGAGAACATGAGGGAAAACTCAAAATAAGTCTGAAAAAAAGCGTTGACGGTGTATTCCACGGAGAAAATAACGGCAAGCAGCAGCGAGAAAATAACCGCTGCTGTCAGTCGGCCTCTCCGCGTGGGGAGCAGACCCATGAGAAACCATACGAACAGCCCTGTGGTCAGGGAAAAGACTGCTATCAACAGCAGGTGATGATCCCATGGAGCAGCATTGGCAGAAAGTGCCCGCAGCAAGAGTTCTTCATATAAAATGATCAGCGGAAAAAACAGCATGGACCATAGTCTGATGTGCTTGATTGGACGAGAAATTTCCATATGCGGTTCCTTTCTGAGAAGATACCATCGGATAACAAACAGATTATACCACCAATTTATGCATTCAGACGGAAGCGAAAACACAAAAAGTAAAGCGGCACAGATAGTCTGTGCCGCTTTGCGCGATATTTTGATTAAGTTTTTCCTTGAAAACGGTTGCCGCACTTGCTGCAGGTGATATTCACCTTGCCTTTGCCTTTCGGGACGCGAAGATTGGTCTTGCAGGTGGGGCATACAAAAAATTTGTAATCCTTTCTCTGGTGAAACTTCTCTTTGTTCATGCGGAAGTGCTGACGGATAGAGCCGATACGTTCCAGATAGTGCAGGTTTTCCAGATAGCGCTTTTCGACCTTGCGACTCATAACTCTGTACATTGCCCAGATCAGCAGAGCCAATGCGGCATAGGAGAAGAGACTGCTGAGAAGGGCGTATTCGCGCAATATGGCAGAAAGCAGTATGCACACCACGCTGGTCAGCAGCAGAAAGCGATACAGCTGATCGAGTCCGTAGCGGCCGCTCATAAACTTTAACAGTTTGTCTTTCATATCGATCCAGTCCTTTGGGGAAATATGTCATCGTATAATATTATTTTATCCACTGTAAAAACTTTGTCAATTGACTTCATAGTAAGTTTACATTTTTATGAAAGGAACGCACAAAGTTATGAATTGATATTCAAAAATAGTTGCATAATTGCTGAATAAGGTGTATAATCATCCATCATCGAATGGAGGTGCCGCTATGGAACTTAAGGGAAAATCTTTTTTGAAGCTGCTGGACTTTACCACAGAGGAAATTGAAGGTCTGTTGGAACTGGCAGCGCAGCTGAAGCAGGAAAAGAAGCAGGGGATTCCCCACACCCACCTGCAGGGCAAACAGATCGCTTTGATTTTTGAAAAGACCAGTACCCGCACCCGATGCTCGTTTGAAGTAGCGGCACATGATTTGGGGATGTGGACGACCTATCTGGATTCTACAGGCAGCCAGATCGGCAGCAAGGAGTCCATTGCGGACACTGCACGTGTGCTTGGCAGAATGTTTGATGGCATTGAATACCGTGGCTACTCGCAGAAGACGGTAGAAGCGCTGGCGGAATACTCCGGTGTGCCTGTCTGGAACGGACTGACCGATGAATTCCACCCCACCCAGATCCTTGCGGACTTCCTGACCATCAAGGAACACTTTGGGCATCTCAAGGGGATCAAGCTGGTTTATATGGGCGATGCCCGCTTCAATATGGGCAACAGTCTCATGGTGGGCTGCGCAAAGCTGGGCCTGCACTTTACGGCCTGTGCGCCGGAAGCATACTTCCCAAATGCGGAACTGGTAGCTGCGTGCAAAGCAATTGCAGCTGAGACCGGCGGCAGTATTACATTGTGCACCGACCCCATGGAAGCAACCAAGGGTGCAGATGTAGTTTATACCGACATCTGGGTCAGCATGGGCGAGCCTGTGGAAGTGTGGGCAGAGCGCATTGAAGCACTGTCTCCCTATCAGGTGAATGCAGAATTGATGGAAAATGCAGGCCCGCAGGCAAAGTTCATGCACTGTCTGCCCGCATATCATGACCTGAACACCAAAGTCGGCAAGGAAATGGGCGAAAAGTTCGGCAGAGACTCCATGGAAGTCACCGACGAAGTGTTTGAAGGACCTCAGTCTATTGTCTTTGACGAAGCAGAAAACCGTATGCACACCATCAAGGCAGTCATGCTGGCGACCATGAAATAAACAGCAAAACGCACCCGTCAGGGTGCGTTTTCCAGCTTGTCAAAAAAGTGCACACGCCCGCTGTTTCTGGTATAATAGAAGAAACAGGGGGTGTTTTTATGGAGAAATGGAAAAAGGATGCAAGACACGATGCAGTTGTAGTCGACATAGATGCACTGGTACCCAAGAACCATTTGCT
>JAGBAT010000089.1 GCA_017938835.1 Oscillospiraceae bacterium | reverse complement strand
GCAACACTTTTTGATAAAACTCTTTGTTCCGGTCCAACAGTTTCAGGCCGTGCAGCAACCATTTGTCAAAGGGGAGGGTACATGCAAGCATCGGAGTGATGATCTCCTGAGTATAGATCCATAAGAGTACATCATGGATATCCTTGAAATGATAGTAGAAGCTTTGCCGCTTCATGTTGGATGCGTCCATAAGATTTTGGACTGTGATCTTCTGTACAGGCCGCTCTGTGCAGAGCTGACGCAAAGCGGATGCAATTTTGTCTTTGGTGCTGCACATGGAGTGGCCTCTCCTTTGCGTGTTGTGTAATGTGGCGTGAAAAAACCGGCAGCATACTGCCGGTCAAAGATCAGCATTACAAACAAAACATACGGCATACTGCGTATATGGATGTTTTTATAATTATATATAAAAATCTATCATGTAATGATGCGGGATTCAATGGATATTTCACAAAAAAATAAAAATCTACAAAAACTGCAAAAGTTTCAATGCCTTTTTGGAGATTCTGGAGAAATAAAAATCTGCCGGTATAAGTAAAAAAAGGCCTGTATCATTTGATACAGGCCTTTTGATGCAGCCGGAATTATTTCAGCAGGTCAGCAATCTGCCATACGCCGTCCAGAATATAATCGGGCTTGCGTTCAGCGGCGTCTACCATTGCCATATCGGTCTCGCCGGACAGAACCAGAACGGAAACTGCGCCTGCGTTCTGAGCAACAGCGATGTCAGTATATAGACGGTCGCCGACGCAGCAGATCTTTTCGTTGGGGATGCCGGTCATCTTGGAGATAACGTCAACCATGTTGCGGTTGGGCTTGCCGATGTACAGAGGTTCCTTGCCGGAGGAGGCGGTGATCAGAGCGCAAATGCTGCCGCAGTCGGGAAGGACTTCATCATTGGGCATGGGGCAGACCCAGTCGGGGTTTGCTGCAATGAACTTTGCATCATTCTTGCGCAGGAAGTGAACGGCCTTGTCCAGTTTTTCGTAAACCAGCGTGGTGTCGAAGCCGACGATAACAACATCAGCATCTTCCTGAACCAGATTGACATTGTAGCTCAGCAGTTCGCGCTCAAAAGCGGGAGTACCTACCAGATAGACCTTTGCATCCGGGTAGTTCTGCTGCATGTACAGGCCGGTAGCCATACCGGAGGTAAATACGTTTTCAGCTTCACAGGGGAAACCCAGACCTACCAGACGGGGGATATAGTCAGTACCCGCACGAGAGGAGTTGTTGGTCAGGTAGATGTACTTTTTGCCGAGACCGGGCAGTGCCTCCAGCAGTTCTATCGCGCCGGGATATACATTGTCACCGAGATACAGAGTGCCGTCCATGTCGAAGATGAACAGTTCACAGTTGCGCAGCTTTGCGTAATCAGTCATGTTAAATTTTCCTTTCCTGTTTGTTTTCCTTATGATAGAACACAATACTTATTTTATTATACAGCCAATCAGTTTTGCGCGCAAGGAAATTTGTTGACTTTTCGATATTTCATTTGTTTCGCGAAGTAAATTGTAATGCCCTGTTCATTGGAACAGGGCATTACAATTTACTTTAGTCGCGGTTGGTTCTGCGATTCACCATGAGGATCAGCCGCAGCAATTGCATGACGGACACGGCCAGTGCGGCAACGTAGGTCAGGGCAGCGGCATTCAGAACTTTTCTTGCGCCGGCCAGTTCCTCTCCAATGAGCAGGTTTCCGTCTTCAATGCAGCGCAGAGCACGCTTACTGGCGTTGTATTCAGTGGGCAGAGTGACCAGCTGGAATACGGTGCTTAGAGCAAAACAGGCGATACCCAGATAGGCTACATTGGCCCAAACGGCATCCATGGTGCTGAACACGATACCCAGCAGGATCAGGGGCACTGCGAGTTTAGAACCGATGCTGGTGATGGGAATAATGGCGGCTCGGATTTTGATGGGGGCGTAGTTCTCCACGTGCTGGATGGCGTGTCCGGCTTCATGGCAGGCGACACCCACGGCGGCGGAAGAATAATTGTCATACACAGACTCAGACAGTCGGATGACATTGGCCTTTGGGTCATAGTGGTCGGTGAGATTGCCGGACACCCGCTCGATGCGCACATCCCGACAGCCGCTGCGGTCGAGGACGAAGCGTGCTGCCTGCGCACCGGTGATGCGGCGGGAATTGTACTGCTTGCTGTACTTTTCAAAGGTGGAGTTCACACGGCTGCTTGCCCATACGGCAAAGATCACAGCTGGCAGAACAAGAACGATATATGTCATATCAAGATACATTGCAATACCTCCATTGATTTTCTTAGTTTGCCTTATTATAGCATAAAAATACGGAAGGAAGTGGACGGTTTGTGAATGTTGGGCACTTGCTTGTAATTCCATCCCGTTTATGCTAAACTATATCAATACACGAATATGGTCGAAAAAGGAAGGTTTCCGTTCATGAAAGTTTCTCTGGTAGTACCTTGCTACAATGAAGAAGAGAATATTGTACCTTTTGCCCGTGCGGCGGAAGAAGCTATGGCGGGGATGAAATATGAAATTATTTTCATCAACGACGGCAGTAAGGACGATACCATCGGCGAACTGAAAAAGCTGGTGGACAAAAAGTCTGCCAACATTACCGTGGTGGACTTTTCTCGCAACTTCGGCAAGGAGGCGGGCATGTATGCGGGACTGCAGAAGGCTACAGGGGATTATGTTTCCTTTGTGGATGCTGACCTGCAACAGCCGGTTTCCGTTGCCCGTGAGATGGTAGAGTTTCTGGAAGAGAATCCTGATTATGATGCAGTGGCCTGTTATCAGGAGGAGCGTATTGAAGGGAAAGGATTGTCTTTCCTGAAAAAGGGGTTCTATCGCATCATTGATAAGATGTGCGATATCGAATTCCGTCAGGACGCCAGTGACTTCCGCACCATCCGCCGAACTGTGGCAGAGGCAATTTTGTCCATGCCGGAATACCACCGTTTCTCCAAAGGAATATTTGCATGGGTGGGATATAATACATATTATCGTCCCTATACCGTGCAGGAACGCAACGCAGGCGTGACCTCCTGGTCTACCGGAAAGCTATTTAAATATGCCATTGACGGCATGATCTCTTTCTCTACCAAACCGTTGAAAATTGCCACCGGATTGGGGCTGTTCACTTCATTTTGTGCGATTCTATATATGATCGTTGTGATTTTCCAAAAGCTGGTGATCGGTATTGATGTTCCTGGGTATCCCACATTGGTCGTGTTGATCCTGCTGCTGGGTGGGGTGCAGCTGACGGTACTTGGCATCATTGGCGAATACCTTGCCCGTGTGCATACAGAAGTGAAGAACCGTCCGATTTTTCTGGAACGGGCCTGCTACAAGTGCGAGCGGGAGGAACGGTAAAGCACTTTTCACTGCAAGCGGTCACGTAGGGAGGCAGTACAGTAAAATGCAAAAAGCAGACACGAAAGTGTCTGCTTTTGTTGTTTAGCTGCAAGTCCGCCCGTAAGCCGAGTTCTGTTCAATATGGTCATCAATCTAGGCGTACCGTTGCCGATACGCTCAAGCCACCTCCTGAGAACGGCCGGGTCAGCCTATTGTTCTCCCACGGTGTTGCTCCGGATAGAGTTTACAGCACGCACATGTCTCCATGCGGTGGGTGAGCTCTTACCTCGCCTTTCCATCCTTACCTTACAAGTGCGGGCACCTGTAAGGCGGTATATTTCTGTTGCACTTGTCCGAGGGTCGCCCCTGGCGGGTGTTACCCGTTATCCTTGCCCTGTGGAGCCCGGACTTTCCTCACGCACAGGCTTTCGCCTTATGCCCGCGACCATCCAGCGTACTTGCGTCAAGTATTTTACACAATTTCCATCCTGCAGTCAACTAAAGATTGTATTTTCTCTTTAAGAAATGTATAATATCTTAGTTAAGAGGTGATCACTATGAACTTTTACGAATATATCAAATCTTTAAATAATAAGAACATTGCAGTCATTGGTGCAGGTGTCAGCAATCAGCCGCTGATCGATCTTCTGTGTGACCATGGCTGCACTGTTACTGTATGCGACAAGCGTACAGCACAGGATATGGGCGAACTGGGCGAAAAGCTCATCGCTAAGGGTGTGACACTGCATCTGGGTGAGGACTATCTGGAAGGGCTGACTTCCTTTGACCTGATCTTCCGTACCCCCGGCCTGCTGCCTCTGAACCCCAAGCTTATGGAAGCAAAGCAGGCAGGCGTGGAGATTACCAGTGAGATGGAAGTGTTCTTCCGTTTCTGCCCCTGCAAGACCGTTGCCATCACCGGTTCCGATGGTAAGACGACCACCAGTACGGTCATTGCAGAGTTGCTGCGCGCATCCGGTAAGACTGTCCACTTGGGGGGCAACATCGGCAGACCGCTGCTGTGCGATATTCCACAGATGACCGAAGATGACATTTGTGTTCTGGAACTTAGCTCCTTCCAGCTGCACTCCATGATCTGCAAGCCCGATGTGGCGGTCATCACCAATGTGTCTCCCAACCATCTGGATGTGCACCCCGATTATGAAGACTACCAGAATGCTAAAAAGAGCGTCTATTTGCTGCAGGATCAGAATTGCCGTCTGATCGTCAATGCAGACAATGCCATCACCAATGCATTTGGCGATGAAGCACCCTCTCAGGTGTTCCGCTTCTCACGGCAGGGCAAGGTGGAGCATGGTGCCTACTATGCCGACGGTAAGATTTGGAAGGCTGACGGAGAGACTGTCACTCCTGTCATTGACATTGACGAAATCAAGATCCCCGGTATGCATAACGTAGAAAACTACATGGCTGCTTACTGTGCTGTGTGCGGTATGGTAGATGATGAGACCTTCCGTCATGTGGCTCGCACCTTTAGGGGTGTGCAGCACCGTCTGGAGTTGATTCGCGAATACAAGGGGATCAAGTATATCAACGACTCCATTGCTTCCAGCCCTACAAGAGCGGTTGCAGGTCTGCGTTCCTTTAAGCCCACTGACAGTCTGATCCTGATTGTTGGCGGTCACGACAAGCATGTACCCTTCGATGAATTGGCGGATGAGATCTGCCAGCGCTGCAAGGCTCTGTTCCTGTGCGGTGAGACGGCTGAGGGAATCGCAAAAGCGGTGAAAGAATCTTCCTACTACACGGAAAGCTTTCCTATGTTCATCAATGAAGACTGGACAGAAAATGTTCTGGCGGCCAGCCGTTTTGCAGAAAGCGGCGACACTGTGCTGCTGAGCCCTGCTTGCTCTTCCTTTGACTTCTTCAAGAACTTTGCGGAACGCGGCAACCTGTTCCGTAAGATCGTACTGGAGCTGGAGTAATATGAATTTGAAAGATACAGTAATGGCACTGTCCTCCTTGAACGGACCTTCCGGCTGGGAGCACAGTGTGACAAGCTGGCTGCAGGAGCGAGTGAAGCCCTACTGCGACAGCGCACATACAGATGTGATGGGCAATCTCGTTGCAGTACAGAAGTGTGGCAACGAGAACGCAAAGAAAATTCTTTTAGATGCCCATATTGATGAGATCGGGCTGATCGTAACAGGCATTGAAAAAGGATTTCTGCGTTTTGCTTCGATCGGTGGTGTGGATGCCCGTATCCTGCCGGCCATGCAGGTTAAGGTGCTGACCGAGCCTCCTATCCGAGGCATCATTGATTCTATGCCGCCGCATGCATTGAGCGCGGAGGATATGGAAAAGCCCTTTGCAATGGAAAAACTGACCATTGATATTGCTATGACACAGGAAGAAGCCGAGTCGGCTGTCCCTTTGGGCACTCCCGTGGTATTTGATGTTGAGCCTGTGATGATGGGGGAACATCAGCTTTGTGGCAAGGCGCTGGACGACCGAGCCTGCGCAGCCATCATCTGTAAGGTGATGGAGCAACTGAAAGAACAGGCTGTGGATGCGGATATTTACTATCTGTTCAGCAGTCAGGAAGAACTGGGTGCTCGCGGCGCAGCGCCTGCGGTGTTTGATATTGTGCCCGACTATGCCATCGTGCTGGATGTGACCCATGCAAAGACCCCCGATGCCAAGGGACTCGAACTCACCGATATGGGCAAGGGGCCTGCCGTTGCCATTGGGCCCAACATGACCTACTCTATGACCAAGGGGCTGCAGGAAACGGCCAATGCATTGGACATGTCTTACCAGATGGAAGTGATCCGCGGCAACAGCGGCACCAATGCATGGCCCATTCAAGTCGCAAGAAATGGAATTGCTACTGCTGTGGTATCTCTGCCTTTGAAATACATGCACACGCCCCATGAAGTGATGGATTTGCGTGATGGTGAAGCAATCGCAGAACTGGTTGCGGCGTACATCCGCAGAATTTGCGAGGTGCAGGCATGATTGAATTACTGAAAGAACTGTGTGCTCTGTCCGGCGTGTCTGGCAGAGAAGAGCAGGTGAGAACTTATATTGCAGAGCACGCAAAGCCCTACGCGGACAAAATAGAAGTGGACCCTATGGGGAATCTTATGGTGTTCCGTAAGGGCGAGCGCAGCGACAAGACCCTGATGGTCTGTGCCCACATGGATGAAGTGGGCTTGATCATTACAGGCATTACCGCTGATGGCTATCTGAAGTTCGACTTTGTCGGCGGTGTTGACCGCAGAGTTGCTATTGGTAAGCGTGTTTGGGTGGGCGAACATCGTGTGCCCGGTATCATAGGGGTGAAAGCATTCCATTTGGTTAAGGGCAATGAAGGCAAGAGTGTGCCGGAAGTCAGTGCCCTGTATGTGGATATCGGCGCTGAGAACAGGGAAGCAGCGGAACAGCTGGTTTCTCTGGGGGACGTTGCTACATTTGATGCGGATGTGTTTGAATTCGGTAGCGGTATGCTTAAGGCAAAGGCCATTGATGACCGTTTGGGCTGTGCGGTGCTGCTGAAGCTTATGGAAGAAAAGCCCGGCTGTGACACATGGTTTGTATTCACCTGCCAGGAAGAAGTGGGTACCCGCGGAGCGGGAGCTGCTGCGTTCCGTATCCGGCCTGATGCAGCCATGATCGTTGAGGGAACCACTGCGGCGGATTTGCCCGGTATTGAAGCGCATAAGACCATTTGTAAGACCGGCGGCGGTGCGGTACTTCCGTTCATGGATCGCAGCTCTGTTTATAATAAACCCTTGCGTGACTGCATGATCCGTCTGGCAGAAGAAAATGGTATTGCATGGCAGACCAAGCAAATGATTGCAGGAGGTACCGATGCAGGCACCATACAGCGCAGCTGTGCAGGTGTGCCTGTGGTGGGTGTTGCAGCGGCTCTGCGCAATATCCACTCTCCCGCAAGTATTGGCAGGATCTCAGACTTTGAGGCAGTATACAAGCTTGCGGCCCTGTTTATGAAAGAATATTCCAAGGGAGAATTGTAATTGAAAATCAGTGATATTAAGCCTGAGCTGTTTGCGATGGCAAAAGAAGTAGAAGAATCTGTCCGCTGGGTGTTTGATGAGATCGACGAAACGGCTCAGAAGAATACCATCCGTGTAATGGAGGCATTTCAGGATAACAGGGTGACCGAGGCCTGTTTTGCGGGGACGACTGGTTACGGCTATGACGATATGGGAAGAGAAACTCTGGACAAAGTATACGCGCAGGTATTCGGTGCGGAAGCAGCCCATGTGCGTATTGGCTTTGTCAATGGTACCCATACCATATCCACGGCGCTGTTTGCAGCCCTGAAACCCGGTGACACGCTTATGAGCGTGACCGGTATGCCTTATGACACTATGCGAACGGTCATTGGTATTACCGGTGATGAGTACGGCAGTTTGAAGTTTTACGGCATTGGATATGATCAGGTTGACCTGACCGAGGCGGGAGAGCCTGACTACGAAGGCATTGCTGCTGCGGTTGCAGAAAAGAAGCCTGCGGCTGTGCTCATTCAGCGTTCACGTGGCTATGAGGAGCGCAAGAGCCTGTCCATTGATGAGATCGGTAAGATCGTTGCGGCGGTTAAAGGCGCCAATCCTGAAACTGTGACCATTGTTGATAACTGCTATGGCGAGTTTACGGAAGATCGTGAGCCCTGCCATGTGGGAGCGGATATCATTGCCGGCTCTCTCATTAAAAATCCCGGAGGCGGCATCGCGCCCACCGGCGGCTATCTGGCAGGCCGGCAGGATCTGATCGATCGCGCAGCCAACCGTTTGACTACGCCCGGTATCGGCGGTGAATGTGGTTCTACTCTGGGCAACAACCGTCTGCTGTTCCAAGGACTGTTTCTGGCTCCTCACACCGTTGCACAGGCACTGAAGACTTCTGTGTTCTGTGCAGCTCTGTTTACTGAGCTGGGCTATGAGACCTATCCCAGTCCCTATGAGCAGCGTGATGACATTGTCCAGATGATCAAGCTGCGTACTCCCGAAAACCTGATCAAGTTCTGTAAGGGGATTCAGGGTGGTTCTCCTGTAGATTCCTTTGTGACTCCTGTGCCATGGCAGATGCCCGGTTATGACTGCGAAGTCATTATGGCAGCTGGTGCATTCATTTCCGGCTCTTCCATTGAGCTATCTGCTGACGGCCCTATGCGCGAGCCTTACATTGCCTATGTGCAGGGTGGCCTGACCTACGAATCCGGTAAGCTGGGAATTTTGCTGGCTGCGGCCGAAATGATGGAAGGCTGATTGCATAGAATCGGTATAGAGGTGATTCTATGCCGATGCGACGAAAAAGAAGGCGGCGGCCTGTTTCCATGATGCTCCCGAAGCTCAGTATGCAAAAGACACAGATACTTGCTTTGATTGCCGTATTGGCATCTATGCTTGTGTTTGTGTTTCAGGTAACGTCAGTTTTGAGCAAACTGTCCGGCGAAATGGCCATTTCCGATGCGAAAGACGCAGCCATTGATACCGTGAATGAAGCAGTGATTATCATGATGACCCGTGGAGCTTACGATTACGACTATTTTGTAGATATTGGAACGGGTACTGATGGGGAAGTGGTGTCACTCAATGCCAATATGGCACGCATCAATTCTTTTTCATCGGCGCTGCTGGACTATGTTGGACAACTGGATCGCAAAAATATTCAGGTTGAGATCCCTCTGGGCAACCTGACTGGTTCCAGTCTGCTGCTTGGCAGAGGACCGGATGTGGTGGTGAACATGATCATGCTTACATCACCCCATATTGAATTCCGCAGCGAACTTTCTGCTGCGGGTATTAACCAGACTGAGCACCGCCTACTGCTGGATGTGGTAGTGGACATTGACGTGCTGGTTCCGTGGGGGTCAGTCTCCACACAGGCTGTGACAGAAGTGTTGATCGCACAGACTGTCATTGTGGGGCGTGTCCCGAATTTGTATGTAAATACGACGGAGTGATAGGAATGAACATTCAACAGGAAATTGATCAACTGCGCAGTGAAATCGAGAAGAACAGTCGCTTGTATTACGACCTCGATGCACCTGTCATTTCAGACTACGAATATGATATGATGATGCGCCGCCTCAAAGAGCTTGAGGCAGCGCATCCCGAACTTGTGACTCCGGATTCCCCCACACAGAAGGTGGGAGGAACGGCCGTGAGCACCTTTGCCCCGGTGACCCATGAGGTGCCGCTGGAGAGCTTGAACGATGTATTTTCCCATGAAGAGCTGTATGATTTTGGCAGACGCATGGATGAACAGCTCGAAGGCACACATACTTACAGTGTAGAGCCTAAAATTGATGGACTATCCATGTCGCTGGTTTATGAAAATGGTGTGTTTGTGCAGGGGGCGACCCGCGGCAACGGCACCGTCGGTGAAGATGTGACCGAGAATCTGAAAACGGTCCGCAACCTTCCCATGCAGCTGAAGAATGCTCCTGCGCATTTGGTGGTGCGCGGGGAAGTGTATATGTCCAAAGAGGTCTTCCGTGAACTGAATGAGCTGCGTGAAATCAATGGGGAGCCTCTGTTTGCAAACCCCAGAAATGCGGCGGCAGGTTCTATGCGTCAGCAAGACCCCAAAGTAGCAGCTTCCCGAAAACTGGATATTATTCTGTTTAATGTGCAGGCTTCTTCTGATGAATACAGCAGTCATGCCGAGGCTCTGGATGCCATCCGTGATATGGGATTTCCTGTGGTGCCGTACCGAATTTTCAATACCATTGAAGATTGTGTTCGCTGTATTGAACAGTTGGGCGAAAACCGGGAAGAGCTGGCCTATGATATGGACGGCGCAGTGATCAAAATCAACGACTTTTCCCAGCGGGAAGCACTGGGCAGTACGGCCAAGGCACCTCGCTGGGCGGTGGCGTACAAATACCCTCCCGAAAAGAAGGAGAGTCGTGTGACTGATATCGTCGTTCAAGTGGGCCGCACGGGCGTACTGACACCGAAGGCGGTCATTGAGCCTGTCCGTCTGGCTGGTACCACAGTCACCAATGCTACTCTGCACAACCAGGATTTTGTAGACAAGCTGGACATCCGTATTGGAGATACGGTTTTGGTGCAGAAGGCAGGGGAAATCATTCCGGAAGTGCTGTCTGTTAATTACTCTAAACGTCCTGATAGTACGGTTGCTTTTAAGCTGCCTGCGTGCTGTCCTGAATGCGGAAGTCCTATTGTACGTGACGAGGATGGCGTGGCAATGCGCTGCACTGGTGTGGAGTGTCCTGCGCAGCGACTGCGTACCATTGCGCACTTTGCTTCCCGCGAGGCGATGGACATTGACGGTCTGGGCATTTCCATCTGTGAAAGCCTGATCAATAACGGTCTGATCAGCACACCGGCTGATCTGTACTATTTGGATGGGGAAGAGGTCGCAAAACTGGACCGTATGGGCAAGCGCAGCGCCTCGAATTTGCTGAAGGCCATTGAAAACAGCAAGAACAAGGGTCTTGCCAGTGTACTATGTGCCTTTGGTATCCGTCAGGTGGGCAGCAAGGCATCTAAGGTGCTGGCGCGCCATTTTGGCACCATGGACAGACTCATGTCGGCAACCGTAGAGGAACTGACTGAG
>JAGBAT010000088.1 GCA_017938835.1 Oscillospiraceae bacterium | reverse complement strand
GTTCTTGGGTACCAGTGCATCTATGTCGACTACAACTGCATCGTGTCTTGCATCCTTTTTCCATTTCTCCATAAAAACACCCCCTGTTTCTTCTATTATACCAGAAACAGCGGGCGTGTGCACTTTTTTGACAGTCTGAAAAAGGCTGAAATCGTTGAGATTTCAGCCTTTTTCTTTTTTTCGCAAAATTTCATAACGCTTGATTTTACACCCAGAATTCTAACATTCAAGAGGTGTATTATATTGTAGTGAGTTACGCTGATTGTACGCTGAAATCCCTGTGAATAAACGTTGAACCTTCTTTTAATAATAAAACAGCAGGCACCTAAAGATACCTGCTGTCTCTTTAAAATATTTCCTTCGTAAAATTTTGCATTTTTCAGGAGCAAACTTGATTGTGCTCCCCAGGGAGCCCAATCAAAGTCATTCGACATTCGCACTCGCCCTCATGGCAAGAATCGTTTTCTCGATGAGTGTATCCAGATCCCAGCCCAGCATTTCTGCCCCCTGCAGAATCACGTCTCTGGAGCAGCCTGCCGCAAACTTCTTGTCCTTGAACTTTTTCTTTACAGATTTTACTTCCAGATCGTCCACACTTTTGGAAGGGCGCATGACTGCAGCCGCGCCGATGAGGCCGGTCAGTTCGTCTACTGCAAACAGTACCTTTTCCATCTCGTGCTCCGGCTTAATATCCACCACGATACCATAACCGTGGCTTGCTGTAGCACGGACGATACTCTCGTCAATACCATGGGCACGCATCAGTTCCTGACTCTTGATGCAGTGCTGATCGGGCCACTGCTCAAAATCCAGATCGTGCAGGAAACCAACCGCCTGCCAGTAATCTGCATCCACACCATAACCCAGTTCCACTGCATACCAGCGCAGTACATCGCCCACAATACGGCCATGCTTTAAATGGAACTCGCCTTCATTGTACTGTTTCAGCACCTCGTAAGCCTGTTCGGGAGTAGGGATCATCGTTTATCCGACCTTTCGTGTTGTTGGAATTTGTCTTATCCTAGCACTTCCGCTAACTT
The DNA here is from genome assembly GCA_017938835.1 of Oscillospiraceae bacterium. Taxonomy (GTDB): domain Bacteria; phylum Bacillota; class Clostridia; order Oscillospirales; family Oscillospiraceae; genus HGM13010. The sequence goes on along the minus strand of JAGBAT010000088.1, from coordinate 10,534 downwards.
GTGTCAATTGTTCACATTTGTCTACTTGACTGAAAAAACGATGAATGATTAAATAGCAGTATTATCTTAATAAGGAATGTGTTTACTTATGAACATCCGGTGGAAATCCTGTCTCCGCATCGTGGTCACGGTGCTGGCTGCTTACCTGTGCATCCGTTACTGGGAGCTGGCAGAAAATTTTGTCAGTCTCGCTGTCGGTGCCGCCACTCCTCTGCTCCTCGGCGGGGTCATTGCATACATTCTGAATATTCTGATGAGCTTTTATGAGCGCATTCTGCCAAAAACAGAAAAAAGAGCGCTGCAGAAGATACGCCGCCCCGGTGCTATGCTGCTGGCATTCATCACCTTGATTGCCGTCATCGTGCTGTTGTTCCGCATGATTCTCCCCGAACTGCTGAACTGTCTGCAATTGATTTTGGAAAAACTCCCCGGTGCACTGCGCACCGCATACCTGTGGATGGATGAGAATTTCAACATCGGTGCTTATCTGAATGAAAAAGAGATTTGGTCCGCACTGGAAAATCTGAACGTTCAGGAAACCATCACCAAGATGGTCAACTTTCTCATGAGCGGCGTCACCGGTGCCATGGGCTCTATCGTCACCGGCGTCGCCAGCATCTTCTCCGGCGTGGTCACCGTATTCATCGCTCTGGTTTTTGCCATCTATATTCTCAGCGGCAAAGAGCGTCTAGGTGCACAGATCTGCCGTCTGATCCGTGTTTATCTGGGTGACAAGGCGCTCGACAAGCTCCTCTATGTGGTGCACACCTTTGACAATTCCTTCCACAGCTTCATCGTGGGTCAATGCCTAGAGGCCGTTATTCTGGGCACTTTGTGTATCATCGGCATGACCATCTTCCGTTTCCCCTACGCAATGATGATCGGCTGTTTGGTGGGGTTTACCGCACTGATCCCTATCGCTGGCGCTTATATCGGTGCTGCGGTAGGCGCATTCATGATTTTCACCGTCAATCCTCTGCAGGCAGTCCTGTTCGTCGTATTTCTGGTGGTACTGCAGCAACTGGAGGGCAATCTGATCTACCCTCGCGTGGTTGGTGCCTCCATCGGGCTGCCCGGCATCTTCGTTCTGGCTGCCATCACCATTGGCGGCGGTGTAATGGGTGTGGCCGGCATGCTGCTCGGCGTTCCTCTAACCGCTGGTATCTATCAGCTTATCAAAAACAACATGGCAAAGCAAGAAGCAGGAAATATTGCTGAAATTGAATAACAAACAGGCTCCGGTGTCGGTGGACACCGGAGCCTGTTTGTTAGAATTCCCTATTATTGTTGTTGGTATTGTAGCCACCTTCAAAGCCGATCATCAAGCCGCCTGCCTCTGCATAAAAACTGCACAGAGCCGTGGTAGGTTCAATGATGAATCTGGTATTGGCCCAGCGTTCGAGAACCGCTTTCTTGAATGCCTGTGCATTGGCCTCACCAAAGCAGTGCGCAACACGAATCAGCGCACCATCATAGAAGCCGCGCTCGCCCAGCATTTCCACCAGAGCCGCAGTCGCCTTCCTTTCCCCGCGGGGCTTATGTACAGGAGTGATCTCGCCTCCCTTGACATCTCCTACCACACGAATACCCAGCGCACCTGCAATTTTTGCCACTGCGGGGTTTACGCGGCCGTTGCGGGCCAAATTGGTCATAGACTCCAAACAGAACAGGATATGGGTGTGATTATGATACTCCAGCACCTTTTCCTTGATGGTCTCAAAATCGAGGCCTTCCAGAATCAGCTCCCGAATCTTCTCGGCCACCATGATCTGCTGGGGGCCAGCAGCCAGAGAGTCAAAAATAAATGCCTTTCTTCCGGGATGCAGTTCCATGTATTCCTCAGCAGCCTGCTTTGCTGCATTATAGCTGCCGGACAGATTCTTGGAAATGGTCACACCGAACACTTCTTCTGCATCACCAAAGGCATCCATCCATTCCTGCACATTGGGGCAGGAAGAACCGGACTTACCTTTGTAGACCTTCAGCTCATCCACCATCCCCCGCAGATTCAGTTCAGGATTATCGATATATTCCTTCTCTCCCGCAATGACTTTCATCGGAACCGTGGTATAATTCACCCCGTCCAAAGCAAATACATTGGAAGAAGAGTCGGAAACAATTTGAATACTCATAGTAATCTCCATCGAAAATTAAAGTTTCTATAAGACAGTATATCGGTTTAGAAACTCATTGTCAACGGTTATTAAATAACTCATTCGCAGTTGTCATTGACTTTATAACCGCAAGAGGATATAATACAGCCATGAGACAGAAAACCAGAGTTAAAATTGCGGAACCTGCCCGCATCTTCCGTCTGCCCAAGTATGAAGACATTCCTGACGTGGGACTGTATCTGGAGCAGACTGTGAAGTACATCAATTCCTATTTTGAATCATTTGACAGCATGAATCTCACTGCGTCCATGGTCAGCAACTACGTGAAGAAAGGATTGGTTGCGAACGCTGTAAAGAAGCAGTATTACCGGGATCAAATCGCTTATCTGATTTTTATTGCTGTTGCAAAGAATGTCCTTTCCATGGAGAACCTCAATCTGTTTATCACCATGCAGAAAGAGTCTTACACCACCCAGAAGGCGTATGAGTATTTCTGCGCCGAGCTGGAAAATGTCATGGAATATGTGTTTGGCTTGAAGGACACCTTGAGTACCGTTGGCGAAGATGACACGGAAGAAAAGGTCATGCTTCGCAACACTATCATTGCCGCCGCTCACAAAATCTATCTGGACTGCTGTTTTGATGTGATTCGTGCCGACTACGAATCTGATGATTAGTGTAAGCAAAAGCCGCTCTCATGTGTGAGAGCGGCTTTTTTGAGTCTGTCAAAATACTCCTACGGAGCATTTTGACAGAGACGTCCCCGCTAACGCGATGGACTTGCAGCCTGCTGCAGCGCACGCATTGTTTTTCGATGAAAAACAATTTGCACTTTTGCAGGCTGAGATGTATTTTTTGCCACGCGCATGTCGCGTCGAAAAATGGATTGAATCTTATTTCGTCCTTGCAGGCGAAACTCTGCGAGGCGTTTTTTGACAAGTTGGAAAGACCGCTCTCATGTGAGAGCGACTTTTTTCTATTCATCCACGATTCTATCTGCAATGATCAGTCCGATACAGGCTGCAAACAGCACACCGACGATCAGGAGGGCACAGTTACGGAAGAATACCTGTGGCAGGATGTTGATGATCTCGTCTGTACGGTAATCAAAGATCCAATTCGTCTTGCCTGGGAAAAACAGGGTATGAAAGATGACAAAGGCCCTGTCAAAGTTCATTGCCGCCAGGCCGGCGATCACGATAAAGCCCACGGACAGCACACTGCCTGCCCAGAACATAGCACCTTTTCCCACCAGCCGCACCGGATGAACGCCTCTTTTGCACAAAATCAGCAGGATCAGCAGAATTACCGCAGAAATCAGTGCCACAGTAAAGTCAAGGCGGAACAGCTTCGCACAATCGGCAAAATGCTCATATCCACTCTGTGACCATTTCAGTACACCGGTGCCAAAAGGTTCCCCGAATACGCAGTAGTCCATCATTTCGTCAAAGGCGCCCCGGATCTCCTCCACTGCATAGCCAGTGTGCTCCGGCAAATCCAGTGCATCAATATGCAAATAGTAGAACCCGCGCCATAGCAGCGGAACCGCAATGGACGAACTGAGTATTGCAGCCATGAGGGCCACGATCAGTACAACAGTGAACAGTTTTGAGCTTCGCTTCATAGATGCCTCCGGCAGAGTTTTTCTCATTATACACCGCCCGCCCTCCCTTAACAACAGAAATCTTTCTCCACAAAACGCTCTAAAAAACTTGGTTATTCCACAAAAATTCGGTCAAATTTTAGTTGCATCTGTCAAATGAAAGGAGTATATTAAATAAGCACTTTCACTGTAAAGTTTTTGTTAAGGAGAAAGAATATGAAAGAGTTCACCCCTGCGCTGTTTCTGAGTCTGAAGAATTATTCCAAAGACCAGTTTGTCAAAGACTTGATCTCTGGTATCATCGTCGCGATCATCGCGCTGCCCCTGTCCATTGCACTGGCACTGGCTTCCGGTGTTGGCCCCGAAGAAGGCCTGTACACCGCGATCGTTGCCGGCTTTGTGATTTCCTTCTTCGGCGGTAGCAAAGTACAGATCGCAGGCCCCACAGCAGCATTTGCCACCATCGTCGCCGGTGTCGTTGCCAAAAGCGGCATGGAAGGCCTTGCCGTTGCCACCGTGCTGGCTGGCATTATGTTGATCCTGATGGGTCTGCTGCACATGGGCAGCATGATCAAGTTTATCCCCGGCACCATCACCACCGGCTTTACCGCAGGTATTGCCGTAACCATCGTGATTGGCCAAATCAAGGACTTCCTGGGTCTGACCTTTACCCATTCTCCCGTGGAGACCATGGAAAAGGTAGAAGCCATTGCGGAAAGCATTGGTACTCTCAATCCCACCGCACTGATGGTCGGTCTGGTTGCGCTGGCGATTCTTGTCATCTGTCCCCGCTTCCTGAAGCGTGTGCCCCCCTCCCTGATTGCTGTTGTAGTCACTGCTGCTATGGTGCAGCTGATGGATCTGCCCGTTAATACCATCGGTGATTTGTATACCATTTCCAGTTCCCTGCCCACCTTCCACATGCCCAACCTCTCTTTCTCTCTGGTGCAGAGCGTACTACCCGATGCATTTACCATTGCAATTCTGGCAGCCATTGAATCTCTGCTCAGTGCTGTAGTTGCCGACGAGATGATCGGCGGCCGTCACAATTCCAACATGGAACTGATTGCACAGGGTCTGGGCAACACAGCTTCCGCACTGTTCGGCGGTATTCCCGCTACCGGCGCCATCGCCCGCACTGCAGCCAACATCAACAATGGCGGACGCAGCCCCATTGCCGGTATGGTACATGCAGTCGTTTTGCTGATCGTTCTGGTTCTGCTGATGCCCTACGCTGCCCTGATCCCCATGCCCTGCATCGCAGCGATCCTGCTCATCGTTGCATACAACATGAGCGGCTGGCGCACCGTTGTCAAAACCATTAAGACTGCTCCCAAGAGCGACATCGCTGTTCTCATCCTGACCTTTGCGCTGACAGTCATTTTCGACCTTGTAGTTGCAATTGCAGTTGGTTTGGGTCTGGCCTGCCTGCTGTTTATGAAGCGCATGGCAGATGTTTCCGACATTAAGGAATGGGAATATGTTGAAATTACCGATGACGAACAAGGCCGTTTCAAGCCCGTTCCCGATCATGTTATGGTATATGAAATCACCGGCCCCATGTTCTTCGGTTCTGCAGATAAGATTCCCACCATCTCCAACCGCAACGGTACAAAGCGTGTACTGGTTCTGCGCTTCCGTGCTGTTCCCGCTGTTGACTCCACTGCAATGAATGGCATCATGCGTCTGGTGGAAGAATGTAAACACGAAAACATTCAAGTGGTCTTCTCCCATGTCAATGCACAGCCCATGGACGTCTTTATGCACTCCGGCCTGTACGATTCCGTTGGCGAAGAATTCTTCCAGCCCAACATAGATGCCGCACTGGCAAAGGCGGAAACTCTTTAATCATTATCAAACCCGACTGCTCGAAAATGCAGTCGGGTTTTTCATACATATTGCCAATAATAAAAAGAAATTTTGAAGCACTTTGTTAATTGCATAACAATTATTTGTGTGATAAGATATACACAAGTACAGACACGGTTTGTTTCCCTCCTTAATAACAGACCGTATTGCATTTGTCATAATCAGGACGGTACCATACCGTGCCTTTCTTATGATTTCTTTTCTTCCATCCAGTAATTCTCCCCCAGCACAAAACACCTCTGTTTCGGCAGAGGTGTTTTGTTATATGTTGTATTCAATTATTCAAATACACGGCCAAGGAACATCGGCCACTGAATACGCCACCAGGGCCAGTCATGGGCAACGTCATGTCCCCAGAACTCGATCTGGGCATTGATTCCCTTGCTTGCAAAAATCTCCTGCATTGCATGGGTGGATGCGATCATCTCTGTCTCCCAATCCCCCTGACCAACGCACAGCAGCAGCGGGTCAGCGCGATTGTACATGTCAATGTAGTAGTGGTCATTGGGCAGATTCTTCATATATACCTCAGGCACGTTCTGATACAACAAATCATCCATATAGTCCCCAAAGAACATTTCCATGGTATACAGACCGGACAGCGCGATCACACCATTGTACAGATCAGGACGACGCAAGAAGAAGTTTAGTGCGTGGGAAGCACCCATGCTGCTGCCAGTAGTGATCACTCTTCCCCAATTGCCTCCTCCGTTGATTTCCATCATACGGGGATATAGCTCCTGGGTCACATAGTTGTACCATTTCTCATGCATTTCGATCCGGTAACGGGGATCGCCATGGGGACAGTCCCAGCTTTCCGGGTCAATGGAGTCGCAGCAGAACAGCTGCATTTCGCCGCGTTCGATCCACCACGCAGCAGTTTCTACCATGCCTTCGTTTTCCCAGTCAAAGAATCGGCCGGACTGACAGGGAAACACCAGTACAGGGCGGCCCGCATAGCCATAGACCTTGATTTCCATATTGCGGTTGAGCCAGCCGCTCCATGCATTATAATAGTTTACCTGCATAAGCCGCTCCCTCAGCCTGCCAGAGTCTGAACATAAGCGATGAATTCGTCTTTCTCTGCTTCTGTTTCAAATAGAGCGGTATACATCTGATTCCCCATATCCAGAGCCAATGCATCGGGCATACGGTCTGCCATAACGATGTGGCTGCCGTACTTGTTCATGATTTCGTCATGGCTATGTACATACCACTTGCCGTCACGGCGGCCGGCATAGACGCAATAATAGTGCTGTCTGTCCAACTTTACATCGCAGCGGCCCTTGGTAACCATATCCGCCCAGATCTGATAGCTGTCGACACTGTTGGCAAAGTTGATCATGTCAGGGGTGTATCCGCCGGCGGGGCGCATATTAACTTCCAGCGCCACGTAGTCGCCAACCTCACCCAAGCCGGGCTTTGCCTTGGTCAGACGGAAGAATTCACAATGGAAGAAACGGTTCATAGCGCCAAATGCCTTGATGGTACGGAATCCGGTATCCTTTAGCTTCTCATCCACTTCAGGCACTGTCCAGTATGCCAAATCACCCTGTTCTGCTACAATGTCCAGAATGGGCGTGGGGAATTCATTGGAAGTCCAGAACAGAGGCACACAGTCTGGGCCTGCAACACCGTCGAAGCTGACGATGGTACCGGTAATAAATTCTTCCATAATGTAGGGATAAGGGGGATAGTCATTGTAAAATGCATCCAGATCTGCCTGACACTTCAGCTTGTATGTTGCCTCAGCACCGCAGCCACTGTCAGGCTTGACGATCACAGGCCAGCCAACTTCAGCAATAAATGCCTCTGCAGCCGCTTTGTCGGGTGTCACCATATGATGACGGGCCACAGGAACTCCTGCCTTGCGGTAGCTGTCCTTCATTGCACTCTTTGCCTTGATGCGCTGAATAAAATCGTTCTGTGCACCGGTAGTAATATTGAAATCCGTACGCAGGCGGGCATCCTGCTCCAGCCAGAATTCGTTATTGCTTTCCAGCCAGTCGATCTTCCCGTAGCGGTAAGCAAAATACGCCACTGCACGGTACATCTGTTCATAATCAGCCAGACTGTCTACTTTGTAATATTCGGTCAGGCAGTTTTTCAGTTCCCACTGCAAATCATCATAGGGACAGTCACCAATGCCGAGAACATTGGCACCATTGTTCTTCAGCCGGTCACAGAACTGCCAGTAACTCTTAGGAAAATTGGGTGAAACAAAGATAAAATTCATATACTCACTCTCCGTTATACGCTTCTATCCGCCCTTCATCAACGATATAGATAGCTTTCATTTACATCTTCGATGCAGTTAGTTGAATGTTTATTATGATAACGCTTTAAATGACTAAATGCAAGTAAAACTTGCAAAATTTATTGTTTTTTCTGTTTTTCCTTCATATGCTGCATATTTTTCATCATATTCAACAACTACAAGCAAAATTACAGATACAAAAATCCCCCGACCGGTTGGTCGGGGGATTCGATGTTTGGTTTTGAAAAGGCGTGTCGAATTACTTGTTGGTAACTGCGATCACTTCTACTTCACACAGAACGCCCTTGGGCAGATCCTTCACTGCAACGCAGGAACGAGCGGGCTTGCCGGTAAAGTATTCTGTGTAAACAGCATTGAATGCTGCGAAGTCGCCAATGTCTGCCAAGAAGCAGGTGGTCTTGATGACGTCTTCAAAGGTCACACCGGCAGCTTCCAGGATGCCCTTTACATTTTCACAGGACTGCTTAGCCTGCTCCTCAATGGTAGTGCCAACGACCTCACCGGTCTTGGGGCACAGAGGGACCTGGCCGGAAGCGAACAGGAAACCGTTTGCTTCGATTGCCTGGGAGTAAGGACCAATTGCTGCAGGTGCGTTTTCGGTAGAAATATATCTCATTTCAAATTGCTCCTTTCAAATTGCAGAATAGAAATTTAAGCGTTTGCTTCTGCCTTATTCTTATTGGTGATAGCGTCCATGAAGACAGCGATAGCGCCGTCGCCGGTAACATTGCATGCGGTACCGAAAGAGTCCTGTGCAATGTACAGAGCGATCATCAGGCCCTGCATGTCAGCATCGAAGCCCAGCATGGATTCCAGAATACCCAGAGCTGCCATAACTGCGCCGCCGGGCACGCCGGGAGCTGCAACCATGGTAACACCCAGCATCAGGATGAAGGGGAACATGGAACCAAAGGTGATGTCCTGGCTCAGCATCATCATAACAGCGATGGAGCAGGAGGTCAGAGTGATGGTGGAGCCGGACAGGTGAATGGTAGCGCACAGGGGGCACACAAATTCAGCGATTGCATCGGAAACACCGTTCTTCTTGGTGCATTCGGTAGTAACAGGAATGGTAGCTGCGGAGGACTGAGTGCCGATCGCAGTGGTGTATGCAGGCAGCATATTCTTGATCAGAGAGAAGGGATTCTTCTTTGCAGCGGAACCTGCAACAGTGTACTGGAATACGATGACAACAATGTGAAGAACAATCACAACTGCAAATACACCGATGAAGGAACTCAGCAGTTCGAAGATGGTACCAGCGTAGGACAGCTTAGAAAAGATGCCGCAAACGTGGAGGGGCAACAGGGGGATGATGATGCTGCCAACAACCTTTTCGATGATACCGCCGAATTCATTGAAGACGGACTTCAGACCTTCAGCCTTGGTAACGGAGATGCCCAGGCCCAGAATGAAGGAAACGATCAGAGCTTCCATAACGCCCATGATCTGGGGCATGTCGATGGTGAACAGAGCAGCTTCAACAGTTTCTTCTGCGTTTTCAGCGCCAACGATGAACATGCCTTCGTGAACAAAGCTGGGGAAGATAGCCATGTCAACTGCGTATGCCAAAGAACCGGCAATGATGGTGGAAATGTAAGCAACTGCGGTGGTCAGAGCCAGAGTCTTACCAGCGCCTTCGCCCAGATCAGCAATACCGGGTACTACGAAGCCGATAATGATCAGGGGAATGCAGAAACTGATGAAGTTGCCGAAGATGCTGTTGTAGGTTGCAAACAGCTGTACAATAATGGGCAGGTTTGCTGCCTTGCATACCAGACCGATTACGATACCGAGAACGATAGCGATAACCAACTTAGGCAGCAGGCCGAGTTTCTTTTTCTCCATAACTTTCATCTCAAATCTTCTATGATTTGAGATCCTCCTTAATTAGTATTTTTTATTTTCAATTCCTTACGGAAATTGATACAAAGTAATTACAGCAGCTCGTAACCCGCAGAGGTCAGAGCCTTCTGAATGTCTTCCACATGCTCTGCGTTTCTGGTTTCCAGAACCATGGAAACAACGCAGGAATTGACTTCGGAAGAAACATCTTCACGCTTGTGGTCGATTTCCTTGATGTTTGCACCGGTTGCACCAATGACCTGCAGCAGGTTGATCAGCATACCGGGCTTGTCAATAACTTTGGTGGTGATCTCCGCAATACGGCCGGATTTGATCAGACCCTTGGTGATCACGCGGGACAGCGTGGTCACGTCGATATTGCCGCCGGAAACAACACAAACAGTTTTCAGGCTGGTGTCAACCTTGCCGAACTTGTAAGCAGCAACAGTGGTTGCCCCTGCGCCTTCGGAAACAGTCTTCTGGTTTTCCATCAGAGCCAGGATCGCAGAAGCGATCTCATCCTCGGAGACAGTCACAACTTCATCAACAAACTTCTTGCAGCATTCGAAAGTCAGATCACCGGGCTTCTTGACGGCAATGCCGTCAGCGATGGTGGAAACGCTGGGCAATTCCTCGATCTGGCCATGCTTGACAGAATTGTACATACTGGGAGCACCGGCTGCCTGTACGCCGATGACCTTGCAGCTGGGCTTCAGGGTCTTGACAGCCACTGCGATGCCGGAGATCAGACCGCCGCCGCCGATGGGAACGATGATCTGCTCCACTTCAGGCAGCTGTTCCAGAATTTCCAGAGCAATGGTCCCC
>JAGBAT010000087.1 GCA_017938835.1 Oscillospiraceae bacterium | reverse complement strand
TATTTATGAAAAAGAAAGTTTCCCCCAAGCTGTGGGGCTGTGTCGCTTTGGCGATGGTTGGCTTGTATCTGTTGAGCGTCACTGACGGTTTCTCTTCCATCAACAAGGGTGATGTTTACGTTCTGCTGTGCGCAGTGGCATTCGCCTTCCACATTATCGCTGTTGACTATTGGGCCGATAAAGTTGACGGTGTACGGCTGTCCTGCATGCAGTTTTTAATTTGTGGTGTATTATCCGGAATTCTGATGTTTGCTTACGAGAATCCCAGCATTGAAAACCTCATTGCAGCCGGTGTTCCTATTCTGTATGCCGGCGTACTCTCCTGCGGTGTCGCCTATACTCTGCAGATCATCGGTAAGAAATTCACCAATCCCACCATGGCATCCATGATCATGAGTTTGGAATCCGTGTTTGCCGTTCTCGGAGGTATGGTTCTCCTGCATGAGGTTCCTACCGTGCGCGAAACAATTGGCTGTATTCTGATGTTTATCGCGATCCTAATCCCCCAGCTTCCAGAAAAGAAATAAAAAATCCCGTATTTTTTCAAATACGGGATTTTTGCTATGGAGCTTGTAGCCGGATTCGAACCGGCTAAAAAAGTCTCAAAACCCTGATAAAATAAGGGTTTTGAAATTTAGTTTGCATTTTAGTTTGCAAACATCATTCTACATCCATGTGGACATAGCTGCCGTCGATGGCGTATGTATAGCGGATCGCGGGCAAGGTTTTTACATAAGCCAGCACAGCAGACGCGCTCTTGCCTTCTACGCGGAAGTCCATGGCCTTACCCAGCTTGTGCCGGCTCCCGGCCACGCCGCCCACGTTGGCATTATGCACTTCGCAGCGCACACCGCTGGTCACTACAGCCGGAGCACCAAAGTAATCACGCACCTGGTCGGCCTGCTCAATCAGCAGTTGCTCCGGCTCTGCGGGGAACCCGTCGCAATAGGCACCCCCGCACCGGCAGCGGAACTCGCTGCGGCTGAAATACCGGATATTCTCCCACCAGTTTTCGCTGGTGGGATTTTTATCTGCAGCAACAGCCAAGATCAGATTCAGCGTGCTCACATCCGCAACGCCGGTCACAGTCTGGCCATGGCTCCTCTGCCACTCTGCGACAGCAGTGGAAGTCTCCATACCGGCCAGGCCGTCAATGGCCATGGTGCCATCGGTCAGGGCTTTCTGCAGATCGCTGATGATGTCCATACTCAAAGCCGCCGTCTTGGCACCGAATACGCCATCACCATCCAGGCCGTAGTCCTGCTGCAGCTCTTGGGTGGCATCCACGGACAACTGGCCCCACAGCCCGTCAATGGTCCCGGTGTAGTAACCCAGCAGCCAGAGCTGCCACTGTTTCTGTTTTGCAGTCATTCGGTTTCATCTCCAACTAGAACCACGCCGATTGCATCTGCTATGCTTTTATTATCCTGAATCATCGTGTTCATTACTTCCAGTGCCTTTTCTACCAGAATTGAAAACACAGAAAACGGCAACAGTTTTGCAACCACTGGGAAATGTTTGATTGCAAGATCATACACATAGCGCAGCTTCATCTGGCCCGTCTTGGAACCAAGCATGTGTTCTGCCTCGATGACGGCCCACACAAGCCAATCCTTGAAGCCCATAATGTACAGGCCGCCAAAGACCAGAATCACAGCCAGAATCACATAAAGTACAATATTTTCTACGGTCATAATAATTCTCCTTTCTTAACTCACAACTTCCCAGTGCTTCACTTCGTCATAGATGTCCTCAATGAACGAGTTGCCATGCAGAGCCAAGTAGGCCCGGTAGTTGTGTTCAAAATTTTCCTTTTCGTACTGACGAATCTTCTTTTCGTCTTTGTGCCGGTAATAAGTCCGCAGCATGTCCGTGCGCAGCTGGCAGCGGATACCCTCCACGATCGCGCCGAACCACGTCACGACTTTATAGATCACCGCAGCCGCAGCGGCCAGTGCCGTAATGGCCCCGGCCAGTGCTACAACTGCTTCCATAGGCAATCCCCCCCTTTCTTATTCGCGCCCCATAGAATAGGCGTTATTCGTTTCATAGCGAGTTAGGTTTCCAAACCCAGCTTGAAGCCGTTAATAGATGCGCTATTTTCTTGCCAAATCAGAGAATAACTGTACACTTCAATAGAACTACCGCCAGAGTGTACAACATCAATCCAGTCTACGCACAGACTGTAACTCATACCCTCATCCAAACTTGCACTTCTGATAGACGCAGGCCAAACACGCATTTGATATTCATTACCCGAATCCTCCACAACTTTCACATTAGTCAACGACCCATCCAACAGAGTAGCTTTAGCGTCTGCCCATGCCATATTGGCTCCTACGGTTATGTTTGTCCAACTGCCCGTATACCGGGAACTGATATCGAGAATCAACTCGGTACTACCGCCAACACTCTCGGGCAAAAAACTCCTCGGACATGGGGTGATGCTTTCGGATCTTACCGTATATCCAGCACAGTATTCACTCAAATATATACCAGTGCTGGGAACTGTCACAACTTCACCACCCACATTAATTTTGGTCGCATAACAAACATAAATGAACGGCATGATTTTGTCATGAAATACGGTTTCGTCGTTGTAGTAGCTACTAATATTCCCGATGGAATCCATAAAAACATCACCGTTTGCGTCGTAGATATTAAACGCCTTTAATTCTTCAAGCGTAGGTGTTGCATCGGTGATTTTATAGAAATATATATCACCGTCATCAAATCGGTCGATTGCATCATCTACCACACACGGGCCATATTCCACGTTCTCCTTGCTCGGATGCCCCTCCGGCAGCACGCTATTCAGCAGTTTGCCGTTTGCGTCAAGGACGCCGGTGGAGCCGGAAGCGTCAAAAGGCGGGACCACATCCTGCATTTGTTTTTCATGGGCCGCACAGTGGGCTTTGATAACTGCCGCCACTTCGTCCGGCACCTCCACGGTGCTCCCGGCATCGTATGTATAAGTTCTTCCGTTAACAATAACCTTGTACGGATTCGCTGTTTCAGGAATCATAATTGTCTTCATATACAGACTCTCCTTTCCATTTCATTGCAATAAGAATAACAGTCTATTTCTCCCCTTCTCTACACCCTGCCCACAAAATACACCGCCAGCAGCATTGCCGGCGGTGTATCGTTGTATTAGTGCCAGGGCGCATCCTTGATGGTGCTTCTTGACCACTCATTCAGGTAGTAGAGGACATCCTTCTGCCGGTCACTGATCGGCAGTGCATCAATTACTGCAAGAATTTCCGCCTTTTTCGTCCCGTCATCCGCTCTACCATCACCGTTTTTATCAACACCCGTGCAGGCCGATGCAGCGGATTGGTATTCCAGGAAGGTATCCGGAGCGATACCGCTGTCCTCGATACTGATTCCCCCGGCCTTCTCGATGGGTGCCGTATAACTAAGCGCCTGTGTGACCGTGAAATTGTATCCGGGATTTTTCTTCATCCAGGTGTACGCCTTCAAATATTTCTCCGCCTTCTCCTCATCCAGACCGGCATAGTCGGTCAAAATCGTGTACACCTTATCCGAAGTAATATCGCCTTCCAAGTATGCCTCCTTCACCGCCGTCACCGTTTTACTCTGGAAGCTCTGTTCCGCTTCCTCTTGGGTATCACCATTCGCAACGTAGGTGTCGATTATTTCGCCCTTGATGATTCCCGCAGATCCGGTTTTCCCCTTCGCCAGTGCATCCACATAGTTTTCCATACTGTATGCACTCTTGAGTTTTTCCGTGGTTTCTCCGTCCGTATCATCCGGCGTCAGCTGATTGATTTCCGAACTGATAGCCGCAATGATATTGTTCTGGCTGAACTTCTTTTCTCCGATGATTTGATTCTTCAGCTCGTCAAACTCGGTGAAATCCCCGGTCTGCTCCGCCTCCACGAACAGCACCGCCGCTTCATAAATGCGCGGGTCGTTCTCACGCAGACCCTTGCGCAGCGCAGCATTTCTGGAGCTCTCCGTCTCATAGGAGGAATTCAGGCGCTTCAGATACGCGGTATCCCCCGCCATCGTCGCATTGAACAGCTTGTCCGAAGTCTGCTGGTCGGGCATCAGTCCCAGGACAGGAATACTGTTGCTCCATTCTTCCCAAACCGCATCCTGCATGGACAGCGCCGTGGTGTCCCGCTCGTTGAAGTCTTTGACCAGGGTTTTTGCTGTATTAAACACAGACTTAAAATCCCGGCGCACATTTTTCACAGGGATGCCCAGAAACGCAAATCCGTACTCTGCAACGCCCCACCTCTGTTCGGAGAGCTTCTTATGGTATTCATCCAGCTCGCTCTCGCTCATATCGTCGGTGTCCTGGAACTGCAGCACCAGCAGATTGGTCATCGCATTCAGCAGGTCAGACGCCAGGGACATGTCCGCCCGCTCAATATCATAGCCCTGCAGCGCAGACCACATATCTTTCACCAGCGGCAGATACGTCAGCGGGTTCAGCCCGTCAGTGACTTCCGTCACCAGATGGGAAACGTACTTTTCCGCAAACGTTTCATCCTCGTCATCATCGCGCATCGCATAAGGAAGCGCCACCAGCACTGCATTCAGCACCGCCGAAACGATCACCGAGCCGATTTGTTTGGCCGACTGCTTGGCCACCGTTTTCTTCTCTGCTTTGTCACTGTGCACCAGCTTATAGATGGCATCTTCCACCATGTTGATGCTGGTGGTCGGTTCTCCCATAAACGCCGTCGCCATATTCATGTACAGGCTCTTGCTGCGCATATTCCCGGAACGTGCCAGCACGCTGTCATAAACCTGGGTCTTGGTAATAACCTCCGTAAAGCGGTCACCGCAAAGCTTCAGGAATTCTTCCGATGCCGTGGCCACCTTCGGATGTGCCGCCATCTGTTCACGTTTGACCGCATTCCAGATCGCACACCAGGTCATTTCGTCCGCATACGCAGGCAGAAAAGACAACACTTCATCCCGGTAGTTTCCATCCTTCAGGAAGGCCAGTGCCCGTTCCTTTCGGTCTTCATACTCTCTCCCCGTCAGGAAATCCGCG
>JAGBAT010000011.1 GCA_017938835.1 Oscillospiraceae bacterium | reverse complement strand
TACCACAGCTATAAGCTAAATTCAATATAAAATGTACTCAGCAGACGCAAATCTGTATTTTGCATAAAAGCACAAAAAGACGTTCGTGTATTTTCCCAACTTGCAAATGTGTTCAAGCGGTGGTATTATTAAATCACAAAGAGGAATACCTTACGAGGGGTAGACCTCATAAGATTTCAGTAAAGGGATATTCAATACTGAAGAAAGCGAGGATTACAAATGATGTTAGATACCAAGAGTTTTATGAAGTGACCCTTATCTGGTGTAGGTGAAAGATGCAGCAGATAAAGGGTCACTTCATTTTTTATATATGTGCCGTCACTCCGCAAGGGGTGCTTTTTTTATGCCTTGTAAGGACCAGTCTGGTTGTGTTAAAATGAATCAGGAATCACTCAGGGAGGAAACTCTTATGAATATGAAAAAACTGATTGCCCTTTTGATGACGCTGCTGGTGCTGTTGGGCGTGGCTGCCTGTAGCGACGAAGCGGCCAGTGTAGGGATCATCGGCGGTGCCGATGGCCCGACATCAATTTATATCAAGGGTCCCGATTCGGAAGAAGAATCGAAAGAACTGCTGGACGAGGACGGCTGGTATTACAGTGCCGCGGATGTTTCGCTATATTTGTATCTCTATAACCATCTGCCGGAGAACTTTATTACCAAGGATGAAGCGGAAGAGTTGGGCTGGGAAGGCGGCAGTGTAGAAAAATATGTTCCCGGCTATGCTATTGGCGGCGACAAATTCGGCAATCGCGAAGGGGTGCTGCCCAAAGCCGACGGGCGGCAGTATTATGAGTGTGACATTGATACTGACGGTGTTGACAGCCGCGGGGCCAAGCGAATTGTCTATTCCAACGACGGCCTGATTTACTACACGGACGACCATTACGAGAGCTTCACGCTGCTGTACGGGGAGGAATGACCATGAACGTAGTTTTGGACGGACGGGGCATGACCGACCGAAAGGTGGTTCATGACGAACTGAAAAAGCAGTTGATGCTGCCCGATTACTATGGACGGAATTTAGATGCACTGTTCGATGTGCTGACCGAAAGAAGAGAGCCTATGACCGTAACGGTGACCTACTGGACGGACATGGAAGTACAGTTGGGAGCCTACGCTGCTGCTCTGCTGGATACTTTGTACGATGCGGAAAGGGAAAATCCAAATTTAAAAATCGTGGTGAAAAGAGAGAGCTGATTATATCAGCTCTCTCTTTTGCTGTCTTTATTCCCATTCCACCGTTGCAGGAGGTTTCGACGTAATGTCATAGACGATGCGGTTGATGCCCTTCACTTCGTTGATGACGCGGATGGAGATGCGTTCCAATACGTCGTAGGGAATGCGAGCCCAGTCGGCGGTCATGAAGTCATCGGTGGTCACAGCACGCAGGGCCAGCGTGTAGTCGTAGGTACGGCCATCTCCCATGACGCCTACGCTGCGGGTGTTGGTGAGAACTGCGAAGTACTGATCCAAGCATTTGTCCTGTCCGGCCTTCGCGATCTCGTCACGGAAAATATAGTCGGCCAGACGAAGGGTGTCAGCCTTCTCCTTGGTGATGTCACCGATGATACGGATGGCCAGGCCGGGGCCGGGGAATGGCTGACGGGACACCAGATATTCAGGCAGCCCCAGTTCGCGGCCCAGCTGACGGACTTCATCCTTAAACAGCAGCTTTAGGGGCTCGATGATCTCCTTGAAGTCTACATAGTCGGGCAGGCCGCCAACATTGTGGTGGCTCTTGATAACTGCAGCAGTGCCAGCACCGGATTCGATGACATCGGGGTAGATGGTACCCTGTGCCAGAAAATCCACAGCGCCGATTTTCTTCGCCTCTTCTTCAAAGACGCGGATAAACTCCTCACCGATAATCTTGCGTTTGCGTTCGGGATCGCTTTCTCCTGCCAGCTTCAGCAGAAAACGGGTCTCAGCATCCACACGGACAAAGTTCATGGCCCACTTGCCGAAGGCCTGTTCCACTTCGTCGCCTTCGTTCAGACGCATGAGGCCGTGGTCAACGAACACGCAGGTCAGCTGGCTGCCAATGGCTTCTGCAAGCAGAGCTGCACATACCGAGCTGTCCACGCCGCCGGACAGTGCCAGCAGCACTTTGCCGTCGCCAACCTTTTCGCGAACCTGACGGACAGCGGTCTCCTTGTAGTCGGCCATGGTCCAGTCACCGGATGCCTTGCAGACTTCGTACAGGAAGTTGTGGATCATCTGGGTGCCGTTTTCGGTATGATTGACTTCGGGATGGAACTGCACGCCGTAGAAACCTCGGGACACATCCGCGATTGCTACATTGGGGCATGCATCGGAGTGGGCTGCCAGCGCGAATCCGGCTGGAATCTTTGCCATGTAGTCACCATGGCTCATCCAGGAAATTCCGGATTCGGATAGTCCTTTGAAAATGGGGAAGGAGATGTCGTAATGCGTTTCGGTCTTGCCGTATTCGCGGGCAGAGTCATCCTGCGCTGCAGTGACCTGACCGCCCAGATGATGTGCCATGAGCTGACAGCCGTAGCAGATGCCCAGCACGGGAATACCCAACCGGAAAATCTCAGGATCTACCTGAGGAGAGTCCTCCAGATACACGCTGCCGGGGCCACCGGTGAAGATGATACCAATGGGGGCGTATTCCCGCACGGCGTCCATGGACATGGTGTAGGGGTGTACTTCGCAATAGACATTACATTCGCGGACTCTGCGCGCAATCAGCTGATTATATTGTCCGCCAAAGTCCAAAATCAGAGCTTTTTCCATTGTATATCACCTTTTACAGTTCAATATCACCGGACTGTGCCGACACATCCTGAATCAGGGGCCGGATGGATGCAAGCAGTGCAACCACCTGTTCGGGGCAGCGTCCAATGTAATTTTTCGGGTCAAGTAAAGCGGTCATTTCCGCTTCCGTCATGCCAAATGTGGGTTCGGCAGCAAGGCGCTGCAGCAGATCGCAGGGAAGGCCCTCTTTCATGTTGGCAGTGGCGGCATGGGAACAGGTACGGATGATCTCATGGATTTCCTGACGGTCACCACCGCGCTTGACTGCTTCCATCATCAGGTTTTCTGTTGCAATAAAGGGAAGATATTCACGCACAGTCTTGTCAATGACCTTTTCATTCACCACCAGACCATTGGTCACATTTTTGCACAGACGCAGGATCGCGTCAGCACACAAAAAGCCCTCAGGCATGGAGATGCGGCGGTTGGCAGAGTCGTCCAGTGTGCGCTCCATCCACTGCACGGAGGCAGTCATGGGTGCGTTTATAGCATCTGCCATAAGATAGCGGGACAGGGAACAGATGCGTTCACTGCGCATGGGGTTGCGCTTGTATGCCATGGCAGAGGAGCCAATCTGGTTCTTCTCAAAGGGTTCTTCCAGCTGACGGTCATGCTGCAGCAGACGGATATCGTTTGCCATACGGTAGGCACTCTGTGCAATGGAGGACAGACAGTTCAGAATACGGCTGTCGGTCTTGCGGGGGTAAGTCTGCCCGCAGACGGCGAAGCATTTGTCAAAGCCAAATTCCGCGCTGATCATGCGGTTCATCTCGTCGATCTTTTCGGTATTGCCTTCAAACAGTTCTACGAAACTAGCTTCGGTGCCGGTAGTACCACGGCAGCCAAGGAACTTCATGCTGTCGATCACAAAGTCCAGTTCTTCCAGATCACTGAGAAAATCCTGCAGCCACAAAGAAGCGCGCTTGCCTACGGTCACCAGTTGGGCCGGCTGATAGTGGGTGTAGCCTAGTGTAGGCACTGCCTTGTATTCATCAGCGAAAGCGGCCAGATTTTTGATGACACCCAGCAGCTCCCCGCGGAGGTACTGCAGGGCATCGCGGTAAATGATCAGGTCGCCGTTGTCGGTGACATAGCAGCTGGTGGCACCCAGATGGATGATGCCCGCTGCGGAGGGAGCGGCTTTGCCGTAAGCGTATACATGCGCCATGACATCGTGACGCACTTCTTTTTCACGGGCGGCAGCACATTCAAAATCAATGTCGGTGATGTGGGCTTCCAGCTCTGCCACCTGAGCGGCAGTGATGGGCAGTCCCAGCTCATGTTCGGCTCTCGCCAGAGCGACCCACAACTTTCTCCATGTCTGAATACGGGTCTCAGCGGAAAACAAGCGGAGCATGTAGTCCGATGCGTAGCGGGAGGACAGGGGGGATTCATATTTGTCTGTCATATCTCTGTGTCCTTTCGTCCTTTATTCTACTGTGACAGATTTTGCCAGATTCTTGGGCTTGTCGATGTCGCAGCCGTTGTCCTTGGCAACATAATATGCCAGCAGCTGCAGGGGAACAATCTCAACAGCTGCGGAGAACAGGGGTTCGACTTTGGGAATATAGATCACATCATCGGCGTGAGACAAAATGGCGCGGTTCCCTTTGCGGGCAACGGCCAGCACCTTGGCACCCCGGGCTTTGACTTCGATGATGTTGTTCATGGTTTTTTCTGCAATCTGTTCATTGCAGCACAAGGCAATGACAGGCTGCCCCTCATCAATCAGGGCGATGGTTCCGTGCTTCAGCTCTCCGGCTGC
Organism: Oscillospiraceae bacterium; assembly: GCA_017938835.1. Lineage (GTDB taxonomy): Bacteria > Bacillota > Clostridia > Oscillospirales > Oscillospiraceae > HGM13010. The sequence continues at coordinate 9,269 of JAGBAT010000011.1, read as the reverse complement.
ATAGGCCTCTGCATGAATATAGGAGATCTCCTTCATCTTCAGTGCGCCTTCCAGCGCAACCGCGTAGTCGGTGTTTCTGCCAATGTAGAATACGGAGCCCTTGGAGTTGTACTTCTTTGCCATCTTGGGCAGGGCAGGATTCATGTCCAGTACCTGCTGCATCATCTTTGGCAAAGTTTCCAGTGCATCGATGAGTTTATGATAACTCTCGGAGGAAATCAGGTCAAGTTTTTCAGCAGCATAAAGTGCAAACAGATACAGTACAGTCAGCTGCGTGGTGTAGCCCTTAGTGGTGGCAACTGCAATCTCGGGACCTGCCCAGGTATACATGGTGTGGTCGGCCAGTTTGGCGATGGTGCTGCCTACTACATTGACAATGGCAAGGCTCTTGGCCCCTCTTGCCTGACATTCCCGCATAGCAGCGATGGTGTCAGCGGTCTCACCGGACTGGGACAGCACGATCAGCAGGGTGTGTTCGTCGATTTGAGGGTCGTTATACCGCAGTTCGCTGGCCAGTTCCACAGTTACGGGGATGCGGCACAGCTTCTCAATGGCATAGCGGCCGGCACAGCCTGCATAGTAGGCAGAGCCGCAGGCGGTAATGACGATCTTGCGAATATCTCTCAGCTCATCTGCAGTAAACTCAAAGTCATCCAGATGCACCCGATCATCCTGAATACGGGGAGCAATGGCGGATTTGACGGCTCTGGGCTGTTCCATGATCTCTTTGAGCATGAAGTGCTCGTAACCGCCCTTTTCCGCGGCTTCAATACTCCATGTGATGCGGCTGACAGGTTTGTGAATGGGGGTGCCAGTGCAGTCAAAGACGGTCATGTCGTCAGCAGTAAGTTCAGCAAACTCGCCGTCGTCCAGATAGATGGCATTGCGGGTGTATGCTACCAGTGCAGTGACATCGGAGGCAAAGAAGTTTTCACCGACACCGATGCCCAGGATCAGAGGACTGGCTTCACGGACGGCAAACAGGGTGCCGGGGCAGTCGGAACACATGATGCCCAGTGCATAGGAGCCTTCCAGACGTGAGGTGGCTTTCATGACAGCATCCTTCAGATTTCCCTTGTAGTACATTTCAATCAGATGAACGATGACTTCCGTATCTGTCTCGCTCTGGAACTGATAGCCTCTTGCGGTCAGTTCCTTCCGCAGCTCCATGTAGTTTTCAATGATGCCATTATGAACGACAGAAAAGCGACCATCATTGCTCACATGGGGATGTGCGTTGATGTCCGTGGGTGCACCGTGGGTTGCCCAGCGGGTGTGACCGATCCCGCTGCAGCCGGGGACAAGCCGGCCATTTTCCGTCTTTTCACACAGGTTGGCGATGCGGCCGCTGACCTTAGACACGCTAATGGTGCCTTTCTGCTCGCAGGCAATGCCTGCAGAGTCATATCCGCGGTATTCCAGTTTTTTCAGTCCTTCCAGCAAAACGGGGGCAGCACTCTGCCTGCCGGTAAATCCAACGATTCCACACATAATTTGTTTCCTCCTCAGCGCTTGATATAGGCGTCTCGTTCGGGGCCTACGGATACATAGGTAATGTGGCATCCGATGGCCTGCTCGATATATTCAACATATGCTCTTGCCTGCTCCGGCAGGTCCTCCCATTTGCGGACACTGGAAATGTCGGTCCCCCAGCCGGGCAGGTATTCTACTACGGGCTTTGCCTCAGCCAGTGCGGCGGGGAAGGGGAAAACATCGGTTTCTTTGCCATCCACGATGTATTTTGTGCAGACGGGGATTTTGTCCATATAGCTGAGCACGTCCATCTTGGTCAGGGCAATGTCAGTAGCTCCCTGCATGGCTACGCCGTAGCGGGTAGCGACGATGTCAATAGGCCCTACGCGGCGGGGTCTGCCGGTCTTGGCACCGTATTCAAAGCCGGCTTTGCGCAGAACTTCTGCGTCTTCGCCGAACCATTCACAGACAAAGGGACCCTCGCCGACACAGGTGGAATAGGCTTTGACAACCCCTACTACCTGATCGAGCTTTGCAGAAGGCAGACCCGAGCCTACGGGAGCATAAGCTGCGATGGCATTGGAAGAAGTGGTATAGGGATAAATGCCGTAGTCAATGTCACGGAGGGCGCCCAGCTGAGCTTCAAATAGAATACGCTTGCCATCATCCTGAGCCTGACGCATGAATTCCACAGTGTCGCAGATGTAGGGCTTCAGCTTTTCGCCAAATTCGGTGAGATAGTCCATCATGTGCTCCAGTGTATATGGATCAGCACCATATACGCCGGTTAGGGTCAGGTTCTTCCACTCCAGCAGGTCTGCCAGACGCTGTTTCAGGTATTCAGGGTAGAACAGATCGCCGGCCTGAATGGTTTTCTTCTGGAACTTGTCAGAGTAGAAGGGCGCGATCCCCTGCTTAGTGGAGCCATACTTTTTATCCTGCAGACGGGCTTCTTCCAGTTCATCCTGCTTGATATGCCAGGGCAGGACCAGGCTTGCCCGGTTGCTGATCTTCAGATTGTCAGGCGTCAGTGCTACACCCTGAGACATGACCTGTTCCATTTCTTTCCACAGGTTTTCTAAATCCACAGCAACGCCGTTACCCAAAATGTTGACTACACCCGGACGGAAAATGCCGGAGGGCAGCAAATGGAGAGCGAACTTTCCGTATTCATTGATGACGGTGTGACCTGCATTGCCGCCGCCTTGGTAGCGGACAACAATATCATAGTCTTCGGTCAGCAGGTCGACCATGCGGCCCTTGCCTTCATCGCCCCAGTTGATACCAACGATTGCGCAGTTTTTCATGAGTGTTTCCTCCAGTATTGTTACTTATGAATCTTTTGTTCGAAACGGTCTTTTGCTCCTATTTGCGGAACTGTAGTGGGATAGCTTCCGCCAAAGCAGGCGGTGCAGAATCCGGTGTTGCATCCGGTGAGCCAGACTACGTCCTCCGGCTTCAGATACCCCAGAGAGTCGGCTCCGATGAGGGCCGCAATCTCTTCTACGGTATGGCGGTTCGCAATGAGATTTTCCGCGCTGTCGATGTCTGTGCCGTAATAGCAGGGAGCGACGAAAGGCGGTGCGCTGATGCGCATGTGGATTTCTTTTGCACCTGCCTGACGGATCAGATCAATGGTGCGGCGGCAGGTGGTGCCGCGGACAATGGAATCGTCAATAAGTACCACCCGCTTCCCCTCCACTACGGGACGAATGGGGTTCAGTTTAATGTTGACTCCGGTCTCTCTCTGATCCTGCGTGGGGGAGATAAAGGTTCTGCCGATGTATTTGTTCTTGGTGAACCCAATTTCATAAGGCAGACCGGATTGTTTTGAATAGCCGATGGCCGCATCCAGACCAGAGTCCGGCACGCCGATGACCACATCTGCGTCTACTGGATGGGTCTTTGCCAGATATGCACCTGCTGTTTGACGCGCAAGACTGACGCAGGTTCCATCTACCACGGAATCGGGACGGGAAAAATAGATATATTCAAATACACACAGGCTTTTCGGCACTTTGTTGCAGTGGGTCGTATCGCTGTGAATTCCGCTTTCGTCTACAGTAACAACCTCGCCGGGAGCCACATCCCGGACAAAGCGGGCGCCGACTGCATCCAGCGCACAGGTCTCGGAGGCGAATACAACGGCACCGTCGGGGCGCTGTCCCATGCACAGGGGACGAAATCCGTGTGGATCACGGGCGGCGATGAGTTTGCTAGGGGAAGATATGACCAGAGAATAGGCCCCCTCCAACCGGTCCATGGCGGCGCTGACAGCCTCTTCGATGCTGCCGCAGCGCAGCCGTTCCTGTACGATGATGTAGGCAATGACTTCACTGTCAGTGGTGGTGTGGAAAATGGAGCCCCGCCGTTCCAGCATGTCTCTGAGTTCATAGGAATTGGTCAGATTGCCGTTGTGGGCCAGTGCCATGCGGCCTTTCTGATGATTGATCATAATTGGCTGTACATTGCGCTTGTTATCTGAGCCGGTGGTAGCATAGCGGACGTGGCCTACCACAATGTTACCCAGCCCCAGTGCACGGAGCCGGTCAGGGGTAAACACATCATTGACAAGGCCCTCGTCCCGGTAGGCGTTGAAGACGCCATCGTCGTTTACCACAATGCCAGCGCTTTCCTGACCCCGGTGCTGGAGGGCAAACAGGCCGTAATAGGCCAGAGAAGCTACGTCTGTGGGGGTCCCTGAAAAAACGCCAAAGACACCACACTCTTCATGAATGTGGTGTTCAGCGGAACACATATTATTTTGTTTCATGATCGACCAGCCTTTTCATAATTTCTTCGTAGGCTTCCTCTACGCCGCCGAGGTCACGGCGGAAACGGTCTTTGTCCAACTTTTCGCCGGTCTTAATGTCCCACAGACGGCTGGTGTCGGGGCTAATCTCATCGGCTAAAATGATAGTGCCGTCATCCATACGGCCAAATTCCAGCTTGAAGTCTACCAGAGTAACACCACATTCCAGCCAGAACTGCTTGAGAATCTCATTGATTTGCAGAGCGTAGTTCCGGATGGTGTCGATCTCTTCTGCGGTGGCCAGCTTCAGTGCCAGTGCATGGTCGGTGTTTAGCAGGGGGTCTCCAAGTTCGTCATTCTTGTAGGAGAACTCCACAGTGGGGGCATCGAACACCATACCTTCCTCCACGCCGTAGCGTTTGGAGAAGGAGCCTGCAGAAATGTTGCGGACAATGACCTCCAGAGGCACGATACGAACCTTGCGCACCAGCGTTTCCCGCTGACTCAGTTCCTTTACAAAGTGTGTAGGAACACCGTGCTGCTCCAGAATTTGCATCAAGCGGTTGCTCATTTGGTTGTTGATGACACCTTTGCCGCCGATGGTGCCTTTTTTCAGCCCATTGAACGCAGTGGCATCGTCCTTATAGTCTACAATGAGAAGATCGGGGGAGTCGGTGCGATATACCTTCTTCGCCTTTCCTTCATATAATTGTTCCAATTTTTCCATTAAAATAACCTCCAAACCTTACTTTCCGCTGTCTCCGTAGTTGGAGAGAACGCGTGCAGACGGATCGTTGACGTTGCAGCCTTCCCATGCCTTGTTGGGCATCCAAAAATCTATGATCATCTCGCTTTGACCGGGGTAATATGTTTCAAAAATCTCACGGTAGAGCAGAGATTCCTTGGTGAAGGGCTGCGCGTGGGTGTAGGCAGTGCGCTTTTCTTCAAATTCTGCATCGGTGTATTTCGCCTCTGCGTATGCCTTCAGGTAGTCCACCATGGAATGACCCACTGCATCGGAAAAAGCAGCCTTCTCGCGATAAAGGATGCTCTCAGGCAGATAGTCACCTTCAAAGGCTCTGCGCAGCAGGTATTTGCCCTTGCCGTACTTGTTCAGCTTCATTTCCGGGTCAATGCTCATGACATATTTGACAAAGTCCAAATCACCAAAGGGAACGCGAGCTTCCAGCGAGTTGACGGAGATGCACCGGTCAGCACGGAGCACATCGTACATATACAGCTCCCGAATGCGCTTTTCTGCTTCCTTCTGGAATTCTTCCGCAGAAGGGGCAAAGTCAGTGTATTTATAACCGAACAGCTCATCAGAGATCTCACCGGTCAGCAGGACGCGAATATCTGTTTGTTCATGGATGGCTTTGCATACCAGATACATGCCGATGCTGGCGCGGATGGTGGTGATGTCGTAGGTACCCAGCAGAGCAATGACGGATTCCAGTGCGTCAAGAACATCGTCCTTCGTAATGATGACTTCGGTGTGGTCACTGCCAATGTAGTCGGCAACTTCCTTTGCGTACTTCAGGTCGATGGCATCACCGGTCATGCCGATAGAAAATGTTTTGATGGGGTGTTTAGATTCCTTTGCTGCTACGGAGCAGACCAGTGAGGAGTCCAGACCGCCGCTAAGCAGAAAGCCTACCTTGGCATCCGCTACCAGACGCTTCTGAATCCCGCGAACAAGCTTTTCACGAATGTTCCGGCAAACCGTGTCAATGTCATCGTGAATGACCTCTTCCACCGCAGTGGGGTCGTAGTAGCAGATGAACCGGCCATCCTTGTAGTAGTGACCGGGAGGAAAGGGGATGATCTTATCACAGATACCTACCAGGTTCTTTGCTTCACTGGCGAAAACGATGGCACCGTCACTGTCGTAGCCATAGAACAGGGGGCGGATGCCAATGGGGTCTCGGGCGGCAATGAAGCTCCTTGTGTCTGCATCGTACAGTACGAGGGCAAATTCTGCATCCAGCATGGCAAACATTTCTGTGCCGTATTCCTTGTAGAGCGGGAGCAGAACTTCGCAGTCAGATTCACTGACAAACTGGTACTTTTTACTCAGTTCAGCTTTGAATCGTTCAAAGCCGTAGATCTCACCATTGCATACCACCCAACTGCCGTCCATCCCGAAGGGCTGCATTCCTTCGGGATGCAGCCCCATGATGGCCAGCCGGTGGAATCCCAAGAGACCTGCGCCGGTGTCAATCACACGGCTGGCGTCAGGGCCTCTGGATTTGGTTTTAGAAAAACCTTCTTGGAAATCAATTATGGGTGCATCTGGTTTGCACCAACCCATAATAGAACACATTTCAAATACCTCCGGGTTGTTATTGGTTATGGATCACTCTGTGTCCTGCAGAGCATCGTAGCCTTCTTCGCCGGTACGGACGCGTACTACGTTTTCAACATCATAGACGAAAATCTTACCGTCACCGATGTGACCTGTGTACAGAACTTTCTTAGCAGTTTCAATGACACTGCGGACGGGAATCTTGCTGACGACGATATCCACCTGCACCTTAGGCAGAAGGGTGGCTTCCACGGGGATGCCGCGGTAGAATTCCGGCTTGCCCCGCTGCACGCCACAGCCGAGTACGTGGGTGACGGTCATGCCGGTAATGCCCAGCTTGGTCATGGCGGTCTTCAGTGCTTCAAAACGGGATTCTTTGCAGATGATCTGAACCTTGGTGAACTTGGGGGAACCATCTTCAAAGGAGGGAATGAGCTTGACGGGGATGGCTTCTGCTTCCGGGGTATCCCCGGATACGACGATGGGTTCGCCGTCATCAGGGATAGATTCGGGAATGGTCGCAAAGCCGGCATAGGCAGTTAGCAGGCCATGCTCGGAGACGTCTAGACCGGCAATCTCTTCAGCAGGGTCCACGCGCAGGCCGATGGTCTTTTTAATCAGTGTGAATACGATGGCAATCATGATAGCGACGTAGATGGCGACCACCACAACGCCCAGCGTCTGTACCCCCAAGAAGTGGAGTCCGCCGCCGTACAGCAGACCGCCGTCGGTTGCGAAGACACCAGTGAGGATGGTGCCCAGAGCACCACAAACCCCATGTACAGAGATGGCGCCTACGGGGTCATCAATCTTTGCAATCTTGTCGAAAAATTCAATGGAGAGGACAATCGCAATGCCAAATACGAGGCCCATTACGGCTGCACCAATTGGAGTCACTGCGTCGCAGCCTGCGGTGATGCCCACCAGACCTGCCAGTGCGGCGTTGTAGGTCATGGAAACATCAGGCTTCTTATAGCGAATCCAGGTAAAAATCAAAGTGGTGCAGCAGGCAATCGCTGCGCACAGGTTGGTGTTGAAGAATATCAGTCCGGCACTGACAACACTTTCGTCGCTGTCCATGCTGACGGTGGAAGCACCGTTAAAACCGAACCAACAGAACCACAGGATGAAAACACCCAGAGCAGCGAAGGTCAGGTTATGGCCCAGAATGGCTCTGGGCTTGCCGTCCTTGTCGAACTTGCCTATACGGGGACCGAGCGTGGCAGCGCCAATCATAGCGCACACACCGCCGACCATATGTACAGCAGTGGAGCCGGCAAAATCGTGAAAGCCAAGCTGGCTCAGCCAGCCGCCGCCCCAGATCCAGTGGCCGGAAATGGGATAGATAAACAGGGAAATGGCTGCACTGTAGATGCAGTAAGAGCTGAACTTGGTGCGTTCTGCCATGGAACCGGAAACGATGGTGGCAGAAGTGGCACAGAAAACAGTCTGAAAAATGGCAAATGCCCATAGGGGAACGCCGGCGGGAAGGACTGCACTGTAATCCTTTGTGATCATGGGGTCCAGCCAGCCGATCAGGCCAGAGCCGGCACCGAACATAATACCAAAACCGAACAACCAGAAGCACGGGGTTCCGATACAGAAGTCCATCAGGTTCTTCATCAAAATGTTGCCAGTGTTCTTGGCTCGAGTGAAGCCTGCTTCACACATCGAAAATCCGGCCTGCATGAAGAAAACCAATGCGGCACCTAACAGTACCCAAATCGTGTTAACAGAACTGTAAGTCATAAGAAACCTCCTATTCAATTAGCCCATGCCCTTGCGGTAAGGGGCGGTTCATTTCACACCAAACAGCAGATCGCCGTAGGTGGGGAAGGGCCAGTATTTTTCTGCGGTCATGATCTCTGCTTCGTCTGCAACGGCGCGCAGCTCGTTCATGCGGGGCAGGACATCATCGCGGATGTAATTAGCTTCGCTTGTAATATCGCTGAGCTCGTGGAGCTTGATGAGGACATCGTCCAGCGCATCTGCCTTTGCATCAATAAGCTCCACCAGTCCACTGAGCTTCTTGACGAGCTTCAGTTCATAGCGGCAGCTGATGTCGGAACACAGCGCCTGCTTGTGTGCAGCGGCGGCAGCTACGTCAGATACATAGTGTTCCACGGCGGGAAGAATTTCTTTTCTTGCCATTTCGCTCATGGTCTGTGCTTCAATGCAGACGGTCTTGCAGTAGTTTTCCAGCATGATCTCATATCTGGAGTGCAGTTCTGCTTCGGAGAACACCTTGTGAGAAATCAGCATTTCCATGTTCTGAGGATCCAGAATCATGGGCATGGCATCGGGGGTGGTGCGCAGGTTCAGCAGACCGCGCTGCTGGGGTGCCTCAGCGATCCACGCGTCGTCATATCCGTTGCCGTTGAAGATGATGCGCTTGTGTTCCTTGATGGAACGTCGAATCAGAGCGGCCAGTGCAGCGTTGAAATCTTCTGCACCTTCCAGTTCATCGGCATACAGCTTCAGAGACTGGGCAACAGCGGCATTAAGCATGATGTTTGCGCAGGCGATGGAGTTGGAAGAACCCAGCATGCGGAACTCGAACTTGTTGCCGGTGAATGCAAAGGGAGAAGTACGGTTACGGTCAGTGGTGTCTCGCTGGAATCTGGGAAGCACATGGACACCCAACTTCATCTGTGTCTTTTCCGCTGCGCTGTAAGGAACGTCGGCTTCGATGGCTTCCAGAATGGCAGTCAGTTCATCGCCCAGAAATACGGAGACCAC
>JAGBAT010000010.1 GCA_017938835.1 Oscillospiraceae bacterium | reverse complement strand
GTGGTGGTCACCGGCATCGGTGCCATCACCCCCCTTGGAACTACCGTCAGCGAAAGCTGGCAGAACCTGAAGGCCGGCAAAAACGGCATCGGCCCCATTACCCAGTTTGACACCACCAAGCACAAGGTCAAGCTGGCAGCAGAGGTCAAAGACTTTGACCCTCTGCAGTACATGGAGCGTGTGGACAGCTTCCGTGCCGACCGCTTTACCCAGTTTGCTGCGGCAGCGGCCCAGCAGGCCGTGGAGGACAGCGGCATTGAGGGCAATGTCGTCCCCGAGCGCTTCGGCGTCTACTTCGGCGCAGGCATCGGCGGCATGAAGACCATCGAGACTGAAGTCGGCAAGCTCCACAGCCGTGGCCCCAATCGTGTTTCTCCTCTGTTCATTCCCATGATCATTGCCAACATGGCAGCAGGCACCATTGCCATCCGTCACAACTGCCGCAACAGTGCACTGCCTGCAGTCACCGCCTGTGCCTCCGGCTCCAATGCCATTGGCGAGGCCATGCGTATGATCCGCCACGGCTATGCCGATGCGGTCATCACCGGCGGCGCGGAAGCAGGCATCTGTGAATCCGCCGCTGCAGGCTTTGTGAACATGCAGGCCCTGTCCGTCGCCGAAGATCCCAACGCCGCTTCCCTGCCCTTTGACAAGCGCAGAGCCGGCTTTGTTCTGGGAGAAGGTGCTGCCGCACTGATCCTGGAAGAATATGAACACGCCAAAGCCCGCGGTGCCAAGATCTACGGTGAAGTAGCAGGCTACGGCTCCACCTGCGATGCCTATCATATGACTGCGCCCCATCCTGAAGCAAGAGGCGGCGCACAGGCCATGATGGACGCCATGGCAGAAGCAGGCTACACCCCGGGCGAGACCGTGTATATCAACGCCCACGGTACCGGCACCCCCATGAACGACATGACCGAGACCATCGCCATTAAGACCGCACTGGGCGAAAAGGCTGCAAAGCAGGCCTATATCAGCTCCACCAAATCCATGCTGGGTCACATGCTGGGTGCCGCAGGTGCCATTGAAGCGGTGGCATGTCTGCTGGCGATGCAGGAGGGCATGATTCCTCCCACCATCAATCTGCAGGAGGCCGACCCCGCCTGCGACCTGAACTATGTTCCCAATACCGCAGTGCAGGCAAATATTGACCTTGCCCTGTCCAATTCTCTGGGCTTCGGCGGTCACAACGCCTGTCTGGCATTCAGAAAGGTATAACACTATGAACGAAACCGATATCCGCAGATATGCCGTGCTCATGGAAGAGCTGGGGCTGACAGGGCTGGAGATCACCGAGGACAACAAGGTGGTCCGTCTGGAACGCACCCCCTCAGCTGCGGTAGCCATGCCCAGCTTTTCTGCACCGCAGCCTGCGGCACCTGCTCCCGCAGCCGATGACAGCAACTGCACCATCGTCACATGCCCCATCGTGGGCGTATACTATGCTGCTCCTGCGGAAAACGCCGATCCCTTCGTGGCCGTGGGCGACAAGGTGAAGAAGGGGCAGACCCTGTGCATCGTGGAAGCCATGAAGCTCATGAACGAGATCACCGCAGAAGAAAGCGGCACCATCACCGAGGTGTGCGTCACCAACGGTCAGGTGGTGGAATACGGCACCCCGCTGTTTAAGATCAGGAGATAATCCATGAACCGAGAAGAAATCAAATCCATCCTGCCCCACCGGGAGCCTATGCTCCTGCTGGACGATGTGATCAACACTGACGGCGTGGCCGTGGGTCACTACCATGTGCGGGGCGATGAATTTTTCCTGCAGGGTCACTTCCCCGGCAACCCCATCGTTCCCGGAGTGATCCTCTGCGAAATTCTGGCGCAGTCGGCATGCGTGCTGCTGTCCGACAGTCTCAAGGAAGGGCAGCTGCCTGTGTACACCGGACTGGATAAGGTGCGCTTCCGCAACTCCGTCCGCCCCGGCGACACCATCGAGACCCGCTGCACCATCAAGCGTGCCAAGCATCCCTTCTATTTTGCAGAGGGCACCGTCACCGTAGACGGCACTGTCTGCGTCTCTGCGGAGTTCTCCTTCGCAGTCACAGGAGCATAATTATGTTTTCAAAAATTTTGATCGCAAACCGCGGTGAGATCGCTGTGCGGATCATCCGCGCCTGCAAGGAAATGGGCATCTCCACCGTGGCGGTGTACTCTCAGGCAGACAGAAATGCCCTGCATGTGGCACTGGCGGATGAGAGCTACTGCATCGGTGCCCCCGAGGCCTCTGACAGCTATCTGAACGAAGAGCGCATCATCAGCGCCGCTGTGCTGTCCGGGGCGCAGGCCATCCACCCCGGCTATGGCTTTCTCTCCGAAAACGCCCACTTTGCCCGTCTGTGCCGCAAAAACGGACTGGTATTCATCGGCCCCGACCCCGATAGCATGGAACGGCTCAGCGACAAAGCGGTGCTGAAGGAGCTGATCGCCGGGACAAAGCTGCAGGTCATCCCCGGTACCAAGGCTCTGGAGGACGTGAGCGAAGCCAAGGCCAGAGCCGAACAGCTGGGCTACCCGGTCATGCTGAAGGCCTGCGCAGGCGGCGGCGGCCGAGGGATCCGTCTGATCCGCGGCGAGGAAGATCTGGAGACCGCATGGCTGCAGGCCGGCAGCGAAGCACTGGCTGCCTTCGGCGACGGCTCCCTGTATTTGGAAAAATACGTATTCCCCGCCCGTCATGTGGAGCTGCAGATCATGGCCGACGAACACGGCAACGCCGTGTGTCTGGGAGAGCGCGACTGCTCCCTGCAGCGCCGCAACCAAAAGCTCATTGAAGAGACCCCCTCCCCTGCGGTCACCCCCGCCATGCGGGCAGACATCATTGCCCCCGCTGTGGAGGCTGTGAAGCAGATCGGCTACGTGGGCGTAGGCACACTGGAGTTTTTGCTGGACCGGGAAGGCAACTTCTGGTTCATGGAAATGAACGTCCGCCTGCAGGTGGAACACTGCGTGACAGAGATGCTCACCGGCATCGACATCGTCAAGTGGCAGATCCGCATTGCAGCCGGCATCCCCCTGTCCTTCCGTCAGGAAGAGATTCGCATGAGCGGCTCAGCCATTGAATGCCGCATCAATGCACTCAGCTGCGGCACACTGAACATGCTGCACATCCCCGGCGGCCCCTCTGTCCGCTTTGAGACCGCCCTCATTGACGGCACTTCCGTCACCCCCTATTACGACTCTCTGGTGGGCAAGCTCATCGTCCACGCCGCCACCCGCGAGGAGGCTCTGCGCAAGCTGTCTGCCGCCCTGTGTGAGCTGGTGATCGACGGTATCCCCACCAACATCGAAGAGCAGCTTCGCATTGTGGAAGATGAACGATTCATCTCCGGAAATTACGACTTAACATTTATGGGCAACAGGTGAAACCATGGCATTACTGAATTTCTTAAAACCGAAAAACAAGCTGGAAGAAGGCGGACGCAGCAGCGTTCCCGTCCATCAGGATGACGGCGAGCCGGAGATCACCTGCCCCAACTGCCGCAAGGAGATTCCCGTCAGCCGCCTGTGGGCCAATCACATGGTATGTTCCTGCGGCTATCACCAGCGCATGAAAGCCCGCCAGCGCATCCAGCTGCTGACCGATAAGGACAGCTTCACAGAGCTGCTGACCGGCCTGCACACCAAAGACCCCCTCGCCTTTGAAGGCTATCAGGAGAAGCTGGAAACCGTGCGTACCGTCAGCGGCGAGGAGGAAGGCGTTCTTTGCGGCACTGCCCGCATCGGCAGACAGGACTGCTGCCTGTTCGTCATGGAATCTGAATTCATGATGGGCAGCATGGGTACCGTGGTCGGCGAAAAGATCACTTCCCTGTTTGAATACGCCACCGCCCATCGTCTGCCCGTTGTGGGCTACACCGTGTCCGGCGGTGCCCGTATGCAGGAGGGTCTGCTTTCTCTGATGCAGATGGCAAAGACCAGTGCCGCCGTCAAGCGCCACAGCGACGCAGGTCTGCTGTATATCGCTGTACTGACTGACCCCACTACAGGGGGCGTCACCGCCAGCTTCGCCATGGAAGCAGACATCATTCTGGCAGAGCCCGGCGCCACCGTAGGCTTTGCTGGCGCACGTGTGGTGGAACAGACCACACGAAAGGCCCTGCCTAAGGGCTTTCAGACTGCGGAGTTCGTGCTTCAGCACGGATTTATCGACCGCATCACTCCCCGCAAAGACCAGCGAGCTTTGCTGAGCACTCTGCTGAAACTACACAACGGAGGCTGAAGCTATGAGTCAGAACCCTTACGATAAAGTCAAACTTGCAAGAGACAGCAGCCGCCCCACCGGGGTGGATTATATAAAGAATCTTTTTAAAAATTTCATTGAGCTCCACGGCGACCGCCGTTACGGAGACGACGCCGCTGTTGTTGGCGGTGTAGCATATCTAAACGGCAAGCCTGTTACCGTCATCGCCATTGAAAAGGGCCATAACCCCAAGCAGCGTGCCCTGCGCAACTCCGGTGCCCCCAACCCCGAGGGCTACCGCAAGGCCCTGCGGCTGATGAAGCAGGCAGAAAAATTCGGCAGACCCGTGGTGTGTCTCATCGACACCTCCGGTGCCTACTGCGGCATTGGAGCCGAGGAGCGCGGTCAGGGGCAGGCCATTGCGGAAAATCTCATGGAAATGAGCACCCTGTGCGTGCCTGTGGTGTCCATCCTCATTGGCGAGGGCGGCAGCGGCGGCGCACTGGCACTTGCCGTGGCCGACCGTGTTTGGATGCTGGAAAACGCCATCTACTCGGTCATCTCCCCCGAGGGCTGCGCAAGCATCCTTTGGAAAGACTCCGCAAAAGCTGAGACCGCCGCAGCCAATCTGAAGCTCACCGCCCAGGATGCCAAGAGCTTCGGCATCATCGAGCGCATCCTCTCCGAAAACGATCTGGGCAAGCCCGACTTCTATGACCGCATCCGCGTTATGCTCTCGGAGGAGCTGGATGCCTTGAGTCAGGACCCCGACCTGCTGCAGAAGCGGTATGACCGTTTCCGCCGTATCGGAGCAGATGTGAACAACGAACCGATCAAAGGAATGTAAGCATGAGTATCTACAAACAGTTCTGCCACGAGATCGTGGATGAAAACGGCGCACTGCAGCGCATTGCGCTGGACTACCCGGATGACTTTAATTTCGCCTACGATGTGGTGGATGCCATCGCACAGCAGACACCCGACAAACGGGCACTGGTCTGGTGCAATACCGAAAACAAGGAACACATTTTCACCTTTGCAGACATCAGCCGTCTGAGCAATCAGGCCGCCAACGTATTCCACAGCGGCGGTATCGGCAGAGGGGACCGGGTCATGGTGGTGCTGAAACGCCACTATGAATACTGGATCACCGCCATCGCCCTACATAAGCTGGGTGCAGTCATGATCCCCGCCACCCACATGTTGACGGCAGAGGACTTTGTCTACCGCATCAACGCCGCCAAGGCAAAAGCCATTGTCTGCACCCCTCAGGACGAGATCCCACAGAAAATTCTCCAAGCACTGAAGGAAACCGCTCATTCCTGCAAATTGTGGTGTGTGCAGGAACAGGTGGAGGGCTTTGAGACCCTCAACGAAGCAATGTGCCGGGCTGACGAAACGTTTCCCCGTCAGCCCACTCTGGCAACCGACCCTATGCTGCTGTACTTTACTTCCGGCACCACAGGCCAGCCCAAGGGCGTCATCCATGACTTCTCCTATCCCTTGGCACACATCGTCACTGCAAAATACTGGCAGCAGGCAGAAGAGGACGGTCTGCACCTGACTGTGGCCGAAACCGGTTGGGCCAAGGCCTCCTGGGGCAAGCTCTATGGTCAGTGGCTGGTGGGCTGTTCCGTCATGGTCTATGACTTCGACAACTTCGACCCCAAGCAGCTGACCACCATCATCAACAAGTATGGTGTCACCTCTTTCTGCGCGCCTCCCACCGTGTATCGTTATCTGGTCCGCAAGGGCGTGCCCGCCATGCCCACGCTGCGCCATGCCACCACCGCGGGGGAAATGCTGGCTCCCGAAGTGTTCCGCAAGTTCACCGAGAAAACCGGCATCGACCTGTGTGAGGGCTACGGGCAGACCGAGACTGTGCTGCTCATGGGCAACCTCAAGGGCATGCAGCCTGTGGAAGGTTCTATGGGTGTCCCCTCCCCTCTGTACCGCATTGAATTGCGCGACAAGAGCGGCAAGCCCGTCCCCGCAGGCGAGATCGGCGAAGTGGTGATCATCCCGCCGGAGACCGGCAGACTGCCCGGTGTCTTCTGCGGCTATCTGGATAACGAAGAGCAGTACCGCCATGTGTGGCGGGGCGGCGTATACCACACAGGCGATGCAGCATGGCAGGACGAAAACGGCCTGTTCTGGTTCCACGGACGCTTCGACGACATCATCAAGACCAGCGGCTTCCGTGTGGGGCCCTATGAGATCGAACATGTGCTCATGGAGCACCCCGCCGTTGCGGAGTGCAGTGTTATCGGTGTCCCCGATGCGCTGCGCGGTCAGGCCATCAAAGCCGTCATCGTCCCCGCCGCAGGCTATCAGCCCTGTTTCCAGACGGAACAGGAGATCAAAAACTACTGCAGCAGTCATTTGGCAGAATACAAGTGGGTGCGCAGCATTGAGTTTGTCAACGAGCTTCCCAAAACCATCAGCGGTAAAGTCCGCAGAACATTGCTAAAGGAAAACAGTCCGGTTTGACGAACCGGACTGTTTGAAATTGGCGAGATCCCCCAAAGGGGATTTCGCCAACAGGACTGCAGCCTGCTGCAGCGCACTCGTACCTCGCACGTTTGCAGGCTGAGAAGTATTTTTTGCCACGCACTTGTCGCGACAAAAAATAGATTGAACTCTATTCGCCGATGCCTCGGCGAACTCTGCGAGGCATTTTTACAAGCAGAAACAGTCCGGTTTGACGAACCGGACTGTTTCTGCTATAATTGTTGACACATCAACATCTCAAGGAGTTTTTATGAACAAACTCTCAGGCAACGCCATTGACATCCTGACGGATACCGTCAGCGGATTTCATCAATATACGCTGCAGCCCCAGCCCCATCTGACCTATGTTAGCCAGAGCTTCTGCAACATGGTGGGCTATACGCCCAAGGAGCTTCTCAGCGACAATGCCGACCTCTATGCCCCACTGGTACATCCCGCGGACTATGAGATCTATGCCGAGTTTCTCCGCAATCTCATTCGCGGAAAGCAGCAGGCCACAGCCCAGTACCGCATCATCCGCAAGGATGGGAGCGTCAAATGGTTCACCGACACCGCCACTATCAAGCTGCTCCCCCGGGGACAAAAGATCATCTGCTCCACGCTGACGGACATCACCTCGGTAAATCAGGAAAATGAAGAGCTGCGCTTTCTCAACGAGACCATCCCCTGCGGATTCATTCGCTACACATGTGAGAAAACGCCCCGCATTACCTACATCAACGACCGCATGCTGAAGCTTCTGCGGATTCCCGAGCCGGCCCCCGGAGACACCCCCATGCTGGATATCTACTCTGAAAGCATCTATCTATGGATCCCTATTGAAGAGCGGCAGCGCTTCGCGCAGTTTCTGGAACGGGTCAACGAAAGCGACGCTCCCGTAGCGGGAGAAATGAGTGTGCTGCGGTGCGACGGCACCAAAGCCCGCCTGTATGGCTGGATCACCAAGTCATCAGGCCGTGACGGGCAGCCGGAGTTTCAGAGCGTATGCATGGACGTGACCCAGCGGTACGAACAGAAAAAGGCGACGGAGACCAATCAGTATCTCAACGCCATCTCCGAGCTGTACGACAAGATCTTCGAATATGACTTCTCCGCCCGCACGGTCAAATGCCTGCGGGGGCAGAACTCGGACATGTTCAAGTGGTTGGAAAATGTGCCGATGCCCATGGAGGATGCCACGGAAAAATGGGTACTCAGCGGCGTGCAGGACGACCAGAAGCAATCGGTTCTGGAGTATTTCCGCAATTATTTCCGCCCGGAGATCCGCTGCAGCGATGCCCGCCCGCCCCAGATCCAGTACATTGCCAGATCCTCCGATGGCACCATGCGCCGTTACACCGGCATCTTTCTGAAAGTGGACAGCAATGTGAGCCTGTACTGCTGCCGCCGTGCTTCTGATGATCCCGAAAGCACCAGTCTGCGGGATGAAAACGCCAGCCTGCGGAACATGAACGAGAATATGCAGGAGCTGGTCCTTCGTCTGACCGACGGCATCGTAGCCTTTGAGATTGAGGACGGACTGGTAAAGCCTCTGCACGTCAGTGACAATATCTCCAAATTCTTCGGTTACACCACGGATGAATGGGTGGCTCTGGCCCAGTCACGGCACACCATCCGGGACTTTGTCTCCAAATGCAGCGTAGGCTATGAGGAATTCATGGTGCTGCTGGAAACCGGCGAAGCGGAATTTGAATATACTGATATTCGCACCAAACGCCCCCACCGCATCAAAGCCGTATGCTCCAATCAGTTCGGCTGCAATGATGCCCGCCAGCATGTCATGCTGTACGACATTACAGACAATGTCCAAAAGCCTGCACAGACAGAGCCGCCCCGCATCTTCATCCGCACCTTCGGGTACTTCGATGTATTTGTGGGCGACAAGCCCATTGCCTTCCGCAATGAGAAGTCCAAGGAGCTGTTTGCGCTGCTGGTAGACCGCCGGGGCGGCTATGTATCCTCGGAAGAGGCCATCGGCTTTTTGTGGGAGGATGAGGCTGTGACCCCGCTGACACTGGCCCGATACCGGAAGGTGGCGCTGCGCCTGAAAAACACGCTGGAGGAATACGGCGTAGCCGGTGTGGTGGAATCCGTCAACGGCAGACGACGCATCGTTACCGAAAAAGTCCGCTGCGATCTGTATGAATACCTCACCGGCAAAGAAGAATTTGCACAGCTGTTCAAGGGCAGCTATCTGACCAATTACAGTTGGGGCGAGACTACGCTGGGTGAGCTGCAGGGAAAACTGCTGCTATAATATTCTTTTCTTCCTTCCTGTATGGGCAGATCGTATACCGCCTTTCAGCTGTATCATATCAACCGAAAGAAAATGAGCGTCTCCGCATGTATACGGAGACGCTCGTTTATTGTTCGATCAGTTTTAATATAATATGCTGTGCCATGCGCAGGCCTGCCACCGCGGGTACCCACATAATAGACCCGGGCACACTGCGCTTGCCTTCCGGCAGCGATTCCAGTTCCAGCGGTTTGATGGGCTCTTCCGTACTGAACATGACGTCCAGATGGGTGATGCCGTGCTTTTTCAGCTCCCGCCGCATGACTCTGGCCAATGGACAGCCGGAGGTTTTGGACAGATCCGTAAGCATCAGCTTGCCTGCATCCAGCTTATTGCCTGTGCCCATGGAGGATAGAATGGGAATGTTTCGCTCCTTGGCCGTCACGATCAGATCCACCTTGGAGGACACGGAGTCGATGGCATCGGCAATATAGTCATAGCCTGCGAAAAAAGCATCACGGTTGGCTGCTTCATATCGTCCGCAGATGCTGTGGAGCTTCAAGCTGGGATTGATATCCAGCAGACGCTCCGCCATGACCTCCGTCTTGGCACGGCCCACAGTGGAATACAGCGCGCCTGCCTGACGGTTGATGTTGGTTTCAGAGAAGGTGTCGTCATCAATGATCGTCAGCTCCCCTACGCCTGTGCGCACCAGTGCTTCCGCACACCAGCTGCCCACACCGCCGAGGCCAAACACCGCCACATGGCTGTTATTCAGCTTACGGATGGCTTCGCTGCCCACCAGCATTTCGGTTCTCAAAGTGTTGTCTGCCATAAACGCTCCTCAGCTTCTCAGAATTTTGCATCTAAGATGCAAAGCAAAGTCAAATAAGTTTCTCGCACCGACATGCACGAAGCGAAAAACACATATCGGGTTTTTGAGTGTGCGCAGGTGCACAAATAAAACCCGATTTTCGTCGCCTTTGGCGGGGAATTCTAAAAGAACGCCTTCGTAAGAAGGCGTTCTTTTAAGCTTTTATTTGCCGATCAGGTTGTAGCCCATACCGGTGGAAACAGTGCAGCCGGCGATGAGTTCATCTTCCCACGCTTCGTAGTCTTCCTCAACCTTGGCATTTTCTGCCAGAGTCAGACGGTAGTCGCGGCTGGTACCTGCGAAGTATACCAGATGGTAACCATCATAATAGCCGTTGTTGCCGTGAAGGATGGCGGTGTCACCCACCTGACGTCCGTTTGCGAACAGGAATTCGTCGATCTCAGTAACCATGTCGCCCTTGCCGATGCCTTCATACAGGCCGCCCACGCTGACAGAACCAGCATCTTCGGAATAAGCTTCTGCCAGAGCGGCAAAGGCTTCTTCAGTCTGTTCTCCTGCCAGCCACATGGCTTCGATTTCCTTGATGGTCTTTTCAGCAGCTGCCTTTTCTTCATCAGAGTAGACACCGTCGCCGTCTTCATCCACAGCCTTGATCAGAATGTGACGCATATTCAGGCCATTATACATATTGTCGTCCATACCGGCATACATAACTACGTAAGCACCGTTATCGGAAGCTGCAACGGTCACATCACCAGCGGTGCGGCCCTCCGCGACGATCCACTCACTGAAGCTGGAGTTGATGCTGCCCTTGGGATAGCCGGTCAGATTCTGAACGGTAGCACCTTCGCTATATTCTGCAACAGCTGCTGCAAAGGAATCCGCATCGGTCACCTTGGCTGCGATCTTTTCAGCCTCTGCCTTGGCTGCATCTACGCCGCCTTCCACGACCTGAGAGGTGGTGTTGCCTTCTTCGTCGGTGACGGATTCCGTTTCAGCTGCGATGTAGTAGTACTGGTAATCGTAAGTAACGAACTCGTCGATGTGCTCTTCATAGTAAGCCATCAGTTCATCGTCGCTATAAGTAAAGCTTTCTGCAACGGAGTTGGCATATTCGTTTGCCAGATTGCCCTTGGTAATCATTTCGCGGACGATCTCTTCGGTGATACCGCTGCCGTAAACAGCCTGCAGATACTTGTCCACATTCTTATAGCCATACTGTTCTGCATATTCAGGCAGGGATTCCATAGTAGTGTCCACAGCTTCCTGTGCTTCATCACTCATTTCAAAACCGGCGGCAACTGCTGCCTGATAAATGGCTTCCAGACCCTGTGCAGAGGAGGTTGCCTGCTGCAGCAGGTAATCATGCCAGGTGCCTTCTTCCAGCAGCATACATTCCTGACTGTCCAGAGGCAGGCTGGAGCTGACGCCGAACATGCTCATATAAGAGCTGTTGTCATAATATGCGTTGTTGTAGAAGTAATTCATTTCCGCTGCGGAATAAGATGTATTGCCAACCTTGACAGCGGTCAGCTGAAAGGGCAGGCTGGTATTGAGAACGATAGACAGAACCACAAACAGTGCAATGGCTGCAGTACCCAGTCTCCACTTCAGCTGGCTCTTCTTTGCCTTGGCTTCCGCTTCGCGCTGTGCTTCTGCGCGCTTGTCGATGCCCTGTTCGCGCTCGGCCAGTCTTCTCTTCTTTTCGCTAGATGCGCTCATTGTATTTTCATCCTTTTCTTAATCCCGAAGGATTTTATTTCAATCGTACCGGAGTATTATACCCCAATCACTTCCTCGTTTCAAGGGGAAGAAACGATTATCCGGTCGAATTTGACGGCAGGCGCCGAAAAATCTGGTCTATTGTACCCATATTCGGAAAAGCTTTTGTTAGTAATATGTAAATTTCATATTTTTTCGTCATTTATGGAGAAAGTATGGTATGATACCATGGAACCGGTTTAAAGGAAGTGATCTTACGAAGAAAAAGAACCCGCTGTGCATTCTTCTTTTTCTCCTGATAATATGTGCTGTACTGCTGGCAGACAGCAAATACCGGCTGCAATGCACGGAATATTCGATCAGTGCGGCAAACCTGCCCGAGGGCTTTGACGGGTATAAAATCGTACAGCTTTCCGATCTGCACATGGCCCAGTTCGGGGAAAACAACTGCAGGCTTGTGGAGACGGTCGCAAAACTGCACCCGGATCTGATCGCACTGACCGGCGACTATATTGAAGCCGAAGAGGACATCCCCGTGACAGAGACACTGGTTCGTCAGCTTGTGGAAATTGCCCCGGTTTATTTCACCAGCGGCAATCATGACTGGGCCAGCGGTGCCATTGACCAGCTGCGTCAGGCCGTCACCGACTGCGGCGCAACATACCTGAGCAACGAGTATCTGGAGCTGGAACAGAATGGGGACACCATCCTGCTGGCTGGTGTGGAGGACCCCAATGGCCACGCGGATATGATCAAGCCTGACGAGCTTCTGCAGCAGATCAACAT
>JAGBAT010000086.1 GCA_017938835.1 Oscillospiraceae bacterium | reverse complement strand
GATCAATCTGATCGTGTATTACCCCAAAACCGCAGACGGCCAGGAAGAATTGTCCAAGCGTGTATCCGATGTCCACGCAGCTGCAGTAACCCAGCGAATCAAAGCACTGAACTGCCCCACATGCCAAAAATTGGAGCTTTTGGATGCGGTCATCGAAACCGTGAAAGAAAGAAGCAGGGAACAGACTTGATGGAAAGTCTATTCCCTGCTTTTTCTATGCCCTACCTTTGAAGTGCCGTTCCCAGCATTTTATGCTGATAACCTTTCTGCCGCTCTCCCATTCCTGCAAGCAGCGGACCGGGATTCCCATTTTTCTCGCAAAAGGTTTCTTGCCCATACCAAAGGATTCCCGATATGCCCGGATGCGGACAGCCTGTCCATCGTACAGGAAATGATTGAACTCATCCAGAAAATCTGTCACCGGAACACCGTAGAACTGCGCCAGCCGATCCACCTTCTCCGGTTCGATATGTTGCGTAAATCCTTCCTCGATAGCCTTGTAGACACTGGGGGTCATTCCCACCTTGTCTGCAACTTCCACCTGCATAAGCCCACGGCTGTGTCTGCACCAGCGGAGCCTGTCCGGTACATTATCGATTTCCTCATATCTGCGATACCGCTGATTGAACTGGGTCGCTTCCAAAATCTTCCGTGGGGCGCACAGCACAAAACTATGTATGTATAGAGGTGCATACCTCACAATGGAATTCTGCGTCTGGGAAAGGACATACAAATCGCCCGATAACCGGTCTAAAATGCGCCATGCAGGCCGTTTGAAGCCTTGGGGTGCAAGGCGCTGGTGTGAGGATAGCATTTTCAATGCAGCGGCTGGCGTATGTGGCAAGCCGCACATTTTTATCCGGTCGGTAAGTATTGATCGCTTTGATGAGCCCGATGGTACCGATGGAGATCAGGTCATCCATGTCCTCGCCTGCTGTGTAGTATTTTTTCATCACATGGACAACCAGACGGAGATTGCGCTCAATGAGGATATTTCGTGCTTCCATATCCCCCTGTTCCACCCATCGGTGCACATATTCTTCTTCCTCTGCAGGCTTTAGCGGTCTGGGAAAGCTCCCTACATTCCCCAATCGCAGCATCAAAAAGCCACTGCTCATAAGAAGCAGTAAGATTGGCAGCATATCTGTTTCCTCCATACTTCGACAAATTCTCTGCTGGAGTATATGCACAAAAAGGACGGAGCAGACCTCCGTCCTTTTTCAAAATGCAATTTGAATCGTAAATGCAAATCAGATTCCGGTTGTAAATCACGGTGATATGGCAACATCCAGAAATTGAACAGTTCGCCCAGCATAAAGAAAAACTCTTTCGTCATTGAAGCTGCTGAATAAGCAGCAAAATAACCCATTGAATTTCTCTAAATTTTTTGCTTATCCCTCGTACACCTCTTTGGCCAGCTTCAGGACCGCCCATCCCTTGGGCCAGCCGGTATACATTGTAGTATGGGTGACAAATTCATTACACTCCAAAATATCAATTCCATTGATAAAAACTCTCCTTTCCAAACTCCTTGAAGGGCCCCACAGCTTGCTGTGGGGTTCCTTCATTTTGCCTTTCAAAAAGAGACGGATGAAACAACAATTTTTCATCCGTCTCTTTTATTATTTCATTTTTGCATTCATAACCAGCATCTGCAGTCTGTTTTCTACATTTGCAAAGCTCACATCCGGGTCATAGTCCAGCGGCAGGATCTGTACATCCGGATACAGTTCCTTCAGCTTTTTACTGATGCCGCGGCCGACCACATGGTTGGGCAGACAGCCGAAGGGCTGCAGGATCACAAAGTGACGGCACCCTTTTTCTGCATGATGTAAAATCTCGCCGGGAATCAGCACTCCCTCACCCGCATCAAACGTATGATGGATGATGGAGTCACTCTCCTTTACCAGATCCTGCATACGGCAGGCCGGCTCATACAGCGAATGAGCAGACGCAATCTTGTCCGTCTTATTATGCGCCATATTGAATAGTTCGTTAGCTGTGCGGTACCAGACCTTTTTTTCAAAGGGCTTCTTCAGCTTATACTCCCGAATCTGGGCATCCTGATAGAAATAGGTCTTGCAGATAACGTGCGTCATGCGAGCTTCGATAATCTCAAAACCGTTGTGTTCCAGATAGTCTTCAATATCATGATTGGCGCCGGGATGGAAGTTCAGCAGATATTCTCCAACGATCAGAATACGGGGTCTGGGATTGGAACGGTCATGTTTCACCTGTTTCATGATCTCAATGCCCTGTTTGAATCCCTTTGCCGCACCGGAAATTCCATGATTTTCCAGTCCATCCACCAGCACATCCATCGCCTGTTCAAACGCAGAATTGGCACTTCCCTCTACCAGCTCATAAGGTCTGATTTTCCGCAGCAGTTCTTCCAGTGCATCGATCATGGGCAGCGCATAGGCAATACGCATAGCCGACAACAAATTCATCTTGAAGCCGGGATGGATGTTGTGATAGTCCACATCGTCGTTGGTCAGCAGCGGTACATGGGCATAGCCCGCATCATCCAATGCCTTTCGCAGCAATGCAGTATAGTGGGTCAAACGGCAGTCGCCAATGTACTTGCCCATACCGATGGCAACTTTCTTATCATCGTACTTTCCACTCCGCAGTGCAGCCAGTGCTTCGCCGATGACGATCTGCGCAGGGAAACAAATATCATTGTGCACATACTGCTTGCCAAGGCGGATCGCTTCCTCTCGGCCGATATCCAGCGGCTCCGCACGAACTCCCTGTGTTTTCAGTGCCGCGGACATGATCCGGCAGAACGCATGGGATGTATTGGGTACCAAAACGACCTTTTCCTTGCAGCTTTCTTTGGTAAACTTCACAGGATAAGGGTCCTTCAGCGGCTGCACACGCAGTTTTTCTCCTTTCTTACGTCTCAATGTTCACAGTCTCTACAAAAGAGCGGACACGGATGCCAAGAGGCCCCTGGATGTCACTTTCGTCCACTTTCAGGATCAGAGGCACCTTACCGGAGATTTCTTTCATCATGCGGATGATCTCATCAGACAGATACGCATCGTGGCCGCAGCCAAAACTGACCAGCTGCACATATTCCAGATGCTCATTCTCTGCCGCCAGCACAGCAGAAGAAAGCATACGTGCATGATAGTTGTTGGCGACATCCAGACGGCTATTGTGCAAATCAGTCGTTCTGGTAGCAGCAAGGGAGTCTGCCGTCAGCACAGGGATCCCCAGACGAGTAAACATATCCGGAAGCTCGTGATTTACCAGCGGATCGTTCTGGTAGGGTCGGGATGCCAGCACCACCGCATAGGTGCCTTTGTGCTCCACTTCCTCCAACACCCGCTGTCCCTCTGCTTCCAGCTCACGGCGGAACGTTGCCTGCGCCGCATCTGCCATGGCAATGGCAGACAGCACATGTGCTTCGTCAATGCCGAAGGTATCTTTCATATAAGCCATCAGCTGACGGTTGCGGTCAGTATCCTCATACCAGTGGAACAGCGGTGCATCAAAAGGAATACCGAACCGTGTGCAGGGATCATCCGAGTTACGGACAACAATGGGGTACCCTTTGACAACAGCACACATGGATTGGCTGTTCTTCTCAGTATTCTCCGTAGGTACCGTGGTGACAGATGGCATGAAGATACGATCTACTTTCTTGTTTGCCAGATTGCGCAGATGTCCATGCACCAGCTTTGCAGGGAAACAGACTGTATCGGAAGTCACCGCAGACAGGCCATTTTCATACATTTTTCGGGTACTGGGATCGGATATCTGCACCTTAAATCCAAGAGCACGCCAGAACGTCGTCCAGAAGGGCATGGTCTCCCAGTAGGACAATACTCTGGGCAGACCAATGGTGATGTTTTTCGCTTCTTCCAGCTGCGTATATTCATAGTCTTTGTACACCAGCTTTTCCCGGAAGCGGAACAAGTTGGGAACTTCATCTTTTTTCTTCTGCTTCTCGCGAATCAGTTCCTGTACATTTTTGTCCTTCAGATCCCCCAGCACTTCCCCACGCTCACAGCGGTTGTTGGTGACCCAGGTTTCCCCATTAGAGAATTTGACAATGGTTCTCTTGCAGTGGTTGGTACAGAACGGACAGGGTGCATTGGCATCCTGCGTATAGAAGAAATCGTCCATAGCATCCAGTCCGATAAATGTCTTGTTGCCATCAAACCGTTCCTTGGCAATCAGTGCGGCACCGATGGCACCCATGATACCAGGGTACGGTGCGCGGGTGACTTCTCTGCCGATATACTGTTCCATAGCACACAGTACCGCATCGTTTTCAAACGTGCCTCCCTGTACTACGATCTTATTGCCAAGGCTATTCAGATTAGATATACGGATGACCTTGGTAAAGACATTTTCAATAATGGAACGGCACAGACCCGCCATAATATCCTCCGGCAGTTTGCCGTTGCGCTGCTCGGTAATGACACTGCTGTTCATAAATACGGTACAGCGGCTGCCCAGCACTGCGGGATTTTTCGCACGAAATGCTGCATCTGCAATGCCCTTTACGGCGATCTGCAGGGTTGCTGCAAAGTTTTCGAGGAAAGATCCGCAGCCAGATGAACAGGCCTCATTGACCACAATATGCGTAATAATGCCATTGTCGATCCAGATAGCTTTCATATCCTGACCGCCGATGTCGAGAATGAAGCTGGCATCCTGTACATACTTCTCCGCTGCACGGGCATGGGCAACGGTCTCCACCACATGACACTCCGTATCAAATGCATTAGCAAACAGCACTTCTCCGTATCCGGTGGTACCGACGGCAATGATATCCAGCACCGCACCCGCTGCGCAATATCGGTCACGCATTGCAATCAGCGCATTCTTTGCGACCTGCAGGGGATTCCCCTGGTTGGGAGAATAATATGTATCCAGAATATTTTCAGCTTCGTCCATCAGCACAAACTTAGTCGTCGTACTACCGGAGTCGATGCCCAGATAGGCACGGATCTTCTCGCCTTGTTCAGGCGCAGTCCACACATGTTTTTTCAATGTATGACGCTTCAGGAATCGTTGCTTTTCTTCTTCAGAAGCAAAGAACGGCTTTCCCTGCTCTTCAAACACAACCTGCTGATTTGCAGTATCCGCGAGCTTCTTTCGCAGGTCAGCGACAGAGCGGAGCTTCTCCTCATCGCAGTACATTTCTGTCAGAGACAATGCCGCACCATAGGCGATCATGATTTCCGGGTGTTCAGGAATCAGTACCTCATCCTGCTGCAGCCCCAAACGCTCAGTAAACACATGGATCAGCGTAGGATTGAAGGTCAGCGGGCCGCCTTCGAAAACTACAGGCTTCTGAATATCAAGCCCCTGTGCCAGCCCGCCAATGGTCTGCTTGGCAATAGCATGAAATGCCGACAGCGCCAAGTCAGAGCCTGCCGCCCCTTGGTTCATCAAAGGCTGAATGTCCGTTTTCGCATATACGCCGCAGCGACCAGAAATGTCGTACACACAGGTTCCTTGAGATGCCAGTTGATCAAACGCTTCAATGGGGGTTTTCAGCAGTGTAGCGATCTCATCAATAAAGGCACCGGTGCCACCAGCACAGCTGCCATTCATGCGCATATCCGAGACCGTCAGCTGTCCGCTCTGACTGTCCTTATGGAAGAAGATGATCTTCGCATCCTGACCGCCCAGTTCGATTGCTGTGCCGACTTCTTTATAATACCGTTTCAGGGCAATGGAATTTGCCACAACCTCCTGCACAAAGGGTACATTCAGACGTTCCGCCAATGGCTTTGCACCGGAGCCCGTCAGGCACAGCCGAATGTCAGCAACCGGAAACTGCATCTCTAGTTTTTCCAGTGCCTTTTCCACACTCTGCGCCTGTTTGGCATTGTGCCGCTGATAATCGAAATATAAAAGTTCACGGCTGTCTTCATCAACAGCCGCAATTTTCGTAGTTGTTGAACCGATATCGATCCCAACCAGTATTTTTTTCATGTAGTATCTCTTTTCCATCTCATCGGCAAATTTAGGTTTTGCCTAAAATTACACATAATATATTTATATCAAAATAGTAGCGAAAATACAAATAAACAAACCATAAATTTTCTTGACAAAAAAGGACGAAACATGTTTCGTCCTTTTTATTCGACAGACTGTTCTTCTTTGAGGATCTTTACGCCAAACATGAAATACAGAATATGGAACATCCAGACCCCGGCCAGCACCATGCGTCCAACCGGCACTGCACCCATCATGGCAAAGCCAATTGACATCAGCACTGTCACCGTGATCATAATGCGGATCTTGGTCTTCCGGGTCATTCCCCGGCCTTCAACATAGCTTTCCAGATTATCTTTATAAAGTTTGGTATTGATGAACCAGTTGTGCAATTTTTCAGAGCTTCTGGCAAAGCAGTATGCTGCCAGAAGCAGAAACGGAAATGCAGGCAGCATGGGAACTACTGCCCCAACAGCACCGATCCCTACGCCTATGCAGCCCAGAATTACATACAAAAATTTTTTGATATTCAATGTTCGCGCTCCAATCTCTTTTTTTCTTTCTTACTTTCGATCACATGGCGAATCGCCATAACAGGGTGAACAAACAGCATACGCGGTCCGGAAAACCGCATGACTGCTCTGATCTTTTCCCGCATATCTGGCTTGTAGCAGTGCACCTTGCAATTGGAACAAAATGTCTTTGTCTCCATAAACGGGCACTTATCGCTGCGCAGTCTTGCATAGTCCTCCAGTTCCGTACATTCTTCACACAGTCCATGTTTTGTCCCGTGCTGTTTTTTACAATATATCGCAATCATCTGAGAAACAGTTTCCTTTTCCCGCTGGCGTTTTGCTTCTATATTTGTCATCAGCTTACTCTCCCATGTTCTACTGAATAGACCTTGTCGGCAATGCGCATGGTAGACTCTCTATGAGATACCAGCACCACAGTGCGGTCCTCCCGTTCCTCCCGCAATGCCTTCAAGATGACTGCCTCGTTCAGGCTGTCCAGATTGCTGGTGGGTTCGTCCAGCAGCAAAAACGGTGCGTCGTGCAGGAATGCACGTGCAACTCCCAAGCGCTGCCGTTCCCCTCCGGAGAGGGTATCACCAAGTTCTCCCACGGGGGTGTCATAGCCTTGTGGGAGACTCATGATGAAATCATGCACAGAGGCTTTTTTGCAGGCTGCCTCCAATTCTTCCTGGGTGGCATCCAGTTTTGCAATTCGAAGATTGTTCGCAACACTGTCGTGGAACAGGTGTGTTTCCTGTGTCACAAAGCTTTCCATGTTTCGCAGGTTTTCCGTATTGATGTCATCGACACTGCTGCCGGACACCTGCACACGCCCATCCTGCGCCTGCCAGAATCGCATGAACATCTTCAGCAGCGTGGACTTCCCGCTGCCGCTGCGACCCTGAATTCCAATGATCTGCCCCTTTGGTATCTCAACAGAGACATTGTCCAAAATTAGTTCATCTCCATACGCAAAGCAGACCTGTTCTGCGGCTGCGCCGTCAAAGCCGATTTCCGGCTGTCCGGTCACCGCTTCCACAACAGGCAATTCATCCAGAATGTCCAGCACACGGTTGCCTGCAGCGAAAGTATTCTGCAGGGTGCTGCCCAGATTAGCCAGTGCCACTACGGGCCCAAAAGAGCTCATAAGCGCCAGCGTGGGGATCAGCACGCCATCAAACGCTACTGCTCCATTCTGGTACAGAAGCGCAGAAGCTAACAGCATCAGCAGATCAGACATCAGGATTGCCGTGTTGGTAACAGCCATATTCCGTCCAGTGATGCGCTTCATCAGCGATTCCTCTTCAGCCAGTGCATCGGTCTGTGAATTCATCTGTTCCAGACGCGGCTGTCCCGCATGGTACTGTAATATCTCAGAAAGACCGCGGAGACTGTCCAGAACAAAGCTGCTCAAATCACCGCTGCCGCTGCGGAACCGCAGTCCCACATCCCCACTGAATCTGGAGGTCAATACAGGAATCACAACGCCGACAGCGATATACGCCACAGCGCAGATCATTCCCAGAGCGGGATGATAGCTGCCCACAAATAAACACATGATCAAGCTGAACAGCAATGCAATCGCGGCAGGGGAAATGGTGTGAGCATAAAAGACTTCCAAAAGCTCAATATCGGAAGTAATGATAGAAATTAAATTCCCCTTATCCTTGCCTTCCAGCTTAGCGGGACACAGTCGCCGCAGCGCCACGAAAACACGATCGCGAATCAAAGCCAACAGTTTGAACGCAATGAAATGATTGCACGCCTGCTCTGCATAGCGCAGTATCCCGCGCACCAGTGCAAACACCCCCATACAGAGGAACAAGGCAGCTACAGTCAGGGGCGCAGTTAGACCAAGGCCATGGAGTACTGCATAGCCGCCAAACACCGTAATAAACGCTGCGCAGAGATGACCGATCAGGCCCATTGTGATCGCCAGAAGCATATATCCGGTCAGAGGCTTCACAAGACCGACCAACCGCATCATAATATTCATAGGACTTCGCTTCATACCATCATCTCCTTTCCGTAATTTTCCAATTGTTGCTGTGCATTCCACAATTTTGCATAGGCCCCACCCAAGGTCAGAAGTTCCTTGTGGCTCCCCTTCTGCACCACACTGCCGCCTTCTAGCACATAAATACAGTCTGCAGATGTGACATTGGCCAGCCGGTGAGAAATCAGCAATACGGTTTTTGTCTCTGACAATTTGTGGATTTGAGCCATAATATCATTTTCACTTTCCACATCAATGTTGGAAGTGGCTTCGTCAAAAATATAAACGGGACTGTCATGAAGCAGCGCTCTTGCCAGTGCCAATCGCTGACATTGACCACCGGAGAGGTTGGCTCCCTTTTCCGCAAGCATCGTATCCAGACCCTTTTCACTATGCAAAAACTCTGCCAGACGCACCTGTTCCAGCACTGCCCACAACGCACCATCCGCTGCATCCGGCTTCGCCATGAGCAGGTTTTCCCGTACGGTACCTTTGAACAGATATCCCGCGTGACCGACATAGGTAATGTATCGCTGAAGATCCACTTCGGAAATATCGGACAGTTCTGTACCGCCGATGGTCACACTACCGGTATATCCCTTGTTTTTTCCGGTCAGCAGTGCGGCCAAAGTGGATTTGCCGCAGCCGCTTTCACCCACTACTGCAACAAAACTACCCTGCTTCAGCTGCAAGTCAATTTCTCTTAAAATGG
>JAGBAT010000085.1 GCA_017938835.1 Oscillospiraceae bacterium | reverse complement strand
GTGGCAGAAGGGCTATCCCTCCAGAGAAATCTGGGAAACGGATATTGAAAATGGATGCACATGGCTCGCTATGGAGAATGAAACGGTTCTGGGTATTTTTGCTTTTCAAACTACACCTGACGCTTCCTATGCTGAAATTGATGGGACCTGGCTGACTGACACGCCGTATGCGTCCATGCATAGAGTCTGCGTCGCACAGGATAGCAAAGGCAAGGGTGTTGCAGGGAAACTGTTTGAACACGGCTTCCAAATGGCAAAATCACTTGGTCTTGGCTCCATGCGTATCGATACCCACCCTGGAAATCTTCCTATGCGGCGTGCGCTGCAGAAAGCCGGATTTCTTCCCTGCGGTACGATCATTCTCAAAGGCGGCTGTGAAGACGGTGATGCGCGAATCGCATTTGAAAAATTGCTCTGAAATCTTATGTTCTTCTACATTTAAATATATTAGATAAAATCAATAACAGCCTCTTATTACTTTGAACTTATATCAGCTAACTGATATATCAGATGTAAATATATTGACACGAGATTTGTCGTCAATTAAAATATTATGATATGAAGCGAGAATTTCATCGTACAAATGGAGGAGGAACTATGGCAGGATATCAATACTCCGGCAAAATCGACCATACAGAAAAAACCATCACAGCGCTTTATCGGGCACAGTATCACGCCTACGAGAAACCGCAGATGCTGCTTTGGATGGGTATCGGTTTTGTGATGGTTCTGATTGCCGCACTCACAAATATCCCCCTCTGGGCAAAGGGTATCCTGCTGCTTGTAGGCGCATGGCTGATTATCAGTATGGACTTCCCCAGTCAGATTCGAGCCGATCGCGCATTGGAGGCCAGAAACGGCAGCCTGCCAAGTATGCAGTATGAGTTCCACAAGGATCGAATCAGGGTTTCCGGTGAAGGAAGTATGAGCATCCCCTACAAAAAGATCGTCCGTCTGGCAGAAGACAAAGAATACTTTTATCTGTTCATGGGTAAAGATTCCATTTGCATGGTAGATCGCAGTTTCATAAAGCCCAAGTCCGCAGATAAATTTAAGCAATTCATGACAAACAAAACCGGTCTGGACTGGCAGAATGAAAAATCTCTCCTCGCCTTGAATCTAGCCGATGTGATCCTGATGTTCCGTAATCGTAAAGAAAAAAAATGACAGAAATCTGGTTGTTATATGTTTGATACCAATTATAAGCCCGAAATCTATTCCCATTGGAGGAGCCTGCATAGCAAGGCCGCATCTTCCATCGGAAACGCCCGTGAAAGAGCGTATTTAATTATTCGAGACAAAATCATATATATGGAGCTGAAGCCTGGTGAACCCTTGAGTGATAAAGTACTGGCTAAGCAGCTGCAGATGAGCCGCACCCCTGTACGCGAGGCACTCATTCTCCTGTCCGCTTACAATATGGTTGTACTTAAACCTCAAATCGGTACCTTCGTAGCTCCCATCGACACAGAATGGGTCGCTATGGAACAGTTTTCCCGCCTTGCGATGGAAAAGGAAATCATTCGACAGGCATGTTCCCGGAGAGATGACAAACTGGTACAACGTTACGAGGAAAATGTCAGCCGCTTCGCACTCTACGAAAACAGTGACTCTCCTGACCGAATCCATCTGATGCACGAGCTGGATAATGAGTTCCATGGTCTTGCATTCAAAGCCACCGGCCGGGTAAACAGTTATTATCACATGCTCAGCTACATGCAGCATATTGAACGTCTGCGTGCACTGACCCTGATGATGGGAGTACAGAAAGATATCAATCAGGATCATCGCGAGATCGCTCAGGCGGTAGCTGCCGGTGATGAGGCTTTGGCCCTGTCCCGACTGGAACAGCACCTGAGTATCTATCAGGACAGTATGAGAACGGCACAGGAGCAATACCCTGAATACTTTGCCATAGGATAAAATAACCGATTAAACGCGCCGTTTTTTGCGGCGCGTTTGTGATTGCGCACAAAACATTCGTCAAAAATTAGTTGAAATGAGAATTGCAAAATTTTGACTGATATATTAATATATTAATTACAGGAATATGCCTGAAAAGCAAAAATTATTTTAAGGAGATGTAAACAAAAATGAAGAAGATCCTCGCACTTGTTCTTGCTCTGGTTCTGTGCTTCGGTCTGGTTGCTTGCGGCGGCGGTTCTGATGACGCTGCTACCACCGACGGCGAAAAGACTTTCAACCTGACTCTGGCTCACAACCTGGCAGAAGACCACGCTGTTCACATTGCAATGACCGCATGGGCAGAAGCTGTTAAGACCGAATCTAACGGCTCCATCACCATCAACATCGTTCCCAACGGCACTCTGGGCTCCGAAGCTGACTGCGTATCCCAGATCCAGGCTGGCCAGCTGGAAATGACCAAGGTTTCCGCAGGTACTCTGGCAAACTTTGCTGCTGAATGGAACTGCCTGTCCGTTCCTTACGTTTTCAACGATAAGGATCACCTGTACAACGTCATGAACGGCGAAATTGCTCAGGACCTGTACAACCTGACTGCTGAAACCGGCTTCGTTGGTCTGAGCTGGCTGGAATCCGGCACTCGTTGCTTCTACACTGCTGACACCCCCGTTCGCACCCCCGCTGACCTGGCAGGTCTGAAGATCCGTACCATGGACAGCCAGATGGCTATCGACATGATGAACGCATTCGGCGGCTCCGCTACCGTTATGGGTTACTCTGAAATCTACACCGGCATGCAGCAGGGTGTTGTTGACGGTGCTGAAAACAACATCACCGCTCTGCGCGACCATGCTGACGTTACCGGCTACTACTGCTACGACGAACACACCATGATCCCCGACATTATTATCATCTCCTCCAAGATTTGGAACGAAATGAGCGACGAACAGAAGGCAATCATGAACAGCGCCGCTGCTGACATGGTCGCTAACTACAAGGAACTGTGGGCACAGTTCGAAGAAGATGTTAAGGCTCAGGTTGAAGGTAAAGTTGAATATGTCACTGACGTTGACAAGGCTGCTTTCCAGGCTGCTTGCCAGGGCATCTATGATGGTCTGAAGGCAAACGATCCTGCTACTTACGCTTTCGTAGAACGCATTCAGGCTGCAGGCTAATTTCGCCGACAAGTTCATTACAGGCCGTTAACTGCGGCCTCCTTCAGTAAAGCATTTTATTTGTTTGACTGCAACAGGGAGCGGCTTATCACCTAAGCGGTGCTGAGCCGCTCTTTGTATTAACGAGTTTTTAACAACAATTTATTAGAGGAGATGTAACCTTGAAAAAAATTGAGCAAGTGCTTGATACCGTAATGCGTTTCTTGATGGCAGTAGCAATGTTTGCTCTGCTCGTTTTCGGTACCTGGCAGATTTTCACCCGCTGGGTTCTCGGCAGTCCCTCCACTTTCACCGACGAACTGCTGCGTTACATTTTGATCATCTCTGGTATGATCGGCTCCGCTTATTGCTTCTACCGCGATGAGCATCTGGCCCTGACTCTTGTCACCGACAAAGCAAAAGGCCCCTTTAAAGTAGCTCTCAATGTATTCATTGAAGCTTGCATTCTGTTCTTTGTTATTTATGTATTTATTTACGGTGGCTGGAAGCTGGCTATGACCGCTACCAATTATTCCTCCGTCATGCGTATCCCCATGAAAGTTCTGTACCTGATTGAGCCTCTGTGTGGTATTCTGATCGTTCTGGCTCGTCTGCTGAAGTACGTACAGCTGTTTACTGAAAAGAAAGGAGCTAAATAAGTATGGTTGTCACTGCTACAATTTTCCTGTTTGTTTCTTTCTTTATCATGTTGCTGGCCGGTGTTCCCATTTCCGCCGGTATCGGTATTGCATCTGTTATCGCTGCATGCGCTAGCGGTGTTACCACTCTTGACGGTTTCGCATTTACTGCTGCGCAGAAGTGCTTCTCCGGTCTGGACTCTTTCTCCCTGCTGGCTCTGCCCTTCTTCTCTCTGGGCGGCAACATCATGAACAAGGGCGGCATTGCAAAGCGTCTGGTACGTCTGGCTCGTCTGCTGGTAGGTAAGATCCCCGGTTATCTGGCTGCTACCAACGTTCTGGCAAACATGTTCTTCGGCGCTGTTTCCGGTTCTTCCGTAGCTGCTACCTCCGCTATGGGCTCCATCCTGTCTCCGTTGGAAAAGGATGAAGGCTATGATCCCAACTACTCCGCTGCAGTTAACATCTGCTCCGCTCCTACCGGCATTCTGATTCCTCCCTCCGGTCCCCTGATTCTTTACTCCATCACCGCCGGCGGTGTTTCCGTTGCTGCACTGTTTATGGGTGGCTACTTCACCGGTGCTCTGTTGGGTATCTGTGTTGCTATTGTAGCTATCATTCTGGCAGTCAAGCTGGGCTACAAGAAGTCTGAAGTAAAGGAAGAAGATTCCGCACTGAAGATCTGGGTTGATGCGATTCCCTCCCTGCTGGCTGTTATCATTGTTATGGGCGGCATTCTGGGCGGTATCTTTACCGCAACCGAAGCAGGCGTTGTTATGTGTCTGTACTGCGGTGTTCTGGCTATCATCTACCGTGAAATGGATTTCAAGACCTTCTACAATCTGCTTGCAGATACCATGAAGAGCTCTGCTACCATTCTGTTCCTGATTGCAGCTTCTTCCATCATGGCTTACGTTATGGCAAGAACCGGCATCCCCGCCGCAATTTCCAGTGCGATCATGAGCGTTTCCACCAACCGGTATGTCATTCTGCTGATCATGAACGTCTTCCTGCTGGTCATGGGTATGTTCCTGGACCTGACTCCTGCCGTTCTGATCTTCACTCCTATTTTCCTGCCCATCGCTACCAGCATTGGCATGAGCCCCGTTCACTTCGGTCTGATGCTGATCTGCAACTTGGGTATCGGCTCTGTAACTCCTCCCGTAGGCTCCTGCCTGTTTGTCGGCTGTGGTGTTGCAAACGTTAAGATTGAAGGCGTTACCAAGTACATCGTTCCCATTTTCATTGCAATGGTCGTTGCCCTGCTCCTGGTCACCTTTATTCCTCAGATTCCTCTGAGCATCCCCTACTGGACCGGTCTGGTCGACGGTATGGGCTGGATGTTCTGATAAGCTTAGTTTAAAATTTTTTGGCGGTCCTCCACCCTGCCCATGCGCCTTGCTGGGAAAGCGGCGGGCCGCCGTTTTTATCCCTGCTGAAAATCACACCCAATCTAATCATTGAAGGAGAACACTATGGAAATTTGTTCAAAGATCACCGGTCTGGAACGCCTCGATGGCGCATTCCTGTTCCACACAAATTGCGCTGACATCAAGGTAACCTTTGTTACCGATGAGATCGTTCGCGTCCGCACTTCCTTTGACAAGGAACTGTCTGAAGAATCCTACATTCTGAAGGCTACTGCTTGGGAAGATCGTCTGGACAGCCTGTTTGAAGGCGAACGTATCCGTCTGGAACCCGTTGCTCCCGCAGTAGAAGAATCCGAAAAAACTTATGTCCTGTCCTCTGCAGCTCTGCGTCTGGAACTGGACATCGACCCCATCTGCATCCGCCTGTATGATGCGGAAGGCACCGAACTGTATTCCTCTCAGATTGGCAGCCCCTTTACTCTCGATTCCAATAACCGTGTCACTCACTACAGCCGCATGGAAGAAGACGACTGCTTCTACGGCTTTGGTGAAAAGGCAGGTCATCTGAATAAAAACAAGGAATTTATCCGCGAACGTGCAACCGACGCTCTGGGCTTTGACCCCGAAAAGTTCGACACACTGTACAAGCACATTCCCTTCTACATCCGCCTCAGCCGCAAGACCAAGAAGGCTGTAGGTCTGTTCTATCACAACTTCTATGAATCCGTATTCAATATGGGCCGTGAAAAGTCCAACTACTGGCCTCGCTACACCTACTGGCAGGCTGACGGCGGCGACATCGATCTGTTCCTGCTGGGTGGCAACACTCTGGCAAAGGTAGTTGACAACTACACTCTGCTCACCGGTCGTCCCGCACTGCTGCCCAAGCGCGGTCTGGGCTATCAGGGTTCCTCCATGTATTATCCCGAACTGGAAAAGGACAGCGACGATGCAGTTCTCGGCTTCGTTGACACCATCAAGGAAGAAGGATTCCCCATTGACGGTTTCCACCTGTCCTCCGGCTACACCAGCCAGAACAACAAGCGCTGCGTATTCATGTGGAATACCGAACGCTTCAAGGATCCTCGCGCATATTTTGCAGCAATGAACGAAAAGGGCGCAGAAAACGTTCCCAACGTAAAGCCCGGTATCCTGCTGTGCCACCCCTGGTTCGATGAATTCGTCGCTAAGGACGTATTCGTAAAAGACAGCAAGAACCCCGAACAGTATGCTGTCGGCAGCTGGTGGGGCGGCCCCGGCGCATTCTGGGACTACACCAAGCCCGAAGCACGTCGTATCTGGAAGGATTACCTGATTGAAAACGTAATCGATTACGGCACCAACTCTATCTGGGACGACAACTGCGAATATGACTCTCTGCTGGACAAGGACGTAATCGTTGATTTCGACGGTAAGGGCGGCACCATCGGTCAGCTCAAACCCATCATGTGCACCATTATGTGCAAGCTGGGCAACGAAGCTGTTGTGGAACACGACCCCAACGCACGTCCCTATGTCGTATGCCGTTCCGGCAGCTCTGGCATCCAGCAGTACGCTCAGACCTGGTGCGGTGACAACTACACCAGCTGGAAGAGCCTGAAGTACAATATTCCCATCATCACCGGTATGGGTCTGTCCGGTCAGCCCAACGAAGGTGCTGATATTGGCGGCTTTGCAGGCCCGGCACCTGAAGAAGAACTGTTCGTACGCTGGGTACAGAACGGTATCTTCCAGCCTCGCTTCTCCATCCACTCCGCTTCCAACGACAACACCGTTACCGAGCCTTGGATGTTCCGCGATTCCGCTGACATTATCCGCAACGCGATCCTGTTCCGCTACCGCATGACTCCTTACCTGTACTCTGCTGAGTACGAAGCAAACCAGACCGGCGCACCCATCATGCGTGCTCTGGTATACGAATTCCAGAACGACGAAAATGTTTACGATGAAAGCTTTGAATTCATGTATGGCCGCGATTTGCTGATTGCAAACGTACTGGAGCCCGGCGCAACCTCTCGTGAAGTATACCTGCCCGCAGGCTGCAAGTGGTATGACTGGAACGACAAGTTCCGTTGCTACGAAGGTGGCCAGACAATCACCGTTCCCGTTGACATCACCACCATTCCCATGTTCCTGCGTGAAGGCGGTATCGTTCCCATGGCTGAAAATCAGCTCATGAGCATGGAACGCGATCACATGACCGCTCTGCACCTGACCATGGCTCCCGGAAAGGACAGCAGCTATGTTCTGTACGATGACGACGGCGTGACCAACGATTACAAGAAGGGCGTATACCGCAAGACTACCATTGAAATGACCGGCGACAGCGTTGTTAAGGTTGCATTCAAGGGTGAAGGCGAGTACACTGACTTCGTCGAAACTGTTACCGTAGAAATGATCCGCAAGGATCGCAGCCCCTTCTGGGTCACTCTGGGTGATAAAAAGCTGGAGCACTACCTGAACCGCCGCAAGTTCGACGCAGCAGAAGAAGGCTGGTATTACAGCCAGAGCAAGCGCGCTGTGGAAGTCAAGTACCGCAACCCCAAGAAGGACACTGTCCTGACCGTTTCTTTTGAAGACTTCGACTTGATCGGTATGTAATTTAGAAAGGAGCAAGCCATGCTTGTGAGAAAATATGTATCCCATGAAAAAACAGAAAATGGCTGGCTGATCCACGGCGACACCGCGGATGTGATGCTCGTTTTCCTCAGTGATGATGTCATCCGCATCCGCGTCTCCTTCAGCAAGGAGTTCCATGAAGAATCCTATACGCTGGTCACTACCGCGTGGGCTGACCGCCTCGACCCTCTCTTTGAGGGCGAGCGTCAGCGGATTCAGGCATTGGATATTCCCTGTGAGGAGGATGACAAGGCGCTGCACTTCACCACCGCCACCATGCAGCTTGTGCTGAGAAAAGCTCCCTTCTCCTTCTCTGCATACGACAATGCCGGCAAATGCATCTATCGTGATCTGCCGGAGCGTGCATTTGAAAAGGACCAGTTAGGACGCCTCAGTCACTATTCCTGTATGGACCGTGAGAAAGATCATTTCTTTGGCTTTGGAGAAAAGACCGGTCATCTGGACAAAAAGGGCCGCCGCCTGCGCATGTCTCCTAAGGATGCCATTGGCCATGATCCCGAGATCGGCGATCCTATGTACAAGCATATTCCCTTCTATATCCGCGTAAACGAAGATCAGCTCCATTCAATTGGTCTGTTCTATCATAACTCTTATGACTGCGTATTTGATATGGGTCAGGAAATCAGCGGTTACTGGGAGCGTTATTGCTACTACCAGACTGATGGAGGCGACATCGACCTGTTCCTCATCAATGGTCCCAAAATGTCTGACGTCATAGACCGTTACACCTGGCTCACCGGCCGCACCATCCTGCCCACCAAGCAGTCTCTGGGTTATTGCGCCTCCACCATGTACTATGCTGAACTGGAAAAGGACTGCGATCAGGAAATCTACAAGGTCATTGATAAGCACCGTAAGGAGCAGATCTATATTGACAACTTTTGGCTGGCATCCGGCTATTCCTCTGGCGAAGCGGACGGCCTGCGCTACACGTTTAACTGGAATCACAAACGATTCCCCAACCCCGAAGAATTCTTCGAGAAGATGAATGCCATAGGGATCAATGTTATCTGCAACCTAAAACCCGGTGTGCTGAAAAACCATCCCTATGCTGACTATTACAAGCAGCGAGATGCTTTCATCAAAACTGCTGATGGCAGCGATGATTACTACGGTCGCTGGTGGGGCGGTACCGGCCGCTTTATCGACTTCACCGGCCCTGCAGGCCGTGAGGCATGGAAGCATTTGCTGGAGGAAAACATTCTGCGCAAGGGCACAAAGACCGTCTGGAATGACAACTGCGAGATGGACGGCATTGAAGACCGCGATGCACAGTGCGACTTTGAAGGTGCCAAGGGCACAATGGCTGAGCTAAAGATCATCCACTCCAATATGATGGCTTATGTAGCCATTCAGGCACTGCGTGATGTGTATCCCAACGAGCGTCCCTATGTCATCAACCGTGCAGGCTTCGCCGGAATTCAGCGCTATGCGCAGGTGTGGGGCGGCGACAATCTCACCGACTGGCGCACCGTAAAGTTCAATATCGCAACCATCATGGGCATGGGTCTGTCCGGCTGTGCCAATATGGGCTGCGACATCGGTGGCTTTACCGGCGGTGCCCCGGATGGAGAAATGCTGCTGCGATGGATCCAAAGCGGTATCTTCCAGCCTCGTTTTACCATTAACTCCGCTAATACCGACAACACAGTCACACAGCCTTGGATGTATGCAGAACATCTCCCCTATGTCCGCGAGGCTTATGCACTGCGTTACCGTATGCTCCCCTACCTGTACTCCCTGATGTACGAGGCAAGCCAGACCGGTATGCCCGTCATGCGCCCGCTGTTTCTGGAATTCCCGAAAGACAAAGCCAGCTACAACGACAAGAACCTGACATTTATGTTCGGGCCTTCTGTTCTGGTAGCCAATGTTGTGGACCCAGGTGCAACTAGCCGCACCATATATCTGCCCGCAGGCTGCACTTGGTATGACATGAACGACAACATGAAGGCTTATTCAGGTGGTCAGACCATTGAGGTTCCCGTCAGTTTGAGCAGTATCCCCATGTTCCTGCGTGGTAGTGCCATCTTCCTGACCAGTGAAGATGTAAAATATATTCTTGCCGATACCATGAAGCAACTGGATCTGACCATTGGCGCTGAAGGAGACAGCACTTTCGTATTCTACGATGACGACGGTCACACCGAAAACTACAAGAGCGGAGAATTTGCAAAGACCACCATCCGCGTCAAGGCTGGAGATCGTAAGATCATCTCCTTCCACAGGGAAGGAAGTTATACCGACACCGTGGAGAAGCTTACTCTGCGTGTAGTCAGCAAGGAAAAGGGCGCTTATTGGGTCACTGTGGATGGCAGACCACTCCCCCGCTACATTGTTCGCGACAACTGGGAAGAAGCCGACGAGGGCTGGTATTATGAACTAGCTGACCGGACGATCCTGGTTAAATGCAATAAACCTGAGATAGACGATTTCGAGATCGTTGTATCCACCGAGAAGTTCGACCTGATCGGTATGAATGAAGATTAAAAGGAGAAAAGACTATGCCAATGCAAATGGGCTTTCGCTGGTACGGCGAAGGTAATGACAAAATCAAGCTGTCTGATATTAAGCAGATTCCCGGTGTGACCAGCATCGTATGGGCACTGCACCACAAGATGCCCGGCGAAGTCTGGGAAGTGGAAG
>JAGBAT010000084.1 GCA_017938835.1 Oscillospiraceae bacterium | reverse complement strand
GTTCTTGGGTACCAGTGCATCTATGTCGACTACAACTGCATCGTGTCTTGCATCCTTTTTCCATTTCTCCATAAAAACACCCCCTGTTTCTTCTATTATACCAGAAACAGCGGGCGTGTGCACTTTTTTGACAGTCTGAAAGAAACAGCAGCACTATAGTGCTGCTGTTTCTTTTATTTTTCTCTGGACCACATATAGCAGTAGGCTTGTGCCCAGGATCCGAAGTGTTCAGTACGAATCAACTGACGTACCTCCTCCTTGGTGTACCAGGCTGCGTCGATTTCTTCGCCCTCGGAATCGAAGTGACTGAGTTCACCCGTGGCAGTTCCCAGGACACAAGAGGTGGTCTCATTGGAAATACCCACTGCACAGAACGCACCCTTGAGCACATCGCGGATCTCCACCATATCCAAACCGGTCTCTTCCTTCAGCTCACGAACCGCACATGCCTCCGGAGTCTCGCCGGGATCAATCAGTCCAGCAGGCAGACCGAAGATGGTCTTACCCAATTCGCAGCGGAACTCCCGCACCAGCAGAATGTGCTGGTCGGAGGGGTCGTTGATGATCATGACCACTGCATCGGTGGGATGGTCATGGAGTTGGGTGTCACAGTGCAGTTCGTGGTCGCGAGACACCATCTCATAAACCTTTTCGTTTCCCCAACGGTCACGATAGGTCACAGTATAATAGTCCAGAAACTTGCCTGCGTGGATTTTTTCAATCTTCTCGTAATCCATTACTTGCGCTCCGCTGCCTTCTTGGCGGCTTCCACAACATGGCTGACCAGAACCGCAGTCGTTACGGCACCCAGACCGCCGGGAACAGGAGTGATTGCAGAAACGCGGGGAGCAACAGTACCAAAGTCCACATCACCGCACAGCTTGCCGGTGGAGGGGTCATTGTTGATGCCAACGTCGATGACGGTCTGGTGGGGTGCGAAATATTCGGGGCCGTAGGCCTTTGCTCTGCCGGTTGCCAGAACCACGATGTCTGCCTCGCGGGTCACCTCTGCCAGCTTGGGGGTACGGCTATGACACAGGGTCACGGTGGCATCCTTATCGTTCAGCAGCATGGAAACGGGCTTGCCGATGACCAGAGAGCGGCCAACCACAGCCACCTTCTTGCCACGCAGCTCAATGCCGTAGTAGTCCAGCATTTCGATGACCGCCTGTGCGGTGCAGGGCGCAAAGCCAATACCGGAGCCGGTGAAAACACCGCCCAGACTCATGTCGGTGATGCCGTCCACGTCCTTTGCAGGGTGGATGGAGTGACGAATCCATTCCCCATCAATATGCTCGGGCATGGGACGGAACAGCATGATTCCGTGGACCAGAGGGCTCTGGTTCAGAGTTTCGATGGTCTCCAGCACCTTTTCGGTAGTGGTACCCTGAGACAGGGTTGCGGAAACAGCGCTGACACCGCCCTTGGCCATGTTCTTCTTGATGCTGTTTTCGTAGGAAATATCAGCAGGATTTTCACCCACACGCACCAGAGCAACCACAGGCGTGATACCCTGTGCTTCCAGCGCCTTGCTGGTCTTCAGTGCTTTATCGTAGATTGCCTCTGCAACAGGCTTTCCTTCCAACAGAATTGTACTCATAGATCAAGTCTTCCTTTAGTTTTTCAATTTCCGGAACACTGACTCATAGGTTTCATCCGCCAGCTTCCAGTATTTATTCATCAAGTCTTCGACTTCGTTGTTCATGCGTTCCGCATAGACCCGGTCCTTCATCAGACGGGTGTTCACCATAACATTCAGAGCCCCGCCATACATCGCTGCCCAGCAGAACACAACCCCGGTGCCCGCATCGGACACAGCCAGTGTACTGCCCTTATCGGCAAACTGCTGGTGCAGTTCGATCATGCGGCAGCTGAGGCGGACGATCTCCAGAGGCGTTTCCGCAGCCTTCCTCAGGCACTGTTCCATAACCGTATCGTACTCAGGATCGTTCTTATCCATGGAATAAGCCTTTGCCAGAGGGGCAAAGCCGTCGGCATCCTTCTGGATGAGGGCAGTCAGCTGACTCTGCAGCTGTTCCGCCTCATTCATCAGCAGATACATGTCTGTTTCCACGTCTTTATATTTTGCCTTACCGACGGTGAGATTTCCCACCATGCAGCCCAGAGCCGCACCCAATGCACCGACCAGTGCGCTGGCACCGCCGCCGCCGGGAACTGCCTCTTTGGAACTCAGCTGACTGAGAAACTCATTGATACGGTATTTTGAAAAATCCATACGTTTCCTCCGGGGATATTAAAACAGGCCGGTGATGACACCATTTTCGTCAACGTCGATCTTCTCGGCCGCCGGTACCTTGGGCAGGCCGGGCATAGTCATCACGTCGCCGGTCAGGGCAACGATAAAGCCTGCACCTGCAGATACCTTCAAATTGCGTACAGTGATCTTGAATCCGGTGGGCGCCCCCAGTTTGGCAGGGTCATCGGAAAAGCTGTACTGGGTCTTTGCCATGCACACGGGCATATTGCTGAAGCCAAGGTCGGTCAGTTCCTTGACCTGCTTGACCGCATTGCCTACCAGTTCC
The DNA here is from genome assembly GCA_017938835.1 of Oscillospiraceae bacterium. Classification (GTDB taxonomy): domain Bacteria; phylum Bacillota; class Clostridia; order Oscillospirales; family Oscillospiraceae; genus HGM13010. Next base: position 16,204 of record JAGBAT010000084.1, on the reverse strand, counting down.
ACTCCATCGGCGCGGTAAATACGTTTTGCAATGGCTTCGATTTTTTCCACAATGGACAGGTCATCACCGTAGCAGAACGCAAAGTCATTGGGCTGCTCGCACAGACGGACCACTTCCTCTGCCAGAGCAATGCCGCCTTCGCCGCCCTTGCCCCAAACTTCGGACAGAACTGCATTGACGCCCAGCTCCCTGCACTTGTCTTCCACCAGCTTCAGTTCGGCCTCAGTATCCGTGGGGAAACGGTTGATGGCCACCACTGCAGGCAGCTTGTATACCTGAGTAATGTTTTCCACGTGGCGCAGCAGATTGGGCAGACCCTTTTCCAGAGCCTCCAGATTTTCAGTATTCAGGTCAGCCTTGGCCACACCGCCGTGAAGCTTTAATGCACGGACAGTACCGACAATGACCACAGCATCGGGCTTCAAGCCCGCGATGCGGCACTTGATGTCCAGGAACTTTTCAGCGCCCAGGTCAGCGCCAAAGCCCGCTTCGGTGACACAGTAGTCACCCAGCTTCATGGCCATACGGGTAGCGGTAACGCTGTTGCAGCCGTGGGCGATATTGGCAAAGGGGCCACAGTGTACAAATGCGGGCGTGTGCTCCAGAGTTTGGACCAAATTGGGCTTCAGGGCATCCTTCAGCAGAGCTGCCATAGCACCCTGCGCCTTCAGATCACCTGCCGTGACCGGCTTTCCGTCAAAGGTGTAAGCAACGATCATGCGCGCCAGACGCTCCTTCAGATCGGTGATACCGGAGGACAGGCACAGTACGGCCATGATCTCAGAAGCAACCGTGATATCGAAACCGTCTTCACGGGGAACACCCTGCATTCTGCCGCCCAGACCGCAGACGATGCTGCGGAGCTGACGGTCATTCATGTCCACGCAGCGCTTCCAGGTAATGCGCTTGACGTCAATGCCCAGTGCGTTGCCCTGCTGAATGTGGTTATCCAGCATCGCTGCCAGCAGATTGTTTGCTGCACCGATCGCATGGAAGTCCCCGGTAAAGTGGAGGTTGATGTCCTCCATGGGAACGACCTGTGCATAGCCGCCGCCTGCTGCACCGCCCTTGACACCGAACACAGGGCCCAGAGACGGCTCACGCAAAGCAATGACGGGATTCCTTCCAATTTTATGCAAAGCATCACCGAGACCAACGGTGGTGGTGGTCTTGCCTTCGCCCGCTGCAGTGGGCGTCATTGCAGTGACAAGGATCAGCTTACCGTCAGGTTTGTCCGCCATATCCCTCATCAGGGACAGATCGACCTTTGCCTTGTACTTGCCGTACTGCTCCAAGTACTTGTCATCAATGCCTGCTTTTGCAGCCACCTCGGTAATGGGTGCCATAACGGCACTCTGAGCAATTTCGATATCAGTTTTCATTTGTAACGCATACCCCTTTCAAAGTGTCAGTTTATTAAAAGTTGTGCTCTTGCATTGTATCACAACCGCACCGTAAAAGGAATAACTGTTGCGAAATTAACGGAATGAAATTTTGGTGCCAAAGCTTGCAGCTTCCTGTGCAAAATACTACAAGAAGAGAATCAATGTTCCCCGTCGGCTTAGGCCGAAGGATCTGGCCACACCTGATTTCATTTGTTCCATAAGATGACCTCCTTTGGTCTATTATCGAAAGACCATCCGCTGCACTTAATCCATCATGTATAGAACAATATATCAACAGGAAATTCTCCCTTCACGAACAAGAAAGCACCCTCTGCGTTTATGCAAAGGGTGCTTTCTTGTTGATCAGCCCCGAACGATCGTTCCGGGTTTTCTCTCAAAGCTGGAGAGCACTTCGATTTCAATGCCGTACTGTTTTGCCAGCAGCACACAGCGGTCATGGAGCACCTGGGCTCCGTCTGCGATCAGTGCCAGCATATTGTCGTATGTGATCTCCTCATACTTCACTGCATGGGAAAATTTTCTGGGATCGGCCGTATAGACACCGTCCACATCGGTAAAAATCTGACAGCGGTCTGCTTTCAGCGCTGCGGCTAAAGCCACCGCCGTAGTGTCCGATCCGCCCCTGCCCAGGGTCGTCAGTTCGCCGTCTGCGGTGATCCCTTGATAGCCGGCCACCACAACAATGCGGTGCTGTCTCAAATACCGCAATAACCGTTCGGTATCCACCCGCTGAATACGGGCATCCCCGAACGTGTCGCCGGTTTCGATCCCCGCCTGCCAGCCAGTGAGGGACACAACAGGATACCCCATCTGTTCCAGACACATGGCCATCAGGGCAATGGAGACCTGCTCCCCCGTGGTCAGCAGCACATCCAGCTCCCGCGCCCCGGGAGCTGCGGACAGTTCTACCGCCTTTTCCAACAGTTCATCCGTAGTATCTCCCTGAGCAGACAACACAACGACCACATCGTCTCCCCGGTCATAGGTATCGGCAACGATCCTTGCCACACGCCGAATCCTTTCAGCATCGGCTACGGAACTGCCGCCGAATTTCTGAACCGTCAGCATAGTTTGTTTTCCTCCCGTTCAGTACCGCATCATCAACTCCGGTACCAATCTATCTTACGCGAATCGGGAGGGTTAGGTCTCTGCCTGCGGAAGATTTTCCCTGTCAGCCTGCCAGCAGCTCTGCAGAGACGACGCCTTCGGCAGTGCGCATACGGACGATGAGCTCATCGGGAGTAATATCGGCGTTGTCCAGCTTGGCGGAAATTGTAACGAACGCCACGCCGTCAGATGGAATAGACTGGTTAATCGTCAGAATATTGGCTCCTACATTGGCAAAAATCCCCAGCACATTGCTGAGCACGCCCTGCTTGTCCAGCAGGAACGTATTGAAGGTGAAGATTCTGCCCTGGGTCATATCACGGAAAGGCATCACAGAGTCCTTGTACTTATAGAAAGCGCTTCTGCTGATACCCACCTGTGCAACCGCATCGGATACCGTCTTTGCAACGCCGGTGGTCAACAGTTCCCGGGCGTGAACTACCTTCAGAAAGATTTCGGGCAGCATGTCGGCCTGTACCAGATAAAATTTGGGCTGTTCGCGTTCTGTCATAGTGTTTTTCCTCCAAAAAATCAACCGCCAGTCTCTCCAACTGGCGAAACATTTCTTATGTCATTTATACCACACAAATGTCCACAGTTCAAGCACACTTTATAAACTTTGGACTATTTGCATCAAATTGGCAGATGTTCCTTGGCGGAACATCCCATATTTCCATTTACAGGAGAGTATATGAATCGATTCTGGAAGGCCATCCTATCCCTCGCCGCAATCCTGTTGTGCCTGTTTCTGGCATCAAAGGCGCTGCCATACATTGCCCCATTCCTGCTGTCTTTGACCGCAGCCGCCATCATGGAGCCTGCCGTAACCGCACTGCATCGCAGAGGGGTATCCCGCAGTATCGCTGCCGGTATCATGAGCGGCATCATTTTGTTTCTGGCTGCAGGTATCATCAGCGTATGCGCTGTTGGTGGTGCTCAACTGCTCACTTTCTATGCCGGAAAAGCCCCTGCTCTGCTGACCTCTTTGAATGACACTGCCGATAAGGTACAACAACAATTCGCCACGGTGCTGAGGGCAATCCCCGATGAACTGGAACAGCAGATCCTGACCGCCGCTGATGGCTTCTCCGCCCAGCTTTCGGAGTTTCCCGCATGGCTCTCCGAAAAGGCACTGGACGGGGTCTCCGTCTTTGCAAAGCAAAGTCCCGACTGGATATTATTTTTATGTACATCCATCATTGGTATTTATTTCTTTTCCGCATATTTCCGGGATATCTGCAGTTTTTTCCGCAGACAACTGCCGGAAGCAACACAAAAGAAGCTTTCTCTGGTTCGTAAAGTCATCAGAGATGCCTGTGCCGGTTATCTAAAAGTACAGTGTATCCTCAGCGGTGTGACTTTCCTGATCCTGCTGGCCGCGTTCTGGATGATGGGACTGGATGGAAAAATCACTGCCGCACTGGGTATCGCTGTCATTGATGCGCTGCCTATTCTTGGTTCCGGTGTGGTTCTGCTCCCCTGGGCAATCATCGCACTGATCACAGGCAAGCTCTCCCGAGCAGCAGCACTGCTGTCAGTCTATGCCATATTATTGGTGACACACAATGTGCTGCAGGCAAAACTCATGGGCAGTCATTTGGGGCTCCACCCTGTCACTGCACTGGTAAGTCTGTATGTCGGTTGGAAGCTGGCTGGGCTGGCGGGAATGATCCTGCTTCCCATCGTCTGCGTGCTTCTTTGCAGTCTCAATGATGCGGGTATTATCAGGCTGTATCAATAGAAAAAGGCTCACCTTCTGGTGAGCCTTTTTAATATTAACCAATGATCGGTTCTTCTGCAATAATGCCGGACAGACGGCCCTGCAGGTCGATGACGATTCCCTGAATGACATCGCCAAAATCGCCGCCCGTGACCATGCCGGCCCCGATGAAGATCAAGCCGATTGCAAGCAGGCACAGCATAACGATCAGGAAGATTTTTACAGATTTTTTCACTGTACTTCCACCTCCCGATAACCATACTTCTTTGCAACATCCAGCAAAAACTGTGGGAATCCAATGGTCGCTGTGCGGAAAAACCAGCCCGTCAATGTGCCAAGTGCGATCGTGACCGTGAACGCTACAACGATCAAGCCCGCTAGAATCAGGATATTACCGATCCCCACCATGGAAAACAGATGGAAAATCACCAGATACAGCACTGCACACAGGCTGACCAGTGCAGCAGCCAGCAGAGCTACATTCACAACTGCCAGCACCGGTACCACGGGAACTGCCACGAGCACTGCCAGAATGGTATAGGGGATAAGGAACAACCAGCGGGTCTTCCGTTTGGTTTCCGTCTGGTTCTCGGAACCCTCAACGGTCACCGCAGAATGTGCTTCTGTTGCTGCATTGTAAATTTCAGAGAAGATCTTCTCCTTGCCGGGAACATCTTCGATTGCCAGAGGCGCCGGAGCTTCTTCCGCTTCTGTGCCCTCTGCAGTCTCTTCAAATGCAGCCTCTTCTGCAACTTCTTCGTCAGCAGAGTCTCCAGTCTCAACGGGTTCCTCCGTATCGGCAGACTCCTCCACTGTCTCAGCTTCCTCTGCAACAGCTTCTTCAGCCTCTGCCTCAACCATCTCAGCCTCCGCCTCAGCTGCAGCTTCCACCGCAGGTTCTTGAATGATTTCTTCAGAAACGGGCTCGGGTTCCTCAGCTTCTTCGCAGACCTCTTCTGTTTCAGCTTCCTCTGCAGTGTCTTCAATTTCTTCCGCAGTTTCTGCTTCAACCGTTTCTTCGGGAATTTCCTCCACGAGCGTCTCGATAGACTCGTTCGCTTCAGTGACGGATTCCTCTTCCACGGTCTCTTCTGCTTCTGCCTCAGTTTCCTCGAGATCGTCCGCGGCTTCCACCACGAACTCTTCGACAGCCGCTTCCGGCTCTGCAGCTGCTTCCGCAGCAGCACGCTCAACCTCTTCTGCAGCCGCTCTTGCAGCCAGCTCCTCTGCAGTGGGTTCCGGAGTGGCCTCATACTTGCGGTTCAATGTTACCGCCAGCTTCATGGGAGAGCCCAGTTCATCCAGCAACTGTGCAGGATTCTCACTCTCATCCAGCAGCTTTGTGTATTTTTTGATCGTCTCAGCCTTATCCCAGGGTGTCATATAAAACAACAGCTGGCTCAGCTCGGCGATATATGCTTCCTGTCGAGTCAAAAAATTACCTCCCGGTAAACAAGTTGTGCTTAGTCGCACTTGGCATCAGTATATAGCAAAATCTTTAACAGGTCAATAAAATTTGGCTGAAAGAATCGGAAACATGCCTGTTTTTTGCAAAATCTCCCCCAATTTTACCGTTTTTTCCCTGTTACAGCAGCCTGATTTCCCCACTCCGGCCCCCTATTTCCCTTGTCGCAGCCGGCAAAAATCTGTCGGTTCGCTTATTTAACTTGACATTACTTCTCCGCACAGATAAAATACTATAGTTAAAATAGTATTATAATATCTCAGCAATATATCATTCCTGATTTTTTGATAGAAATGGAGCGTTATTCATGGCAAAAGAGAAAAAAGTAGAACAGATCACCGACATGGAGGTCGACTTTGCTCAGTGGTATACTGACGTATGCAAGAAAGCTGAACTGATCGACTACTCCTCCATTAAGGGTATGTTCATTTACCGTCCCTATGGCTATGCCATCTGGGAAAATATCCAGAAGACTCTGGACAGCATGTTTAAGGCAACCGGTCACGAAAATGTGATGATGCCCATGCTGATCCCCGAATCTCTGCTGCAGAAGGAAAAGGACCACGTAGAAGGCTTTGCACCCGAATGTGCATGGGTCACCTATGGCGGCAATGACAAGCTGGAGGAACGCTACTGCATCCGTCCCACTTCCGAGACTCTGTTCTGCGAGCACTTCAAGACCGTGATCCAGTCCCACAGAGACCTGCCCAAAAAGTACAACCAGTGGTGCTCCGTCCTGCGCTGGGAAAAGACCAGCCGTCCTTTCCTGCGTCACCGTGAATTCCTGTGGCAGGAAGGCCACACCATGCACGCAGCCGAAGAGGAAGCAAGAGAAGAAACCATGCAGATGCTGAACATCTACGCTGACTTCATGGAAAATGTGCTGGCAATGCCCGTCGTCAAGGGACGCAAGACCGATAAGGAAAAGTTCAACGGCGCTGAAGAGACCTACACCGTGGAATGTATGATGCACGACCGCAAGGCCCTGCAGGCAGGCACCAGCCACTACTTCGGCGACGGCTTCGCAAAGGCATTTGACATCACCTACACCGGCAAGGATAACAAGCTGCATCACCCCCATCAGACCAGCTGGGGTGTATCTACCCGTATGATCGGCGGCATCATCATGACCCACGGCGACAACAACGGTCTGGTTCTGCCTCCCCGCATTGCCCCCATCCAGGCAATGATCATCCCCGTTGCGCAGCACAAGCCCGGTGTCATTGAAGCAGCAGAAGATCTGCTGAACCGGCTGCAGGCTGCAGGCATCCGCGCAAAGATGGATGCAAGCGAACAGTCCATGGGCTGGAAGGCTGCAGAATATGAAATGAAGGGGATTCCCCTGCGTGTGGAAATCGGCCCCAAGGATATGGAAAAGGGGCAGTGCTGCATCTGCCGCCGCGACAGCCGCGAAAAGGTATTCGTTCCTCTGGCGGAACTGGAAGAAACCGCAGTACGCCTGCTGGACGAAGTACATGATGCTCTGTACCAGCGTGCACTGGCGAACCGTGAAAGCAACACCAAGGTCTGCCAGACTTTGGAAGAAGTCAAGACCTTCATGGAAGAAAACGGCGGCTTCGCCAAGACCATGTGGTGCGGCGATTTGGACTGCGAACTGAAAATGAAGGAAGAAGCAGGCGTCAGCTCCCGCTGCATGCCTTTGGTTCAGGAACCCGTAGGTGACACCTGCGTCTGCTGCGGTAAGCCTGCAAAGAAGATGATCTACTGGGGTATCGCTTACTAATCATGGATAACCCTTTCCTGCATACCCTTATGATGGCAATGGTTCCCGTTGTAGAACTGCGCGCTGCCATCCCCCTCGGTTTAGCACTGGGTCTTGAGCCCGCTGCCTGCTATGTAGCAGCGGTCATCGGCAACTGCATCCCGATCCCGTTTATCATTCTGCTCATCGAGCATGTGTTTGCATTGGTGCGCAGAATTTCCGCTAGGTTCGGTGCACTGGTCGACAAGCTGGAACGCCGTGCAGCGGAAAAATCCGATGTGGTGCAGAAGTATGCACTGTGGGGTCTGGTGATCCTGGTTGCCATCCCCCTACCCGGAACAGGCGCATGGACCGGCTCTCTGGTGGCGGCACTGATGAACATTCCACTGCGGAAAAGCGGCCCCGCTTGTGTACTGGGCGTCATTATTGCCGGCATTATTGTGATGGCAGTCTCCACCGGTGTCATTGCTGTATTCAATTAAATGTTTCAAACGCCGTTCAAATGAACGGCGTTTGTTTATTTTTCTACAGCGATTGCCAAGCGTTACATGATATGATATAATAGCTTCATAAGAATCAATATTATTAACAGGAGGTAACAAGATGTCTGTTTTAACCATTACAAAAGATAACTTCGAAGCTGAAGTTCTGAATAGCGAAAAGCCCGTCCTGCTGGACTTCTGGGCAACCTGGTGCGGCCCCTGCCGTATGGTTTCCCCCATCATTGATAAAATCGCAGAAGAACGACTGGACATCAAGGTCGGTAAGATCAATGTGGACGAGCAGCCTCAGCTGGCCGCACAGTTCGGTGTTATGAGTATCCCTATGCTGGTAGTCATGAAAGACGGTGCCATTGTCAACAAGGCTGTCGGCGCAAGACCCAAGGAAATGATTCTGGACATGCTTTCTTTCGATTAAGTTCCATAGGAACTTAATCCGGTACGCCCTGCCTGCGACAATGGCAATACGCCATTCTGCAGCGCACTCGCTGCGCTGGCACGTTTAAATGGCGAGAAGTATCCCCCCATCCAAGGGCGAAATTCTACGAAGTTTATCGATTGCAACACAAAAAGCCACTCTGGGATAGTTTCCAATAAGACAGTATAAAAACATAGGAGTGTCTATATGGGGTTATTTGATTTTCTCAAGAAAAAGAAACCCGTCCAATCTTCTTCTGACATAGAGCAGGAGATTCCTATCTCTCAAGTTACCCAATATGGGGTGCCAGCACCGTCTGTGAAAAAAGAGGTCGTGGCAAAAACACCTCTTGTAGAAATCTCTGTTGAGCAGGACGGTCCGCCTCCCTTGAGTGCTCTGCTGAAAGCAGCAACGCCAAGCAAACAAGGCCTATACCCTCACGAGATAATGATGCTGGAGTATGCTCCACATTTTAAGACCTCTAACAATACCTTTCAGAACTTTTGGTATTGGCAATACTCTGTAACAAAACCTCAAGCCATTTTGGATTCTCTATTTGAGAGGGGTTTTACAGAAGTGGGTGATTTAAGGTCCGCATTAGAAAAGTTGAAACTCCCTGAAATCAAAGAAGAGTTGAAGCTTATCAATCAAAAAGTTACAGGAAAAAAGGCTGATCTCATTGATAGACTGATGGAGTTTGGAAACCTTGATGATTTGGACAAGAAGTATTCAGAAAGGTATTATGCTCTTACTCCCAAGGGTGAACAAGAGCTAAAAGAAAACCAATACGTTTCCTACCTACATAGGAATAGATATATGAGTGTATGGGAGATGAATCAAAGAATTGCTCAGACTCATTATCCTTACAGAGATATCCTGTGGGGCTATTTCAATGAGCAGGCAGGGGTTCATTTCCAGAATTTTGATTTTGGATTGTATAGAAATATTCGTTTGAATATGTATCAGTTCTTGATGGAAGAAAACAAACCCAAGACTGCTTTCCATATGTTGTGTGAAGTTCTTTCCTTTGATTTGAGTGGCTTGGGTAATAGCGAAAAATCCTTGTTTGAGTGGGAAAGAAATGACCCCAAATATTACCTTATGATTTATGAGTCAAGAGCAGAACACTTCTTCCCTTATGAAAACACTACCTTGATAATTCCTCCTGCAGTTTCTGCTTGGTTCGCGGAAATGCAGACCACTTTTGGTTTGGACGATAAATCTTATAGAAATGCTATTCTGAAGGAACTACAAGAGACTCATCCTCCGCGTAGGATTTTTACTGATGAGGAGTGTGCTGACATAATCATTGCAGATATCCACAATGATACTGATACTCTATCTGCTATTTATAGCAAAGCAGAAAAGAGAGAGAAAGCGAGACTCAAAGGAATCATGTCACGCATTTTTCGGTAGTAGATTTATGAAACGCTATGTATACCATGATGCTGTCAAGCTATCTCTGTATGGTTGACAAACAATAGAGCAAGATTCTACCATGGGTCCAAATTTTGCCTTTGCTCATTTCGCCCTTATGGAATCTTGTGGGGGAGTGCCTTCCCCAAACCCTGCTATTATGAAAATCGGGTAGAAGCACGTTTGCGGCTTCTACCCGATTTATTGTACTGTTTTATTGGAAGCCACTCCGATTGGAGCGGCTTTTTGTTTATTCACTTTCCGCCACAAACTGGTCTGGTGCAATGCGGTCCAGTCGATTTTGGCTGAGCATCCATTCAATGAGATCGGACTTCCCGTCCCCATTCTCGTCCAATTGGAAGGCAACTGCCCCGCTCATGGCGTGGCTGGCCTTGATGTAAACCGCTTCATCCGCTGCAGGCTTTAAGTACTTATTGAAGTACTCCATGATGGTGCCGCCACCATCGTGGTCCGCCAAATACGCGCGAACAGGCAAACCGTTAAACCCATTTTCATAGGGGTGGGCATCTACCGCACTGATAGGTACTGCCGCAGACCAAAACTCCGGGAATGTGCCGGCATAGTGAACTGCCCCCATGCCACCGATGGAGTGGCCTGCAATGATGATCTTATCGGGGTCAAAATTACGTCCGGTCCCGGCGTCAATGACAGCATCGATGACCAGATTTCTGGTATGTTCCGTGGCCCAGTAATACTTAATCAATGGCCCCATATGCTGCGGTGCCACCACATAGGCATTGAACCCGTCCAGCTCCCAGTTAGCAAGGGCATAAGGCAAACCTCTGGTTTCCACCTGTGCCAAATCGGTGGAGTTGTCCCCACCGCCATGGAGCCACACAATCACAGGTACTTTTTCCTCCGTTGCCGCAGTAGAGGGGGTATACAGCACATAAGGCAGCACCCCTTCCTTTTCCACTACCTCAGCGGTGTGGGTGATGCTGCTGTGGGACATCAAGGTTCCATCGGGAGCAAAGCTTGCCCCTTCCCAAGGATTCGGTGTAGGGGTCGGACTGGGTGCAGCGGTTGCCACAGACATGGTATCGTCGGGACGGACATCCACATCCGCAGGCGCACAGGCAGTCAGCCCCAATAGGCAGAGGAGCAGCCCTACGCTGCAAATCACCGTTCGAAACATCTTATTTCTCGCTTTCTCACTTACTGTCCCACGTCATGTAGGGCTCACCGGTGGTTACGTCCTTCCATGTGAACACACCGTCCTCCAGTGTCATGTAGCTGTGGGGGGTGTTCTCCTTGGGAAGAGATACACTGCCGGGGTTCAGATATACATAGCCGTCGCGCTCATCGCAGACGGGCACATGGATATGGCCGCACAGCAGCAAATCACCCTTTGCCATGGGAGGAGGATTCTCTGGGCCGTAACTGTGTCCATGGGTCAGATAACACAGTCGGCTGCCCACCGGCAGTACTGCGTATTCCGCCAGTACGGGAAATTCCAGCACCATCTGATCCACTTCGCTGTCGCAGTTGCCCTTGACACACAGGAGCTTGTCTTTAACGCTGTTCAGCAGTCGAGTCACTGCCTTGGTATCATACTCCATTGGCAGGTCGTTTCGGGGACCATGATACAGCAAGTCCCCCAGAAAAATTAGACGGTCTGCCTGCTCCTGTTCAAATCGTTCCAGCAGCAGACGGCAATAATGGGCAGAGCCGTGCAGATCCGATGCGATCATCCATTTTTTACTCATATTACAGTTCCTCCATGGGGATTTCTTTTGCCAGCGCCAGATTGGTATAGCGCTTGTCCTCTGTCACTTCCCGCACCACTTCCAGCCAGTCAGGCAGCGTAAATGGCGTATCCTCCGCGGGCAGCTCCACCTCGCAGAATGCACGGTCTTGCCAGAACGGGAAAATATCAATTTCTGCGATAAGCTCGCCCATAGGCACGCAGTACCGCGTCTTACGGATGGGCTTCCGTTCAGGATCGGCAAAACCCAGCAGAGTGTTATAGTGCTTTTCGTCTATGCACTCTTCCCGCTCCACACGAACCATATCCGTTACCCGTTGCTTCTCGTTTTTATGATAGCTCATCACACCGTGCTCCTCAGACTTGCGGATGCGGACGCTCACACCGGGGGCAGCACCTTTCAGATACACCTGCTCTATCCCGATTATGCGCGTGCTATGCGTCTTGAGCGTTTCTATATCAGGCATGCGGATCAGAAACTTCCGCTCAATTTCCAGTGGAGCTTCCGGTTCCGGTGCCCCAGTGGTAATAACCATGTGACACTTTTCCTCAATACCAAAGGCCTGATGATACCGGTTTTCCATAGGAATCCACATGGCTTTGAACATATCCGCACGCTCAGGGCGAGTAGATTGAATACGCTGCATCTGCTCATAGACACTGACCTTGCAGAAAATGCGCAGGTCATACAGATCCCCAAGCTCAGGGTGCATGGAATAACAGCCCTCTACAATGATGACAGGTTTGGGATAAACCAGTCGAGTATCCCCAAAGCAATGGTTATGGGCATCATACACCCGATAACCAAACAGCACGCCGCTGCGCAGATACGGGGAAACTTCCTTTTGAAACCGCTCGTAATACACATTGCCACCGGGAGTACGCAGACGTTCCGGTGTGCGGAAGCCCTGAGGCAGGAAAAAGTCATCCATGTGGACGACCGCAGCATCCAATTGTTTCTCCAGCAGTGCTGTCAGGGTAGTCTTCCCCGATGCAGCCATGCCGTCAATGCAGATGACCACAGGGTTCTTTGTCTGTTTCAGATATTCGACGCGTTCCGTGATCTCTGTGATTTCCTTTTCAAACAGGGTATGTTCCATGCCTGTCCTCCGAACTATGATATATGGGTATTATAACAATTTCCACTTTTGATTTCAATCATCCCAAATGGATACACCAACTCGTTTCACTGTAACAGAAGAGCACCCATTCGGGTGCTCTTCTGTTACAGTGTTTCTCCTGTCGGAATCTGGTTCCACAGGCGATAGTAAATGCCTTTGTTTGCCAGCAGTTCTTCGTGACTGCCGCTTTCCACGATGCCTTCCGTCCCCAACACCAGAATACGGTCATAGTCCTTAATGGTGGTCAGACGATGAGCAATGGTCAACGTCGTACGACCGTGGGCCAGCTGCTCAAGACTCTGCCCTACCATGATCTCGCTCTCATTATCCAAGGCACTGGTGGCCTCATCCAGAATCAGAATGGGCGGATTTTTCAGGAATACTCGTGCGATGGACAGTCTCTGTTTCTGTCCGCCGCTGAGCTTTACGCCCCGTTCGCCCACATAAGTGTCATAACCGTCTTTCAGTGCACTGACAAATTCATGAGCACCTGCCAGTTTGGCTGCAGCAATGATCTCCTCACGGGTCGCGTCCTGTTTGCCATAGGCAATATTTTCCGCCACCGTGCCGCTGAACAGATACATATCCTGCTGCACGATGCCGATGGCATTGCGGAGACTCTTCAGCGTCACTCTTGCAATGTTCTGCCCGTCGATCTCAATGCTGCCGCCGGTCACATCATAAAAACGGGGGATCAGGCTGCACAGGGTGGTCTTCCCACCGCCGGAGGGTCCCACCAGACCCACACGCTCACCGGGACGGATGGACAGGTCTACGTCCTTAAGCACCTGGTTGTGATCGTCGGGATAGGAGAAGCTGACGTTTTTGAACGCAATGGCGCCATCTTTGACTTCCAGCGGCACTGCATCGGGAGCGTCGAAAATCTCAATATCCGTATCCATAATTTCAAAGAAGCGTTCAATGCCGGTCATACCACGCTGGAACTGCTCAGCAAATTCCACGATACGGCGAATGGTGGCAATCAAGGTAGACACATACATGGTATAGGCTACCAGATCTCCGGGGCCAATCCAGCCCTTGACCACAAAGATGCCGCCACCCAGAATCACAACCAGATACATCAGGCCGTCGAACAGACGGGTGGAGCACTGGAATGCCGCCATCAGACGGTAGGTGATTTTTTTGATGTCCTTGAAGGCCTGATTGCCTGCATCGAACTTGGCCTTTTCCAGTTCTTCGGCACCAAAGGCCTTGATGACCCTCTCACCCAGCAGACTGTCTTCGATCTGGCTGTTCAGCTCACCGATCTGCACACGCTGGCGGCGGAAAGCTGCGCGTTGCTTCTGATTGATGGCAACGGATACCCCAAGCATCAGAGGGACGCACACAAACAGCAGCACCGTCAAAGGAATGTTGTAGGTACACAGGATACAGAAGCTCACCACGATTTTGATGCCCGCGATAAAAAATTCTTCGGGGCAGTGGTGTGCAAACTCTGTCACGTCGAACAGGTCGTTGGTGATCCGTCCCATGATCTGGCCAATCTTATTATTGGAATAGTAATTTTGGCTCAGCTGCTGCAAATGGTCGAAAGCATCCCGCCGCATGTCTGTTTCAATGTACACACCCATTACATGCCCGGTATTTGCCATGTAATATTGTGCCCCAGCATCGATCAGGCGCAGTACCAGATATACAGCCCCCAGCTTGATGACCAGTTCCACAGACAGTGCCGCCAGATCGTTGATGGCAAGGTCTGTGATATGTCGCAGGATCAGGGGCAGTACCAGATCGCACAGACAGGTCAATGCCGCACAGAACAGGTCAAAAATAACGATATGCAGATACTTCCGCTCATAGGGCCAGAACCGCGCAATGAGGCTCTGTTTGGAGCTGTTGTAGCGGGGCGTATCGGCGACCTGCTTTACCGTCGTTTCCCGTTTCAGAGTAAAATTGGATTTTGCCATGAGGAACCTCCTCAGTCATTGGATTCAGTTTATTATATTATTATACCAACTCCACTTTCCCTTGGCAAGAAATGAAACGGCACCGCTCTTCAGCGGTGCTGTTTCACGTTATATACAATTCAATCCATCATGCAGCAATATGTTTGGCAACAATGCTTCTGACCTTGTCTGCATCGGGCAGCGCATACATGACAAAGCTGGAGAGCTTACCGTCATTAAAGCGAGCACCCTTGAGCGTGGAAAAACGTCTGGAAGAAGGCTTCTCCTCCATTGCCTCAGCACCGCAGAGCAGGCTGGTGTGTCCATCTGCATCTTCGGCAAATGTAAAGGCATCGACCTTGTCGTATTCTACTTCTGCGACCTCAGTCCCACTGATTACGATCATACGGCTGTCGGTCAGAGCATACAGAACATTCGTCTTCAATTTTTTTGCATCCGAAAGATCCGGCCAGGCGATCATCACAGCAAGAGCTGCCAAAAATATGATCACACCAATCTTAACGGGAATCCCATTATTAGCGGCATAATTGACATAAAATACTGAAACAACAATTGCGATCAAAGCCGCAATAACTGTCTTGAGCAAATATGGAGTCCGATATGTGTTATCCAGAGTATCAAACGCCTCCGGTGTCCCACTCCAAAGCACTTTTTCATTTTCGTTCAAAATTTTCTGCAGCTTATCTTCCATAAGTCCGCCCTCCCTATTTTTAATGCAATGAACTTGCTTATTAAAATTGTAACAAAATCAACGTAAATTCTGGGTTAAGTCACGCCGCGCAAGCATAAACATTTCATTAAATCCGAACTTGTTTTCGCAAATGTTTTTAACAGTATCCACATTAAAAACGCCTCGCAGAGTTTCGTCCTTCAAGGACGAAATCCATTTTTTGTCGCGACATGTGCGCTGCAGCAGGCTGCAAGTCCATCGTGTTAGCGGGGACGTCTCTGTCAAAATGCTCCGTAGGAGTATTTTGACAGAGACGAAAAAACACCACCTGTCGGGTAGCTTCCAATAAAACAGTATCTAACGAATACTGACATAGGGTAGCTGCCGTACAGGGTGCGACAAGAAAAATTGGCGATACTTGGTTTTTACCAACCAGGTATCGCCTTTTTCTGCTTTTAAGAGCTTTTTTGAACTGTGATTGGAGGTACATATGATGCAAGAGCTGAACTATATTTGTTGCGGAGACTATTACATTCCCGATATTCGTTTGCCGGAAGAAAGCAGACCTATTGGTCGATGGGGACGGATGCACAGGGATTATATCAAGGAACATCGCCCTATTCTTTTTAATGATTTATGTCTTAGCGGAAACCTATGGACTTATCTGGCTGATTTTAACGAACAGGCGCAGAACCGTCTTGAACTTATCATCGAGCAAACGAAAGTGTCCGAGGGCGTAACGGAGAATATGAAACAGAACGATCGGATGGCATGGGTAGGAGCTATGAATAGCATCCGCAATCGAGCAGAGGAAATTGTTCTGCGAGAAATGATCTATGAGGAGGGTTCGATATGAGATTGCTTGAAGAATTTTGGTATGGCAACATCGAACCCACCGAGTATGACACATCCTGTTGCAAGGAATACAAGAAACTGTTGGAGCTGATCTGCAGAAACGAAGAAAAACTTCTGGCAAGCATGACGGATGAACAGAAAGAATTGTT
>JAGBAT010000009.1 GCA_017938835.1 Oscillospiraceae bacterium | reverse complement strand
CGTTTGAGGGCTGAAACGTATTTTTCGTCACGCACATGTCGCGACGAAAAATGAATTTGACTTTGTTTCGTCCTTGCGGACGAAATTCTGCGAAGCTTTGTCTACACTCTGACACCGCACCCTGTTGGGTGCGGTGTTTCTTTTTATTCGCTTGCAGCGAGCAATTTCTTCGTATAAGGATGTCTGGGATGGTCGAACACCTCGTCGCGGGTGCCGTATTCCACCACTTCACCATCCTTCATGACCATCACGCGGTCACAGATCTGCCAGACAACATCCATGTCGTGGCTGATGAACAGGTAGCTCAAACCCAGGTCGTTTTTCAGCTCCACCAACAACTTCAAAATCTCCGCCTGAATGGTCACATCCAATGCGGAAACGGGTTCGTCGGCAATGACGAATTTAGGATTGCCGATGATGGCAGCACCGATGCCCACACGCTGACGCTGGCCACCGGACAGTTCTCTGGGCTTGCGGTGATAATAGGTCTCATTCAGGCCAACGCGGCACAGCATTTCCTCTGCCAGCTTGCGGCGGGTGGCTTTATCCACCCCTGCATTCCGCAGAGGCTCCTCGAGAATCCAGCCGATGCTCCGGGCAGGGTTCAGAGAAGCTGCAGGATCCTGAAACACCATCCGGGGACGCTCATCTTTCAGGATGATCTGCCCATCAATGTCCTTGTTGATGCCCAGAATGGCACGGGACAGGGTGGTCTTGCCGCAGCCGGATTCCCCTACCAAGCCAAGGATCTCGCCTTCTTCCACGGTGAAGCTCACATCATGGAGCACCTGCCGGCGGGAGCGGTTCTCCTTATAGTACACATTGAGGTTTTTGACTTCCAGCAAGGCACTCATTCGCTCACCCGCTTTCTTGTCGGAATGGATGCGATCAGTTTTTTTGTGTAGTCATCCTTCGGATGATTGAACACTTCTTCCACAGGGCCTTCTTCCACGATCAGTCCCTGATTCATGACAATCACACGGCTGCACAGCTTCCGGATGACACGCAGATCGTGGGAAATAAACAGAATACTCATTCCCTTTTCCACATTCAGTTTCTGCAGCAGCTTCAAAATCTCCGCCTGAATGGTCACATCCAGCGCAGTAGTAGGCTCATCCGCGATCAGCAGCTTGGGATGTCCGATGATCGCACTTGCGATCATGACACGCTGTCTTTGTCCTCCTGACATTTCGTGGGGGTACTTCCTGTACGCCCGGTCCACATCGGGCAGTTCCACATCCCGCATGGCCTGCAGTGCCTTTTCTCTGCGCTCATCCTTACTCAAATTGGTGTGGATGGCCAGCGCTTCTTCCACCTGCCTGCCGATGCGCATGGTGGGGTTGAGGCTGGTCATAGGTTCCTGAAATACCATGGTGATCTCGTTGCCCTGCATACTGCGCAGGTCATCGCGGGACATTCCAACAAGGTTTTTTCCATCAATGGAAATCTCGCCTGTAAGCTGTGCATGACGGGGGCTCAGCCCTGCCATAGCCAGCGCAGTCTGGGTCTTGCCGGAGCCGGATTCCCCTACAATGCCCACGATCTCGCCGTCATCAATGGTAAAGCTGATGCCGTGAACGGCTTCTTCCAGATGTCCGTGGTCACTGAAAGCCACATGAAGATCTTTTACCTGAACCATCACTGCACCCCCTTTTCCTGGAAGCCCTGACCCAGCAGTGTGAAGCCAAGGATTAGCAGTACAATAAATCCGCCGGTGAAAATGGCGCACCAGGGAGTCGTGAACATGGTGCTCTGTGCTTCGGAGAGCATACGACCCAGCGAAGCATCCGGGGGCTGTACGCCCATAGACAAATAGCTCATGCTGGCCTCTGCCAATACGGCGTTGTTGAAGCCAATGGCAACAGATGAAAACAGAACATTCTGCACATTGGGCAGGATATGGGAAAACATAACGCGTAAGGGTCCCGCGCCCATAATGCGGGCATTTTGCACATAGTCCTTGGTGCGTTCCTTGGCAAACTCCCCTCGCACAATACGGGCAAAGCTGGGAATGAACAGAATACCAAGGGTGAGAATGATCTTATATTTGCCTGCGCCGAACACGCTGACCACCACCAGTGCCAGCAAAATACTGGGAAATGCAGCAATGGAGTCGCAGATGCGCATGAGCAGCTCATCCAACCAGCCACCGAAATAGCCGGTAAGGCTGCCGAGAATGATCCCTGCTACCACACCGATGGCGACGGTGCAGAATGCGATAAACAGGCTTGTGCGGCCGCCCTCCAAAATACGGGAAAACATGTCACGGCCGAAGTTATCGGTACCGAACAAATGGGCCAGACAGGGCGCCATCTGCTTGTCTGCAGAGGACATGGCATTGGGGTCATAGGGCAGCCAGACGGTACCGATGAGTATGAGAAGCACCAGAACGGCAGTAATGGTGCCGCCGATGCGAAGATTCCAGTTGATTTTCTTCATAGTTGCCCTCCTTACTGAACCTTGATACGAGGGTCAATGAACTGGTACAGCAGATCCGTGATGAAATTCACGATGACCACCAGAGCCGCCATCATGACGACAATGGCCTGTACCACAGGGAAGTCTCTGTTCATAATAGAGCTCAGCAGCAGTCTGCCGATGCCGGGAACGGAGAACACCTGCTCTATGATGATACTGCCGGCAACGATGTCTGCCAGCGTAGTGGCATAGAAGGTCACCACAGGGATCAGCGCGTTGCGCAATACATGCTTCACCAACACAGAGTTGAACTTTCTGCCGCGGCTGCGGGCAGTGCGCACATAGTCCTGCTGCAGCTCCACCAACACGGAGGAGCGGAGAAGCTTGGTTGCCATGGCGATCTTAGGAAGCGCAATGGCAAGGGCGGGGAAAAACAGATAGCCCAGGAATCCGGAAAAATTCTCGGTATAGCTGATGAACTGTCCCTGTGTGAACAGATTCAGCCACAGGCCGAACACCAGCGTAAAAATCATGCCCAGAAAGAAGGGCGGGAAGCTCATGGTGATCTGGCCCAGCACACCGGCTGCCACATCGGGCAATTCCCCTGCATGCTTGCCCTGCCACATTCCCAGAGGGATGGACACGATCACGATCATCAGAAAGCTCATCAGGGACAAGGCCCCGGTAATGGGGAGCTTCGCCCCGATCATTTCCTTAACGGACATATGATAGCTGTAGGAGGTTCCCATGTCTCCGAACAGGAAATCCTTCAGCCAGTCGAAATACTGCACCAGAAACGGACGGTTCAATCCCATCTGCTCCCGCAGTGCTTCCAGACGTTCCGGGGTGGCTTCTGTGCCCAGAATATGGGTCGCGGCGTCCCCCGGAATCACCTGAAATGCCCAAAAGGCGAGCAGAGATACTGCGAACAATGTAATAATGAGTGTAATAATTTTTTTAATGTAGTATTTCATTTGCTCACCTTCTTTGTGCAGTGTAGGGTTATAGAGTATGTCTTCCCCGTAAGGGGAAGCGCTTCTCTTTCATTGACATCGTCAAAAATTACTTTGCGGAAGTCTCCGTCCACGCAACGGTGGACAGGTCCAGAACGTACATGGGGTAGAAGGTCAGGCCTTCCAGATAGGGGTTGACAGCAACCATGTCATACAAGTCCTGAATATAAACGTTCGCTGCTTCTTCTGCCAGGATCATTTCCATCTGCTTGAACAGTTCGGTCTGCTCGTCCACATCAGTACATGCAACAGCCTGCTTGTACAAGGCATCATACTCAGCGTTGTTGAAGTTGATCATGTTTTTGCCGTGATCAGAGGTCCAACGCTGCAGCATGCCGCTTGCAGTCAGGGTGGAGGTGTCAAAGCCAACTACAGTGGCATCAAAGTTTCTGCCACCGTATACATCGCTGACCCAGGTGCTCCATTCAACCTGCTTGATTTCAGCAGTGATGCCTACCTGCTGCAGCATGGAAGCAATGACTTCCCCTGCCTGTACATGCTGGGGGTAGTTGGAAGGAACAGTGATGGTGAACTTGAAGCCGTCAGCATAGCCCGCTTCTGTCAGCAGCTGCTTTGCCTTTTCCACATTGTAAGAGTACATATCTGCCAGCTCTTCAATGTAGTACTTACCGAATGCAGGGAACATGCTGCTGCCAATGGGAACGCCGTTGCCGTCACAAACGAAGTCGATGACCGCCTGCTTGTCGATGGCGTAGCACAGTGCCTGACGCACCAGAACATTGTTGAAAGGTTCCACAGCGTTGTTCAGGTACAGAGCCTGCACCAGCTTCATGGTGTCCTTTTCGATGGTGTACTGGTCTGCCACACTGGCCACCTGGTCAGCAGTCAGATGCGCGCACAGATCAACAGCACCGCTCTTCAGGCTCATGACCCAGCTGCCGCTGTCAATGATCAGGTAAGTGACCTTATCCAGCTTTGCGCCTTCGCCCCAGTATTCATCAAACTTTTCCATCACAAAGTTTTCCTGAGGGCTGCGGGACACATACTTGAAGGGGCCGGTGCCGACGGGAGCAGTTGCCTGATCCTCATACCCCTCGGGGATGATCGCTGCGTTGGTGGTTGCCAGGTATGCCAGGAATTCCGCATTTGCACTGCTGAGCGTAATATCCACAGTGTTGTCACCGCTCTTTTCCACAGACACGATGGTGGACAGAGAGCTTGCTGCAGTGTAGCTGCCGTCATCCAGCAGGCCGGCACAGCGAGAAATAGAAAAGACAACGTCGTCCGCAGTCACAGCTTCCCCATTGTGGAACTTGATGCCTTCACGAATCGTAAAGGTATATACAGTACCGTCAGGGGAAACATCGACCTTCTCTGCTACCGCAGGGACAATGTTGCCTTCAGAATCGGCCTTTACAAGGCCTTCGAAAATGTTAAAGTTAACTTCTCTGGTTCCTGCCGACACTGCCAGGTGCGGGTCAAGACTGTCGTCCAAGTCCTGGGCAATCGCAACGTTCAGTTCGTTGGTGGCTGCCCGTTCGGGAGCTTCAATCGCTTCGTTGTCTGCGGAAGTGTCCTTGCCTCCTGCGCATGCGCACAGTGAAACAGTCATGGTCAATGCCAATACCATCAGGATAAAAGATTTGAATCCTTTTTTCATGATATCTCCTTATTCATTCAATTGAATCCCCATTATTAAATTGTTCGGGCACATTGTAACATTCGCAGTACCAAATAGCAATAGTTTCTGCAGATTTTCGGAATAAATCCATAGTATTTCCGCACTTTTTGTCTGCATAGAGCTGCTGTGCCAATTCCAGCGGATCTTATAAGCGTCCCATGCCCCTCTTGACGACATGATATATTTAGTTGCAACTAACTGTTCCTTATTTTGGATAATGTGTGAAAGTTGGGAAATACTAACAAATTAGCCTTGACATTTGGGTTAGGAAGTCCTAATATAATGGTGTTAGAAAGTTCTAACAGTACATTTATTTTATATAGTAGAGAATCGAGGGTAGTTATGGATCTCAGAAGCGCACAGGAAGGAAAAGAATATATCATCCGTCAGATCGCAACCGACGACGAAGAACTGGATGCGTTCCTGTTCTCTCTGGGCTGTTACAGCGGCGAGCCCATTACTGTGATCGCACGCCGTAAAAGCGGGATGACTGTTTCCATCAAGGACGGCAGATACAATTTTGATAATCAGCTGGCCGAAGCAATCCTCATCGGATAAGATGACAGACTGCGCCCATAGGGGCGTTTTTCTGTAAGTCGAGGTTAGTCCAAGCTAACATAAGTTTGTTTTTATAAAAAGAAGAAATAGAAAAGAGGAGGAATACCCCATGAGAATTGCTTTGACCGGCAATCCCAACAGTGGTAAGACCACCATGTACAACGCCCTGACCGGCAGAAGCGAAAAGGTCGGCAACTGGGCAGGCGTTACCGTTGAAAAAAAAGAAAGCCCCATCAAGAAGAGCTTCTATGATGGCGCAGAAGAACTGATCGCAGTTGACCTGCCCGGTGCTTACTCCATGTCTCCCTTCACTTCCGAAGAGAGCATCACCAGCAGCTACGTTAAGAACGAGAACCCCGATGCCATTATCAACATCGTGGACGCTACCAACCTGAGCCGCTCTCTGTTTTTCACCACTCAGCTTCTGGAACTGGGCATCCCTGTTGTAGTTGCCCTGAACAAGAGCGATATCAATGAAAAGAAGGAAACCAAGATCGATGTCAAGGCACTGTCCGATAAGCTGGGCTGCCCCGTCATTGCAACCGTTTCCACCTCCGCAGAAGGTCTGGCACAGATAGTCAAGACCGCTGTTAGTCTGAAGGGTAAGGGCCAGAAGGCTCCCTACAAGCAGGGCAACATCGACCTGCACAGCAAGGAAGCTGTTACCGAAGCTGACCGCAAGCGCTTTGATTTTGTCAACGGTGTCGTTGCCAAGGTCGAGACCCGCAAGGTCCACACCAATGAAGTCAACGCGCAGGATAAGATCGACGCTGTGCTCACCAACCCCGTTCTGGGTCTGCTGATTTTCGCAGGTGTTATGTTCCTGGTATTCCAGATCTCTCAGGCATGGGTCGGTCCTTGGATTGCAGATACCCTTGTTGCATGGTTGGAAGGCATTCAGGAAATGATCGGCGGTATGGTTGAAAATGCTTCTCCCCTGCTGCAGGCTCTGTTGGTTGACGGTATCATCGGCGGTGTCATCGCTGTTATCGGCTTCCTGCCTCTGGTCATGGTTATGTACTTCCTGATCTCCCTGCTGGAAGACTGCGGCTACATGGCTCGCGCTACCGTCGTTCTGGACCCCATCTTCAAGAAGGTCGGTCTGTCCGGCAAGTCCGTTATTCCCTTCGTCATCGGCACCGGCTGCGCGATTCCCGGCGTTATGGCATGCCGTACCATCCGCAATGAACGCGAACGCCGCGCTACCGCAATGCTGGCTCCTTTCATGCCCTGCGGTGCAAAGCTGCCCGTTATCGCACTGTTTGCAGGCGCATTCTTCGAAGATGCTTCCTGGGTTGGTACTCTGATGTACTTTGTAGGCATCCTGCTGATCCTGGTAGGTGCTCTGCTGGTCAACAAGATCTCCGGCCACAAGAACAGAAAGTCCTTCTTCATCATCGAACTGCCTGAATACAAGGTCCCCTCCCTGAAGCGCGCTGTCAAGGATATGTGCTCCCGCGGCTGGGCCTTCATCGTCAAGGCATTCACCATCATTCTGGTCTGCAACACCGTTGTTCAGATCATGCAGACCTTCACCTGGAGCTTTGAAGTTGCTGAAGTTGCAAGTGACTCCATCCTGGCTTCCATCGCATCTCCCGTTGCAGTTCTGCTGGTTCCCATCGTAGGCATTGCTTCCTGGCAGCTGGCAGCAGCAGCCGTCACCGGCTTTATCGCAAAGGAAAATGTCGTCGGCACTCTGGCAGTTTGCTTCGTTGGTCTGGAAAACCTGATCGACACCGAAAAACTGGCACTGCTGGAAGGCGCAGGCGCAGAAGTTGCTACCGTATTTGCAATCACCAAGGTTGCCGCACTGGCTTACCTGATGTTCAACCTGTACTCGCCCCCCTGCTTCGCAGCGCTGGGTGCTATGCACTCTGAAATCAGCGACCGCAAGTGGTTCTGGGGCGGTGTAGCTCTGCAGTTCGCTACCGGTTACACCGTGGCATTCCTGGTTTACCAGATCGGCACTCTGATCACCACCGGCAACATCGGTGCAGGCTTCGTTCCCGGCCTGATCGTTGTCGTTGCTATCGTTGCAGTCATTGCATACATGATTCGCAAGGCCGACAAGGAACTGGAAAAGGAATACGCACTGAGCAAATAATTTCCCATCCAAGGAGGATACCCGTATGACCAACTTCATCGTCATTGCAATCGTCGCAGTAATTCTGGGCGCTGCAATCGGCTATATCGTAAAAGAAAAGAAGAAAGGTACCGTGTGTATCGGCTGTCCCTCTGCGGGCACTTGCAGCGGCGCCTGCAGCTGCTGCAGTGGCTGTCATACGGAACCCTGATTTTGTCAGAAAGCGGCAGGCGCAATGCAGTATTTGACCAATTCACAACTGAATTACATGATCTGTATTCGCGCTCTATGCCGCGAAGGTACTGTCCGTGCAACGGATATTTCCCGACAGATCAAACTGTCTATGCCCTCAGTTCATAACATGCTGGGCACACTGGAAGGTCTTGAGCTGATCGAAAAGCACAGACATTCCGTGGCACTGACCCCCGCCGGAGACGCGGTGCTTGGCTATTACGACACCGCTATCCACGCAGCGCAGAAACTGCTGCAGTCTGCAGGCATTGAGGACTGCGAGGAAGATGCACTGGCTGTGGTCACTGCCCTCTCCCCCGCAGCACTGGATAAAATCGTGGAATCCATGAGATAACACAACTCCTTTCCCATACACACCTCTTTGAATAATGAACCCCCGGCTTAGCCGGGG
>JAGBAT010000083.1 GCA_017938835.1 Oscillospiraceae bacterium | reverse complement strand
CTCGCTCTTCTATGCTAAGGTGTTTGTAATGACTCATAGCCTCCGGCTCCTTTCTTGTTGTCCGCAAACACCATTTTAAGGGCTTTTCGGCTATGGGTCATCTTTTATTTTTTGTTGCACTTAAATTGTAAATCCAGAATTTGCCTTTGTTTCGTCCTTGCGGACGAAATTCTGCGAAGCTTTGTCTACAGTCTGAAACGCTGTTCACTTTTCTGAGCAGCGTTTCTTCTTTTTGGGAAACAAAGTGGAAGCTTTTACCGTCTGATTCGATACAAGATTCGATGGACAAGCATGGGAAACTGCGCTATAATGACTTCAATCAACCTGAAAGGAGAATCTATACAATGAAGGTACTAAAAGCACTTGGCTACATTGTAGGTATCCTGCTGATGACAGCGATCCTCATCGCCATAGTTTTGTATATGATGGGCATGATCACCGATAAAGGCGATGCCAATATCGTTACATCCATGACCCCTGTGGAAACCGCAACCCCTGCACCTGACGGTACGGTTGTCATCAACGACACTCAGCAAAACGGCACCAGCTCCGTCACCGCCGGTACACCCACCCCCGAGATTACCCCATCTCCCACACCCTCTCCCACCCCCACTCCCGAGCCGACCCCCACTCCTGCACCTGCAGGCCTTGCAGTCGGCAGCGGCAGCTTCTCTTCCGATACCGGTATTTGGATCGATCTGGTGGCAAGTTGGGATGCCAAGACTTTGGACAATGAGCATGTCGAAATCACCGTTGCCTGTGACCTGAAGTCCTATGCCCTGCAGTTGGGCGAGGCTAATAAGGCTCTGAAGATCACTGTCGGTGACCAGACCGCTGAGCTGACTGTTCCCGCCATCAACACGGAGGCCAAGGAAGAGGTCATCAATCAGATCGGCACCGCCACCTTTACCGTCAGTGCCCCCCATGGCCAGATCACGCTGGTTCCCCTGGAAGCCACCTGGTACTTCGGCGGCGTTTACAGCGGCAAGCAGCTGGACGAAATTTCCTGCAGCGGCGATATGCAGATCTCCCGATAACGCAAGCCCATAACAAACGGCTCCATGAAAAATCATGGAGCCGTTTGAGTCTGTCAAAATACTCCTACGGAGCATTTTGACAGAGATGTCCCCGCTAACGCGATGGACGTGCAGCCTGCTGCATAGCACGCATTGTTTTTCGATGAAAAACAATTTGCACGTTTGCAGGCTGAGATGTATTTTTCAACACGCACATGTCGCGACAAAAAATGGATTGAATCTTATTTCGTCCTTGCGGACGAAACTCTGCGAGGCCTTCTTTGATAAGCTGATCGTCCAGACCAGTAATACCAATGTCCTCCAGTTCGTCATCATTGATCTCTGCTTCATCATCGTGTTCAATAATACTGTCGCATTGGGTTTGTGCCCACACCAAAGCAAGCAGCGCCAAGTCAATCCGTCCCTCCATCAGCATGTCCTTGGCACCCTTAGAACCCTCCAGCATAATTTTATACAGTTCCTTGTAATCAGTTTCCCTGTTTTCCATTTTTAAATGTCTCGTTATAGGACATCATGTTCTGGTAATCAGTATACACTTTTATTTGTCCTATATCAAGACAAAGGAAATGAAACTATGCCAAGGATCATCGAAGGCGAAAATAAAAACATCGTCGGTCACAATGTACGCAAGTACAGGCAGATGCGGGGCCTGAGCCAGCAGACCCTGTCCAACCGTCTGGAAACACTGGCAATCTATATATGCCGCGGTTCCATCTCCAGAATCGAGGATAAACAGCGCACTGTAACAGATCTTGAGCTATACGGTCTGTCTCAGATACTGAATGTACCCATCGAAAAGTTTTTTGAACCGGAAGAGCCAAAAGCAGCGGACGAATGAATTGTCCGCTGCTTTTCGTTATGATACAGGTAATTGCCACTATGTTTTGACAGACGGAATAAAAAAACTCCCGCGAAATGACGCGGGAGAACATACCAATATTGACAAGGGCACTCTTATCGGTTACAGGACGCGCTTGGCGCCTACGTAATGGTTTACATAATAGCTCGTGGTAATGTTGCTGATGATGACCTTACCGGAACCGGAGGAGGCATGAATCATCTGATCATTACCCATGTACAGGCCTACATGGCCCACCGCCTTATCGCTGCTGGAGAAGAACACCAGATCACCGGGACGGAGGTTTGCCTTGGACACAGCAGTACCATCATTGCTGTACTGCAGTGCTGCTGTGCGGCTGATGGAGATGCCGTGCTGTGCAAACACGTACTGCATGAGGCCGCTGCAGTCAAAGCCGGTGGAAGGGGTGCTGCCGCCGTAAACATAGCGGGTGCCCAGATAGCTTTTCGCTGTAGCAATCAGTGCATCGGCACTGACGGTGTTGTTTGCGGACAGGTTCAGATATGTACCATACACATATCCAACTGTCCCGTTATACCTGATCTTATACCAGTCGCCCTCGTTGCTGAGGACGGTCACACTTGCCCCGTTGGGGAATACGCCGAGAATCTTGCTTGACGTACTTGCTGCGGCACGGAAGCGCACCTCGGTGCCCTTGATCGTGCCGGTTTGTGTGGCGGAACTTGTGCCGGATTTGGAAATACGCAGGTAGTCAGAGTGGACGTACCCGGTGATCCCATTGTAGCTGACCCGATACCATGCTCCGCGGACACCGGTGACCTTCATCGTGTCACCGGCATTGAAGCTGCCGAGAACTTCAGATGTCAGACTTGCGCCTGCACGAAATCGAACCTGCGTACCAGCGATGGTACCGGTTCCGAAATCGGCATCCATATTGTCACTCAAAGACAAATACTGCCCCGACATATAGCCTTCGGTACCGTCATAGATGACCTGATACCAGCCATTTGCTGCTGCAGCTTTCACAATGACTTTCTCATTCTGCTGCGCCACAGCCAGGGTCGTGTAGTTGGTACCTGCCCCGCTGCGAAGTCGCAGCCCCGTGTTGACTGTCGCACCGCCCAGATTCGCCGCTTCAGCGGAAGAGGTCAGTGCGGCTGCCGACAGCATCACAGTCAGGCAGAAACCAATTATTTTCTTTTTCATGGCATTTGTTTGTTGCTAAGCCCGAATCTCTCTGTCTAAAGGGATTTGCATTCCTTTCTCAGATTTGATTATTTGGAGTTCAGTGCCCTTTCCAGCCAGATGGTAGCCAGATCCATGGCTGCATACAAACTGTCTTTTTCGCTCTTCTTCACAATACGGTCGCGGCTCTTGATCTCAGGATCAGTCAGCTGCAGCTGAACAGATACTCTGGTAGCCACTTCCAGATCCTTGACCTTCTTAGTGTCCATGATCTGAATCTGCACGATATATTTATCGGACATATCGCCGAAGTAAATCAGATTATCCTTTCTGCGAAGAGGATGTCCCTTGTATTCCAATGCATTCTTTGCCATTTCTTTGTTACCTCCAGTGGTATTGTCACCAAATTGTAACACTAATACGTGTTTCTGTCAACTCCGCATCCGTGGTAATTTCAGACAGATTTTTCTGTTTTCAGAACTTTTTTGTCAAAAATCAGATTGTTTTTCTTCATTTTTTCAAAATAAGACGAAAAATCCCTGCGCAACAAATTACGCAGGGATTTTTCAAATTATTTACAATTTCGTAATCACGCCGCAGGTACCTCTGCGCTGTCTGTTGCCGTCTCTGGTACAGGGGTCGGTGTGACCACCGGAGTGGGCGTAGGAGTGGGTGTCGGTACAGGCGTCGGCACGGGAGTGGGTACGGGCGTCGGCGTAGGTGCTGCCGTGGGCGTAGGCGACGGTGTCACCACGACCGTAGGAGTGGGTGTAGGCGGCGTTGTCACCACAGGCGGTGTAGGGACAACCGGAGTCACAGTAGGCGTGGGCGTTACACCTTCCGGAGTTTCACTGGGAGAAGGACTGGGAGATTCTTCCGCGTCGTCCGCCTCGCTGCCGAAGATGCCCGTAGGTGCCTGATAGGTGCCCGTGGGCAAGCTGACCACAGGCAGGCCTGCGTGGATCTCCTTCATAACCTTAGAGAAGATCTTTGCAGAGGGGTTCCCGGAGAAGTACATGGTCTCGCCATGGTCATAGCCGGTCCAGACCGCTGCTACATAGTAGGGCGTAAAGCCTACAAAGTAACGGTCCTTGGTGTCGGTGGTGGTGCCGGTCTTGCCTGCAACAGGCATGCTGCCAATACTTGCTTCGCCGCCAGTACCAGAGGTAACTGCACTGCGCAGCATGCTGACCATGTTGTCAGCAGTGGTCTGGGAGAATGCCTGAATGGTTTCTGGGTCATTCTGCAGGATCAGGTTGCCATCCACGTCAGTGACCTTATAATAGGTTCTGCTGTAGGTGAAGGTACCGTCATTGATAAAGGCCGCAAATGCCTGTGTCATTTCGCGGACGGTAGTACCGTAGTTCAGCTGCCCCAGAGACATTGCGGCATAGTCCGCATCTTCCGGTACCAGACTTTCAAAGCCCAGCTTTGTAGTCAGGAAGTCATAACAAACCTGTGGGGTCAATTTATCCACGATCTGCGCAGGGACAGTATTCAGGGACAGACACAATGCCTGACGGATCGTCGTCCAGCCGCGGTTGCCCTTATCGTAGTTCTTGGGATACCAAGAAGTGCCGTTGAGCACAATATCATCATCGTCATCCACTTCGGTATTCGCCGAGATCAAACCGTATTCCATCGCCGGGCCATAGGAGGCAATGGGCTTAAAGGAAGAGCCGGGAGAACGGTAAGCATTCGTGGCGCGGTTCAGACCGAAATTGATGGTTTTGTTGCCAGTGCCGCCAGTCAGACCCACGATACAGCCGGTATAGGGATCCATGACCACCATTGCCGATTGCAGCTGAATATCCTTGTTGCGCCAGGACTGGGGCAGTCTGGACAGATCGGTGTAATAGCTGTCCATAATGTTCTGGATATTCATGTCGATGCAGCAGTAGATCTGATAGCCACCGTAGTACAGCAGCTGCTTTGCGGTCTTTTCATTGATGCCCTTCTGTTCCATCAGGTCGTCCAGAACGTCCTGAATGACCACTTCTTCGTAGTAGGAATAGATCTCCTGCTGGAATTCGCTGGCTTCGTTTCGTACAAACTGCAGCTCTTCTGCCATGGCTGCATCGTATTCTTCCTTGGTGATGAAGCCGGATTCATAGTACATTTCATGCAGAATGGTTTCTTGACGCTCCTTGTTGTTTGCCTTGGAGATGAAGGGGTCATAGCGGCTGGGGTTATTGGTAATGCCCGCCAGAGATGCACATTCTGCCAAAGTCATCTGTGATGCGCTCTTTCCGAAATAGGTCTGCGCCGCAGCTTCAATACCGTAGCAGCCCTCCCCAAAGTAGACCACATTCAGATACCATTCCAGTATCTCTTTTTTGTCGTACGATTTTTCAAATTCCAATGCCTGGAAAATTTCCAGCAGCTTACGCTGAACAGTGATATCATCCTGCTTGGTCAGGTTCTTTATCAGCTGCTGAGTAATGGTGGATCCGCCAAACTCATTGCGCATGGTGATAAACATGTTCACCAGCGCCGCAGAAGTACGGTACCAGTCCACACCCTTATGCTCATAGAAACGCTTGTCTTCAATGGCCACAATGGCATCCAGCATATTCTGAGGCATTTCCTCATAATCGATCCAAATACGCTTTTCGTCACTCTGCAGCACACAGAGTTCTTTCCACTCTCCGGTGGATTTGTCCTCGTACCAAATGCGGGAGGACTCATTGACATTGAAGTCATCCAGAGATAGCTCAATACTGTCTGTCAGAGTTGTCTTCACATAATAAGCAAAGATACACATAAACAGAATACCAGTCATCAATATGATCAAAAGGATCGTGAGCAGGGTCTTTCCGATCCCGCCGGCGGTAAATGTGATTCCGCCAACTGTCTTGCTCAGGATTTTCTTGACAGTTTCCATAGACACCAAATACCCTTTCTTCAATCGTGTCGTTGCCCAACAAGCGGCAATAAGAATTCAATATAGTATACCACGGTCGGTCTCAAATGTTAAGTGCCAACCGAAAAATTTAAAAATTTCACCGGACGCGGGATAAAACAGGCACCCATAGGTGATGATATGCGTAGGAGGGGATCGACTTGCTTCTGAAACGACAATTGACCGTACTGGCGGCACTGATGATCGCCGCTGTCATGTGCGCCGCTGCCACGGTGCAGAGCTTCCAGCGTCGGGAAGCTGCCGACAATATTCTTCCGGCTGTGGAAGAAAAGTACACATCCTACGAAACCGCCGCATATATTTTAAAGGAGCAGGACGGATATGTCGCAGTTTTTTCGTCGAACGCAAATAATCTTCTTGAAGTGACCTCCATTCCCGTCAGTTCTCTGCGTCAGGCAGACCGGGCGCTGCTGCAAAACGGCATCGCTGCAGGCAGCCGTCAGGAGCTGCTGACACTGCTGGAAGATTTTAATTCATAGAAAAGTTTCATATTTCTGATTGATTTTGCGCAGCAGGTATTATACAATAGAGACAGAACAAAACCCAATAGGAGGTTCACTAATGAACGAAGAAACCTTTGAACCCGAACTGCTGACCATCACTGACGAAGAAGGCGTAAACCATGTGCTGGAAATTCTGAGCCACATGGAATTCAATGGCAAGACCTACTACCTGTTCGTCCCTGCTAATATTGACGAAATGGACCCCAGCGATCCTGATTACGGCTACATCATTCTGGAAGCCGACTACGAAGACGATGAAGAGATCTTCTACTCCATCGAAGACGAGGATGAGCTGAACTCTGTATATGAAATGTTCATGGCACTCATCGAAGCCGGTGAAGAAGGCGACGAAGAGGAAGACGAATAAGTCTTATTCCTAAGACGGCGAAACATTCGAATTGTTCCGCTGATTTCCCGAAAAAATTTAAAAAGCCCTGCGCTGTTCGTGGATTTTTGGCTCTCTTAAACCCACATTTTTAATAAGGGATGCCGGCTTCCTAAGACGATTGCAGGCCTCCCGGTCAGGTCTCTGAGCCTGATTGGACGTTGGAAGCAGTGAAGCTGTGGAGAGGCGACCCACCTGCCGAGTCGTGCAGGTTATAATTGAGCCCCACGGCAGGGCGGGGTACTGAAAAAGGACACTGACAATGGTCAGTGTCCTTTTTCAGCCAAATGCGCCCATCAGCACTTGAATTTGGCTCCGCCAGTGAACCGCCCGGGCGTGAATGGCACATTTCATTTCGCTTTTCACCGTTTGGGTCATGCCGCGCATTATCCGAACTTGCTTCGCCACTTGCGGTTATATACATCGGGGTCGCCTTCTACCCCAACCGCTTTCTTTGCTTTCAGTTCGGCAATCTCTTCCTCGGAATAGCCGTATTCCTTTAGGATAGCCAGCGTATCCTCGCCTACGGTGCGGGCAGGTATGGTATCGGGCACCCCCGCCAGACGGAAGTGCGCAGGGCTGCGCACCACACGGGCAGTATTGTCGGTATAGTCGTAATGCAGTTCCTGCAGCAGGTCTGCGCTGATGGCAACGGGGTCATTGACGATTTCCTGGAAGCTCATACACAGCTCATGGGCAATATCCAACTCCGTCAGCAGCTTGTCCCAGTATTCATAGGTCTGAGAGGCAAACAGTTCTTCAAACCATGGACGCATCTGAGGAATATGAGGCAGCGCGTCCAGATGGCGGTATGTTTTCGCCACCAGTGCAGGGTCGACCCCCATAGCGGCGGCAAAGGGAGGCCAGTCCTTTTCCCAGTTTCCGGAGTTAACAATAAACCAGCGGCCATCGGCGCTCTTGTAATGGCGGCCCAGACCGATGCTGTTTTCTCGGCTCTTAGGCATTTGATCGTTATACGGCTCCTGCGCAAACACGATGGGAGATACTGCGCTCCACATGCCTGCACCATATAGGCTGACGGATACAAAGTCACCCTCACCGGTGCGCTGTGCCTTGATGTACGCCGCCAATACGCCCAACGCCAGATAGGTGCCGGTGGGGATATCCCCCAGACCGGGGTAAGGCAACGAAGGCTCGCTGCCCGCAGCCAGTGCCGCATAGCTCAGACCGGAGCGATTGTGATAAGCCGTGGCATCGAAGCCGGGCTTGCCTGCATTGATGCCCTTATCTCCATAGCCCGTAACATTTGCATACACCAGCTTGGGATACTTGGCATGGAGGGTCTCAAAGTCCAGACCCACACGCTTGGCCTGCGCTTCACGGAGGTTGCATACGAATACATCCGCTTCGCCGATCAGACGCTGCAGCACTTCCTTGCCCTCCGGGATTCTGGTGTTCAGACAAATCTGCCGCTTATTGCCGTTGATAACATCGTACAGGGGATTGGTGCCGTCGGCAACACCATACACCTGACTTGCCACAAAACGCACAGAGTCAGAAATATTGGGTTCAATACGGATGACCTCCGCGCCGTATTCGCCCAGCAGCTTTGCGCAGGTGGGTGCAGCTACGTAGGAGGAAAAGTCCACAACCTTCATGCCCGCCAAAAGATCCAGTTTTGCCATGGTGTAAGTACCTCATTTCCTTCGGGTTTTCTGTTTGATATGATTATAACATTCAAATCCAGAAAATTCCACTCCCTCGCCACCTGAGCGAGAGAGAGAATTCTTATTCTTTATCTTTATCTAATTCTTTATCTAATTCTCTCTCTTATTCTATATCTTGACAGCATTGACATGTCAATGACATATCTCGCTACTGGGCGTCGGGAACGCCGCCCCCTACGACCTCTCCGGTTTCGCTATCCCTCAGCCACCTCCCCTTATCCAAGGGGAGGCTTTTTGCTTTGCAGTAATTTATAACACCGGAGCAAAGCCTTTCCAAAAAGCAATTTTCCTCGGAAAGCAGTTCATAAGGAGGGGTGCTCAAGGGGAACCTATTATGGTTCCCCTTGAAATTGCGTCGGCGAAGCCGGTAGTCGCATTTCAGCAGAAATGCGCGCGATGAAAAACGAATTGACCGCATATCCATTACCTGAATATGCGGTCTTTTTAATAGGCGATCCGGAAGTGGATCGCCTATTGGCGGCCTGCTGCAGCGCACTCGCTTTTGCTCGCACGTTTGCAGACCGATATGTATTTTTCGCTTCGTGCAGGCCGGCGCGAAAAATTTATTCTAATCATTGATTTCATGCGTGCCTTCCGGCACGCCGTATAACGAATTGACCGCATATCCATTACCTGAATATGCGGTCAATTCTTCTGGATGGGATCGTTCACTGGAATCCTCTCCTATTCTGTTTTAATTTCGTTGCTGCAGCTTTCGTTTCTTCTTCGGGTCATTTGATCGGCATGTATCACACCATCTTATTTCATACAAGACCCAGGTTTCTTTTGCACAACGATTGGTCTAAGATTTTTCATGCGTCTTTTTGAAATCCTCTTTCCCGGTCAATCATTACTCTATATTTTCATATATTTCTGTGATTACCGGCTCGAATCATTTCATCGGAATTTACCTCCTGCATGACCTCTTATATTAAAAGAGTTTTTCTTCAAAATTGATTCCGTTTCGTATCCCCATACATCTACCACTAATCTGCGATTATAATTCTTACCTTCGATATGTCTCTAATGTAAGGATTTAAGCCTATTATGTATCTTTACTTGTTTTATGGAATCTCTACACTTTTGAAGTTTACCTCTTTGTGATTACAATATACCTCATTGATATTTATTTGTCAAGTAGTTTTTTGTATTTGTTGCACATTTTTATAAATCATTTTTGACTGTTCGTGGTAAAAATACATAACTTGCAAGTGTCCACAACGCATGCTATCATAAACCATGGAGGGATAAACATGTACACCTATCGATTGACGCTTTGCTATGATGGTTCCCGATACAACGGCTGGCAGAAGCAGGGCAACACGAAAAACACCATACAGGAAAAGTTGGAGACCCTGCTGACCCGTCTGCTGGACGAGGAGATCGAAGTGGCCGGCTCCGGACGCACCGATGCGGGTGTGCATGCCATGGGACAGGTGGTGTCTTTCCATTCTGCCCAGCACCATGATCCTGCATGGCTGCTGGGGGAAATGCGGAGATATCTCCCCGATGACATCGGTGCCATGGAACTGACGGTGGCTTCTCCCCGCTTCCATGCCCGTCTGAACGCCACCGGGAAAACCTACGTCTACCGCATCTGGAACAGCGATGCCCCCAATGTATTTGAGCGCAAATATATGTACACCATGCCTGACACACTGGACATCTCTGCCATGGAAGCCGCCGCAGCACATCTCATCGGTACTCACAACTTTATGAGCTTCTGCGCCAATAAGCGCATGAAAAAATCCACCGTCCGCACCATAACCGATCTGCGCATAGACCGCCTAGGCCATGAGGTGCGTTTTACCGTCACCGGGGATGGCTTCCTATATAATATGGTACGCATCCTTGTAGGAACACTGCTGGAAGTCGGCACCGGCAAGCGGGCTGCTGATTCCATCCCCGCACTGCTGGATGCCGCTGATCGCTCTCAGGCCGGATATCTGGTGCCGCCTCACGGACTGCGGCTGGAAGCCGTTTACTACGACTGAGCTGTTTATTTTATATCCCCTATTGACATTCTCGCATTAGTGTGCTAAACTGCTAACGTGTTAAACGAACAGTATCCATTGAATCAAGGAGGATATATGATGAAAAAGTTGATCGCTATGATCATGGCTCTGACCATGGTATTCAGTTTTGCAGCGTGCGGCGGCAGCGACGATGCAGCTTCCGGCGGCGAAGAAGACACCGCAATGGTATATGCAGTCGAAGCAGGCTCTGCAGGTGAAGCAGCCGCAGCAGAAAACGGATGGCAGTACAACTCCGTTGCTGACCAGGCTACCGCACTGATGGAAGTTTCCGCAGGTACTTCCGATGCAGCCATCATCGATCTGCTGATGGCTGGCGCAATGATCGGCGAAGGCACTTCTTACCCCGATCTGGTTTACACCGATAAGCTGACCACCGAAGAATACGGCGTTGGCTGCCGTCAGGGCTCCGATCTGGTTGATGTCATCAATGCAGTGTTCTACAACGCTTACACCGACGGCACCATGCAGACCGTTGCTAAGGAATACGGTGTACAGGAATCTCTGGTAGAACAGGCAGAGTGTTCTTATGAAATTGCCGCTGATGGCGATGTTGCCTATATTCAGGAAAAGGGCAAGCTGGTCGTTGGCGTGACCGAGTTCGCCCCCATGGACTATCTGGATGCAAACAACGAATGGATCGGCTTTGACGCTGACATGGCTCGTTTGGTTGCAGAAGAACTGGGTGTTGACATCGAATTCGTTGTCATTGACTGGGATATGAAGATCAACGAAGTCAACGCAAAGAATATCGACTGCGTATGGAACGGCATGACCCTGACCAGCGAAGTCATGAACGCAATGGATTGCTCCAACCCTTACTGCAACAACGCACAGGTCGTTGTTGTCCCCGCTGAATAAATCGGTACAATTGAAAATAAACACCACACCAACAGCAGAGAGTGTTATGCTCTCTGCTATTGGCATGATATAGGAGAAAGAAACCATGTTTTGGACCGTGACAAAAACCCTGATGAGCGGCTTTGCCACCACAGTTGAAATCTTCGCACTGACCCTCATCTTTGCGCTGCCCCTTGGCCTCGTCTTGGCCTTCGGCCTGATGAACAAGTGGACGCCCCTGAAGCGCGCAGCAGCCCTTCCCGGCTGGCTGCGGAACCTGACTCCGGTCAGTGCCCTGTGCAAGCTGGTGGTTTGGGTCTTCCGCGGCACCCCCCTGATGCTGCAGCTGATCATCGTTTTCTACGGCCCCGGCTTGTGGTTTGATGCCAACCCCTGGAACAGTGTGGAAAATGAGCGTGTGATCGCCACCGTGGTAGCTTTCACCCTGAACTACGCCTGCTACTTCTCTGTTATTTATCAAGGCGGCATTGAAGGTGTCCCCAAGGGTCAGCAGGAAGCCGGTCAGGTGCTTGGCATGACCAAGTGGCAGATCTTCAAGGACATCACCCTCCTGCAGATGATCAAGCGTATCGTACCCCCTATGTCCAATGAGATCATCACGTTGGTCAAGGATACCTCCCTTGCCCGCATGATCTCTGCCTACGAAGTGACACAGGCAGGCTTCGCCTTTATGAAGAGTGCCGGCATCACCTGGCCTCTGTTCTACACCGGCGTGTTCTATCTG